>NZ_JBHWJT010000019.1:0-216545 GCF_042731325.1 Streptomyces sp. NPDC059866 | reverse complement strand
CGGGGTCGAGGTCGGTGGAGAGATCCACGCCGAGGATCTCGGCGCCGATACGGCCGCCGATCCTGCGGATGTCGAAGGCGGTGCTGGTGGTCATGCGCGGGTGTCCTTTCGAGGGGTGATCAGTCGGGAGGTCGTCAGGAGGTGATGGGCAGGGAGCTTCCCTGGGACCCCGGCGGGCTGAGGGGAGGGCCGATGGCCCGCAGCGCGCCGGGTGTGCGGCCCCGTCCCCAGCCGATGTGCCGGCGGTAGCTGCCGAGCAGCCCCGTACGGTCCAGGTGGTCCTCGTCCCGGCCGGTGGAGTCGTCGGGCAGCGGATGGGTCAGGGGCGCGACGAACAGGGCGTCGGCCGGGCAGTTCGCCTCGCACTGGAAGCAGGTTTGGCAGTCGTCGCGGCGGGCCAGCACGGGGATGCCGTCCTCGCCTCGGTCGAAGACGTCGGTCGGGCAGACCTTGATGCACTTGTCGCAGGCGATGCAGCGTTCCGCCGAGACCAGTTCGATCACGAAGCCACCTCCAGGGGTGCGGCTGACGTGGCCGACGCGTTCGTCAGGGGCTCGACACGGGTCCACACCCGGTCCAGACCGCCCGTGATGATGCGGTGGTGCTGGCCGGGGTCCTGCGCGGGGAAGTCGAGCCGTTTGGCCATGCCGCGGGTCTCGGTACGGGCCAGCGCGGCCGCGTACATCCAGCGGGCGTGTGCCGCCATCGCCACCGCTTGCCTCGCCCGTATCGTGTCCCCGCCCTCGGCGTGCAGGGAGGCGCGGGACTCCGCCCACACGGTGTCGAGGACCTTCAGTGAGGCGGTGAGCCGGTCGCCGTGGCGCAGGTAGTTCTTTTCGTACGGCAGCACTTCGCCCTGGACCGCGGTGACGACCTCGCGGAAGCCGTCGGCCGGTCCCGGGGGCCCGGTGGGTCGGAGCCCGGCCCCGCCCGCGGCCACCAGGCGCCTCGTGGCGGCGCGTACGCCGAGCGAGTGGGCGTGGCGGGTGGCGCCCCGGCCCGCCCAGATGCCGGAGGAGATGGCCCAGGCGGCGTTGTGGCTGCCGCCGCCGGTGAAGCCGCCGCAGATCAGCTCACGGGTCGCCGCGTCCCCGGCCGCGTACAGCCCGGGGACGGTGGTGGAGCAGTCGTCGCCGGTGATGCGGATGCCGCCGGTGCCGCGCACGGTGCCCTCGGCGAGCAGGGTGACGGCGAAGCGCTGGGTGAAGGGGTCGATGCCGAGCCGGTCGAAGGTGAGGAAGAAGTTCGGCTGGGCCAGCCGCATCGCCTGCCGGGCCGCCTCGTCCGCCCGGTCCAGGCGGCAGTACACCTTCTCGCTGAGCAGCGCACGCGCGATCACGGACCGGCCGCCCTGGCTGGCCGCGCCCTCCAGGACCGTGCCGTCCTCGTGGTAGAAGGTCGCGAAGGAGTAGAACGCGGTCTTGGTGACGGACGTTCCCTCGGGCGCGATGCCGTACGCGTTGGAGAACTCCATCCCGGACAGCTCCGCGCCCGCCTCCGCGGCGAACAGCGCACCGTCGCCGGTGTTGACGTTGCAGCCCAGAGCACCGCTGAGGAACGCGCAGCCGCCCGTGGCCAGCACGACCGCCCCGGCACGCACCCGGTACGGCTGACCGGCCTGCCGCCGGTGCCCCCGGGCCCCGGCGACCGCCCCGGAGGGATCGATGAGCAGTTCGGTGACCGGACTGTGGTCGAGGACGCGCGCCCCGGCCCGCTGTACGCGGATCCGCATCCTGCGCATGTACTCCGGCCCCTGGAGGCCGTTTCTGAGCTGCTTTCCGTCCGCTCCGGTCGGGAAGGGATAGCGCCCTGCCGCGGCCAGTTCGTTCACCCCGGCGTACGTCTGGTCCAGCACCCGGGCCATCCAGCGCCGGTCGGCCAGATAGCCTCCCAGGGCCTCCCTGCTCGCCATGGCCGCCTCGCGCGCGGCGGGCTCCGGGGGGACGTACCAGACGCCCGTTCCGGCGGAGGCGGTGGCGCCGCTGGTGCCGCAGTAGCCCTTGTCGGCGAGGACCACGTCCGCCCCGTCCTGGGCCGCCTTGAGCGCGGCCCAGGTGGCGGCGGGGCCGCCGCCGACCACCAGGACGTCCGTGGTGAGGTCGAGACCGGTCATACGGCCACTTCCTCTCCTGTGGCTGTCGCGGTCAGCCGGTTGGCGGGGCGGGCCAGGCCGTAGTTCTCGCGCAGGGTGCGGCCGGTGTACTCGGTTCGGAACAGCCCGCGCCGCTGCAGGATCGGTACGACGTGGTCGACGAAGTCCTCCAGGCCGCCGGGCAGGTGGGGCGGCATGATGTTGAATCCGTCGGCGGCGCCCTCGGTGAACCACTCCTCGATCCCGTCGGCTATCTGCTCGGGAGTGCCGGCGAAGACGCGGTGGCCGCGTCCGGCGCCGAGGCGGGCGATGAGCTCACGCAGGGTGAGACCGTCACGGCGGGCGAGTTCGGCGACGAGCGTGAAGCGGCTCTTGTTGCCGTTGATGTCCCGCTCCTGCGGCAGTTCGGGCAGCGGCCCGTCCAGCGGCAGCCCGGTCAGATCGGTACCGAGCATGCCGGACAGCTGGGCCAGCCCGTACTCCGGCACTTGGAGTTCGGTCAACTCCTGTTCCAGCGCGCGGGCTTCGGCCTCGGTCGAGCCGATGACGGGCGCGATGCCGGGAAGCACCAGCAGCTGGTCCCTGGTACGGCCGTATCGGGCGAGCCGGGACTTGAGGTCCTTGTAGAAGGCCTGGCCGTCGGCGAGGGTCTGCTGGGCGGTGAAGACGGCCTCGGCGTACTGGGCGGCGAACTCCTTGCCGTCCTCCGACGAACCGGCCTGCACCAGCAGCGGGTAGCCCTGCGGGGTGCGCGGTACGTTCAGAGGGCCCTGCACCCCGAAGTACTCCCCGCGGTGGTTGATCTCCCGCACCTTGTCGGTGTCGGCGTAGACGCCGCGCTCACGGTCGAGCAGGATCGCGTCGTCCTCCCAGCTGTCCCACAGCTTGGTGGCGACCTCGACGAACTCCCGCGCCCGCTTGTAGCGCAGCGCGTGCTCCAGGTGCTCGTCCTGCCCGAAGTTGCGGGCCTCGTTCACGGTGCCGGAGGTGACGATGTTCCAGCCGGCCCGGCCGCCGCTGATGTGGTCCAGGGAGGCGAACTTGCGGGCGGTGTGGAAGGGCTCGTTGAAGGTGGTCGAGACGGTGGCGATCAGGCCCACGTGCTCGGTGACCGCCGCCAGGGCCGACAGCAGGGTGAGCGGTTCGAAGCCGCCGAGGGCGTTGTGGCGGACCTTCCCCCACAGGGCGAGTCCGTCGGCGAGGAAGACGGAGTCGAGCAGACCGCGCTCGGCGGTGCGCGCGAGGTGCTGGAAGTAGCGCAGGTCGGTGACGCGTTCGGGCTGGGTTCGCGGGTGCCGCCAGGCGGCGTCGTGGTGGCCCGCGTTCATCAGGAAGGCGTTGAGATGCAGCTGACGGGGTCTGGGCGCGGTCATGGGGTTCCTCGGATCGGGGGCGAGAGGAGCGGGTGACAGGGGGAGAGGGGAGGGGCGGTGGCGGGCAGGTCAGCCGCCCGCGGGTACGCGCCAGGAGCTGAGCCGTCGCTCGACGGTCACCAGGAACTGGTTGAAGACCACGCCGATGGCGGAGATCGTGATGATGCCCGCGTACATCTGCGGGATCGCGAAGTTGTACTGCGAGGCATTGATCAGATAGCCGAGGCCCGCCTTGGCACCGATCATCTCGGCGGCGACCAGCACCAGGATCGACACCGCTCCGGCCAGCCGGATGCCGGTGAACATCACCGGCACCGAGGCCGGCAGGATGACCCTCTGGAACAGCCGGGGCGCGGACAGGTCCATCGACTTCGCCAGCTTCAGCAGGGTCGGATCGACGTGGCGGACCGCACTGATGGTGTTGAGCAGGATCGGCCAGGTGCACGCGTACACCACGATGGAGACCTTCGAGGTCTCGCCGATGCCCAACAGCAGTACGAACACCGGCAGCAGGGCCAGGGCGGCGGTGTTGCGGAACACCTCAAGGAGCGGTCCGAGGAGGTCGGCGACCGGCCGGTACCAGCCGATCAGCAGCCCGAGCGGTACGGCGACGGCTACGGCGATACCGAATCCGCTGAACGAACGCGCCAGGCTGGCGCGCGCGTTGTCGGCGAGCTGACCGTCTGTGGCGAGCCCCCACCAGGCGTCGGCAACCTCGCTGAACGGCGGCAGGAAGGTCCGGTCCACCAGACCGGCTCGTGGCGCGATCTCCCACAGCAGGAGCAGGGCCACGATGGCCGCGGACTTGGTCGCCCCCTTCAGCAGCAGGTACGGCAGTCGGCGGACCGTCCGCAGCGCCGTCCGGCGGACACGGGCCGTGAGGGAGGGAGCCCGGCGCGCGTCCGGGGGTGATGAGGCGCCGGGCGTGGGCGCGGTGGATGTGCCGGCCTCAGGGGACGTGGCGGACTCGGCGGACTTGGTGAGGGAAGGTGCCTGGACGGTTTCTGTCGTGTTCGCCGCGTCGGTCGTGGTGGTCGCGTGGGTCGCGTCGGTCTTCTCTGCGGTCGTGCCGGTCGTGGAGCTCATACGGAGGCCTCCTCCTTCTCCAACTGCTGGGCCCTGGCCACCTCGTCGTGCAGCAGCGACCAGATCTCGTGGCGGTGCCGTGCGAACTCAGGACTGGAGCGGAGGTCGTCCGTCGCCGTACGGGAGCCGAGGGCGACCGGCACGATCTGCTTGATCCGGCCGGGCCTGGACGTCATGACGGCGACGCGCTGCCCCAGGTAGACGGCCTCGTCGATGCCGTGGGTGATGAAGACGACGGTCTTGCCGGTGCGCTGCCAGATGCGCAGCAGTTCGTCCTGGAGCGACTCCCGGGTCTGGGCGTCCAGCGCGGCGAACGGCTCATCCATCAGCAGGACGTCGGGGTCGTAGGCGAGACTGCGGGCGATCGCCACCCGCTGCCGCATTCCGCCCGACAGCTCGTGCGGATGGCGGTCCTCGAACCCGATCAGGCCGACCAAGTCCAGGAACTCCCGGGCGCGTGCGGCTCGTTGGCGCCGCGGGACGCCGGTGGCCTCCAGGCCGAACTCGACGTTGCCCTGCGCCGTGCGCCACGGCAGCAGCGCGTACTGCTGGAACACGATGCCCCGGTCCAGGCCCGGGCCGGTGACGGGTTCGCCGTCCAGCAGGATCCGCCCGCCAGTGGGGTGGGTGAGGCCGCCGAGCAGATCCAGCAGCGTCGACTTTCCGCAGCCGCTGGGACCGACCAGGACGACGAACTCGCCGTCCGCTATCTCGAGGTCGATACCGTCGAGGGCGGTGAACCGGGTGGTCTGCCCGGTCCCCGTCCGGTCCTTGACGGTGAATTCCTTCCGTACGTCCTCGAACACGATCTTGGGCGTCGTGGAATGCGTGGTGGAATCCGGCATGGGATCAGCTCCCGCTCTTCGCGGCGGAGGACTTCTTGTAGTCGTTGAACTCATTGGTGTAGAGGTCCGACAGCGTGACCTGGCCCTTCTTGATGTCGCCCCGCTCGGCCAGCCAGTCGATCCACAACTGGAGTTCCTTGCCGGTGATCCGGCCCGCCGTCTCGGCGACGCCGTAGGACCGCCAGAACTTCAGCGGTGCAGTGTCCTCGTTGCGGCCGCGCTTCTTCACGATCTCCGTCATCCGGTCGACGACTTCCTCGTGCGGAGTGGAACGTGACCACTCGATGGCCCGCCCCACGGCAGTGACGAAGGTCCGGGCCGTGTCGGGGTTCTGCTTCAGGAAGCGGTCCGTCATCACGTACGTGCCGGCGCTGAACGCGCCGAGCAGCTGGTAGTCCGTGAACAGTGGGCGGACGCCGCCGGTCTCCAGGGCCTTGTCGCGCAGGATGCCGCCGAGTACGGCTACTTCGATCTGCTTCTGGCGCAGGGACTGCTCGGTGTTGACCGGAGGCACCACGAGCGGCTCGACCTTGTCGATGTCCGCCTGGGACAGACCGCCCCGTTGAAGGTAGATGTCGAGCATGGCCTCGGAGTGGGCTCCGAGGGTGTTCATCCCGACCTTCTTGCCGATCAGGTCCCGGGCCGAGCGGATCGGGCTGTCCTTGAGGACGTAGAAGCCGTTGTAGGCGTACTTGTCGGCGCCGTAGTAACTGATGACGGCCTTGATGGGAGCGTTGTTGGCGGCCAGCTTGACGACCGCGCCGTTGAACGCGCCGCCGAAGTCGACCTGACCCGTGGCCGCGGACTGGATGTCCTGCGGTCCGCTGATCGTGTTGCCGACCCACTTCAGCTTCACGTCCTCCAGATAGCCGAGATCCTCGGCCAGCTCGGGCAACGTGACCTGACCGGCCCAGCCCTGGTATCTCAGCGTCCTGGTCTGGTCCTTGGCGGCCGGTACTCCGGACGCGGACGTGCCGCAGCTCACCGACACCGCCGAAAGACCGAGCAGGGTGAGGAAGTGACGTCGGGTCGATGCCGTCGTGGCCATGGAAAGGTCCTGTTCAGGAAACGGGGCAAGGAAAAGGCAGACGTCGAACGGCGGAGAAGAGACCTCAGCAGAAATGGCTATGAGGAGGGACCGACGTCTGTTGAAAACAGCGGCTCGCGCAGAAGCCGACTGTGAAATGGAGCGAAGGGGGAGCTGTGCCTGTCAGCGGGTGTGGCGACCGGCGGCACAGATGGCGCTGGCCTGACGTCGCAGATCGACGTGCAGTCGCGCGGCGAGGGTCTCGGACTTGCTCACAGCCAAGAGAGTTGCAGCGAAATCCAGCCAGGTCAATGTCGCTTGCGTATGCGTCTTATATTCTCAACAGTCCGACATGTGAATGAAGCGCGGCGTTCACAATTCTCTGGAAGGGCGGTGGCGTGGTGACTGCCGTTTGCGCCGCCACCGCCACCGCCGCCACCGCCGCCGCCACCGCCGTCAGCGCAGTGACTGCGCGGCGTAGAAGGCACCGAGGACGGTGGCCAGGGCGCCGAGCAGGAGACGCAGCGCCGTTTCGGGCAGACGAGGTTGCAGGTGTGCTCCGAGGTAGCCGCCGATCAGTCCGCCGAGGCCGCAGGCCAGACCGAGGTACCAGTCAGGGGCGATGTCACCGGAGCCCGTCAGGGACAGCAGCGCGAAGGCCGCGGCCCCGGTCACGGAGGTGGCGAACGTGGAGGCGAGGGCGGCCGGTGCCACGCGGGCGACGGGCATGCCCCGGCCGACCAGTATGGGGCCGAGGATGGATCCTCCGCCGATCCCGTAGATCCCACCGACGACCCCGACGACCAGGGCCAGTCCGGTGATGCCCCGGGGCGAGGGTTCCGCAGTCGGGGCAGGCCGGGCGGGCCGGAGGGTGCGCCCGATGAGCCACAGGCCCAGTGGCATCAGCAGAGCGGCGACCAGAAGGCGGAAGACGGTGGCCCCCGGTACGGCGAAGACCCGTATCACGGCGCCGATGACCACCCCGGGCAGAGTGCCGGTCACCAGGCGGCGCGTCAGCGGACCGTACAGCAGGCCCTCGCGGTGGTGGCGCAGCAGGGCGCCGGGCCCGGCCACCACGTTGAACAGCAGATTGGTGGGCGTGACCGCCGGGCTGGGCACCCCGAGTACGCTCAACTGCACGGGCAGCAGGAACACCGCACCCGAAACGCCCACCGGCGCGGTCACCACCGCTATGAGCAGGCCGACGACCAGCCCGGCCAGCCCTGTTGACCATGTCACGGCAGGCCTCCGATTCGAATGCCCGGCCAGTATCGCCGCCGTGCTCCCGGCTGCCGACCCACAGGGCTGCTGAGCACCCCGGTAGCGAGGGATCCTGGCAGCAGATCGGTCGGCTCAGGCACGGGCGGGACTGCGGAATCGATCTCCGGAATCGGTCTCTTCGAACGTCCCCGCCTCCCGATCAGGCGGGCAGGGCGAACGGAGGGTGGGCGCCGTTGAGGAAGTACTCCCCGACATCGCGGAGCCGGTGGGTCACGGGCTCGTACAGGGTGTGGGTTCGGGCATTGCGCCAGAACCGGTCGAAGCCCAGCCGCGCGGAGATGGAGCGGGCGCCGACGATATCGAGGGCGCGGGTGGTGGACTCCTGCGCTGCCCTGGCCGCGGCGGTTTCGGCCATGGCCACGAGCGCGGAGATGTCCGCGGACTCGTCATAGGTGAGGTCTTCGCCGCGCTCAAGGCCGCCCTGCACGGCTTCCAGTGCCTGCTCGGTGAGTGCCGACGCGGAGCGGGTGAGGACGGTGAGTTCTCCGTAGGCGGTCAGCGCCTGCGGGTCCTGGGGAGAGCCGGCCGGCCAGGCGGGGTGCCAGGCTGCGTGGCCCGTCCTGCTGTACTCACGGGCTTCGGCGAGCACTCCCTCGGCCATGCCGAGAAGGAGCTGGGCGGAGAACAGACGCCCGACCGGAGATGCCAGGGCGGCCCGGGGCGACAGCAAGTCCTCGTCCGCGGACAGGGAGCCGAGCACGTCGTCGGTACCCACCAGTACGTCGTCGAACTCCACGCTGCCGCCGGCCGCGAGCCGCTGGCCGAAAGTGTCGGCGTCACCGTCGATCGCCACACCGCGACGGGCGGGATCCACCACGACGGCGAGTGGTTCACCCGTGTCCTCCCGCACGGCGCGCACGGCGAGACGATCGGCGACCAGGACCCCGGTGGTGTAGCTCTGCCGACCGTCGAGCACCAGTCCCTTGGAGGTCCTGGCCAGCTTCAGAGGCGGCTCCTGACGCGCGAAACCGCCGCCCCAGCACCACTGTTCGGCTGCGGACCGCTCGTCTATCCGCGCGGCGAGGGCGGGCCCGGCGAAGAACCGGGCGCTCCCCGACAGGAAGTAGTGACAGCCGAGCAGTTGACCGATCGCGCCGTCGGCCGCGGCGATCTCCCGGACGACGGCGTAGGCCGTGGGCCAGTCCGCGCCGCCTCCCTCGGACTCGGCCGGCGTCAGGAGCGTCAGCAGTCCCGCCTCGCGCAGCCGGGACACCTCGTCGATCGGGGCCTTGCCCGCCTGCTCCCTGGCCACGGTGTCCGTGGCCAGGTCGTCCGCCGCCTCGCGGGCCACGTGCAGCCAGTGCGCGGGCCCGGTCCGGTCGGACGGCGAGACGGGGCGGGACGGCGCGGAGGCAAGGCCCATGGAAGTTGTCTCCTCAAGATCGGCCACAGTGTGCGGCGTTGGGGCTCTCCTGCTGGTCGGGCACGTACTTGTAGCCCACGCGCCGGACGGTGACGATCCGGTGCCGGTGAGCCTCGCCCAGCTTGCGGCGCAGGCGGGCGATGTGGACATCCACGGTGCGGCCGTCGCCGATGTGGTCGTAGCCCCAGACGGCGGCCACCAGCCGATCACGCGTCTGCACGTGGTGGGGATGCTGAACGAGATGCGCCAGCAGCTCGAACTCCAGGTAGGTGAGGTCGAGTTCACGTCCGTCGACCTCGGCGACATGTCGCGCCGGATCGATGCGGACGACGTCGTCCGCCGTCCGCCGGACAGGGGCCGAGCCTGCGGCGGCGACCGGTCGGATCTCGGGCCGTGGCCTGTCCTTGGCGAAGAGCTCGGTGGGATCGGTGCCCTCGGGGACGAGCACTAGGTAGCCGACGAGCGGCGCGGAAGTGTGTCCCTGGGTGTCTCTCTGAGCGGTATCGCCCACCAGGCGAAGATGGGGTGTGTCGGAGAGGGGCGGATCGTGTGGGGTGGCCTGGGCTGGAAGTGCCGTGGTCATGGCGGTTGTCCCTCAGAAGTGTGTGGGGCCATCAGGCGCAGTGGGTGAATTCGCCTGATCGCCCGGGAAGGGGGGAGCGGAGCGGCACGGGCGAAGGTGCGAGTCGCGTGCCTTACGCGCGGCAGCAGGCGGCACTGACGACGTGACCAAAGTCGACATGCCGACGACGAACGAGTCGTTGCTGCTTACGGGACATGTTCATCATCCTGTGCGCCCCCGGCGGACACAGTCAAGGCTTCCCTAGTAATTCCATAGGAAAAGTAGGGAAGGTCTCACACTTTGAGAGGTCGGCCATCCACCGGAGACGTTGCCGTCTTTGCCTCGGTGGCGCTCAGGGCGCGCAGGAGCGCGCGGGCGACCGCGTCGTTCTGGCGGAAGGCCGGCGCGTTGGTGCGGGGGCGGGCGAAGGCGGCGACGGCCCGGCTGTTGGTGGGGGCGCCGAGGGCGATGCGGCGGGGATGGGGGCTGTCGAGGGACGGGTCGATGACGTGGCCGTCTGTGGGGGAGACGGCGAGCAGGCCGGAGCGGTGGGTGTGGGTGGGGTCGGCGATGACCTCCTCGGCGAGTGCGCCTTCCCGATACAGGCCCCGCAGGAGTGGGTCCTCGGTGTGTGCCAGGGAGGGGCCCGGCAGGTACGCCTCGATCAGGGCCGTGGCGTGGGTGGTGTGGCCGGAGACGGTGGGGCTGGTCGCGGTGAAGGTGCCGCTCGTCTCGTCGGTGGCGATGCGGATACGCGTCCCCAGGAAGTGGACGATGCCGGCCCGGGACAGCGCGAGGAGTTGGCGCAGGCGGAAGCCGGGCGGACCGGAGGCGAGGAAGCTGAAGAAGCCGTGCCACCAGCCGTCGAGGTCGTCGGCGACCGAGCGGGCGGTGAGACGACCGGAGGCGACGAGGCGGGGCAGTTGGCCGTAGACGGAGAGCAGGGCGAGGAACGCGCCGAGGTCGGCGCTGAACTCCGGGTTCTCGCGACGGGTGACGTCCTGAGCGATGTGGTCGCGCAGGTGGTCCTGGAAGGCGTTCGGTGTGGGGAAGGTGAGGCCGTCCAGCGGGTGGTCCAGGGCTTCGAAGTCGAGCCTGTCCGCTGGGTCGGGTACGGCCGTGGCGACGAGAGCGGCCATCTCGTCGTCGTACCAGCCCAGACGGTCGTAGGCGGCGATGAAGTCCGGCCAGGGGAGGGTGGTGCGCTCGGGGTGGGCGTGGAAGAGCTCGTGGTAGTGACCGAAGCCGATCTCCTTGGCCATCAGCGGCCACACGTCGCGCCGCAGGTCCAGCGGGCGTCCCTCGGCGAGCAGCGCGTCGACGGCCTCGGGGCCGAAGTGGCGGGGCAGCGGGGGCCGCGGGCCTTGGAGTCGGTAGCGGGTCTTGGAGTGGTACGGCACTCCGCGCCGCGATCCGACGTGGAGGACGGGCTCGTGGCCGGACGGGAGGTAGGTGAGGGTGCCGTCGGGCTCGGTGCGGTAGGTGCCGCCGCGGCCCTCGGTGAGCAGGGTCATCAGGTCGATGAAGGCGAGGCCGAAGCCGCGCAGGATGACGTGTTCGCCGGGGCGCAGTGCGGACAGGTCGGCGTCGGCGGAGAACTCGGGCGGGAGGTGGAAGCGGCCGTGTCGGCGGGCGAAGGCGGCGTGGTCACGGTACTCGGCGGCGGGAGTGGAGCCGAGGTGTCCCTGGGCCAGGATCACCAGGTCGGCGGTGAGCGGAGTGGCACGGTCGGCGAGGTGCACCTGCTGCGGGCCGTTCGGGGAACCGGTGACGGCGGTCGCGGTGGTGGGGTGCCACTCGACTGTGACGGTGGGCGGCAGCTGGGCCAGCGCCCTGCGGAACACCCAGTCCAGGTAGGCGCTCTGGGCGCGGCGGGTGGGAAAGTCCGTCCCGGCGAGGGTGCGCAGTTCGGCGAGCACCTCCGGGTCGGCGGGCTCGGTGTACGGAGCGTGACGCGGGCTCCGGCCGGAGAACTGGGCGGCCCATTCGGCCAGCGAGGGGCCGGGCCGTACCGGGCCGTCGATGGTGGACGACTCGTCGGTGAACATGGTGACGTCCTCGGCCATGGAGTTCATCCGCAGCAGCGCGGACTGCTTGTGCCGCCAGACACGTCCCGGGCCGGGCGGGTGCGGGTCGACCAGGTGGATGCGCAACTGCCTCGACCCGTCCCACAGTTCGGGCGCGTTCGCGGCGATCCGCTCCAGCAGGCCCGTGGCGCGCGGCCCCGCGCCGACGACGACCAGGACAGCCGGCGAAGGGGTGCTGCTCACCGGTCACCGCCGATCGCCGGGCGGGCATCGGCAGCGGTCGCCGCACTCAGTCGGTGGCGCACGGCGGTCAGTTGGCCGCGCAGCCGTTGCAGCGGGGTCGGCGGCAGGGCGCGGGAGTCCCCGCGCGCGTAGTACCGCTCGACGTAGAACTGGCCCGCGCTCAGCACCGTGGTGACCGCGATGTACCACAGGGTGGCGACCATCAGCAGCGGGATGACCTGGTAGGTCTGGTTGTAGATCAGCTGCACCGAGTACAGCAGGTCGTGCACGGCCAGCACGCTGACGATGCTGGTGCCCTTGAGGGTGCCGATCAGCATGTTCCCGGCCGTGGGCACGATGGAGCGCATCGCCTGGGGGACGACGATCCGGCGCAGGGTGCGGCGTCTGCTCAGGCCGAGCGCCTGGGCGGCCTCCGTCTGCCCGGCGTCCACGGAGAGGATGCCGCCGCGCACCACCTCGGCGGCGTACGCGGTCTCGTGCAGGGTCAGGCCGATGACGGCGGTCAGGGTGGGGCCGAGGAGGTTGACCGTCTTGACGGAGAGGAACTGCGGACCGAACGGGATGCCGATGCCCAGCGTCGGATACAGGGCGCCGATGTTGAACCAGAACAGCAGCTGCACCAGCAGCGGTGTGGACCGGAAGATCCACACATACCCCCAACTCAGCGTGCGCAGCACAGGGTTGGCCGACAGCCGCATCACCGCGAGCACGGTGCCGAGCAGGAAGCCGAGCACCATCACCACGGCGGTCAGCCACAGGGAGAGCAGCAGTCCGTCGAGCACGGCGGCGGTGGTGAAGTACCGGCCGACCACGGCCCATTGGAAGGCGTCGTTGCGGACGACGGAGTTGAGCACCATCGCGAACAGCAGCAGCGCGACGACAGCCGTCAGCCACCGGCCGGTGTGCCGGCGCGGCACGATCCGCGGCACGTTGGGGCCGGGCGCGCTCGCCCGTTTCGGGGGTTTCGGCGCAGGGGCTGGCGTGACTTCGGAAGGCGTGACCATCGAGAGGCTCTCCGGGGGAGGGGATCGCAGGCGTGGGTGACCACCCGGTGGCACTCGCAGGGAGCGCAACGGCACAGGCGCTACGTGCGTACGGTGCGGCCGGGGCTCGGCGTCGTCACATTCGCCGCGTCCCTCAACGCGGCCGGAGAGGCCGCCGCGCAGGGCGGCCGACCCGCTGTCGATCGTATGTGCCCAGGGCATCGATGTGTCAACAGCGCCCTGGGCAGGGCCGGTCCCGGCGGTCCGGCATCCGGGCGCTGCTTGACGGGCGCCACGATGTACTGCTCAATTAGTCGCATGAATGCCCAGCAGCGCTTGGTCTCGCGCGATCACATCGACTTCGGTCGGGTGTGGTCCGCCGCGTGTTGCGCCTGACTCGGCAGCGGGCCGTCTGATCGGCCCTTCCCTCCCTCGGTGACCCCGTCGCGGGCCGAGTTCTCTCCTCACGCGCGCTGCCGCAGCTCTGCTTCTCCGACGCTCGACGTCGTCACGACTGCACCGACCCGTCTGCCTGACGGTCTGTGCGCTCATGCCTGCACGTAAGGCAATTCCGTCATGCCTGCGTGTCGCCGCACCCTGAAAGGCCATCTCCCATGCCAGTGGAGTTCCTCGGCATCGCCGCCACCAACGACGGCTCCGAAACCACCCCGCGCTCCGGCGCCGCGTTCGACAAGGAGTACACGCTCCGGCTCGCCCGGGCCCACGAGGACCACGGCTGGGACCGGGTGCTGTTCGCCTACGGCTCCGGATCGCCGGACCCCGCGCCGGCCGCCGCGTACATCGCGAGCAGGCTGGAGCGCCTGCAGATCCTGCTCGCCCACCGGCCCAACGTGTCCTACCCCACCTTCGCCGCCAAGACCTTCGCCACCCTCGACCAGATCAGCGAGGGCCGGCTGACCGTGCACTTCATCACCGGCGGCAACGACCACGAGCAGGGCCGCGAGGGCGACACCCTCACCAAGGACCAGCGCTACACCCGCACCCGCGAATACATCCGGATCGTCAAGAAGATCTGGACCACCCACGAGCCCTTCGACCACGAGGGCGAGCATTACCGCTTCCACGACTTCGTCAGCGACGTCTTCCCGGTCCAGCAGCCCCGCCCGAACGTGTCGTTCGGCGGCTCGTCCCCTGCCGCGTACGCCGCGGGCGGCGCGGAGGCCGACGTCTACTGCCTGTGGGGCGAACCCCTGGCGAAGACCGCCGAGCAGATCGAGCACGTGAAGGCCGCCGCGAAGGCCGCGGGCCGCACCGACGTGCCGCGCATCCAGGTCGCCTTCCGCCCGATCATCGCCCCGACCGAGGAGCTGGCCTGGGAGAAGGCCCACCGCACGGTCGGCGCGATCAAGGCGCGCAAGGAGAGGGGTGAGGCGATCACCAAGCGCCACAACGGGCACGCGCAGCCTCAGAACACCGGCTCGCAGCGGCTGCTCGCCATCGCTGAGGCGGGGGAGCGCTACGACCGGGCCCTGTGGACGCCGACCGCCGCAGCGACCGGCGGCGCGGGCAACTCCAACGCCCTGGTCGGCACGCCCGAGACCGTGGCCCAAGCGCTACTTGACTACTACGGCCTCGGCGTCGACATCCTCTCGGCGCGCGGCTACGACCTGCTGGGCGACGCCATCGACTTCGGCCGGTATGTGATCCCGATCGTCCGCGAGGAGGTCGCCAAGCGCGACGCCGAGCGGGCGGCACGCGGGACGCAAACCCTTGCGGCGGTGGGCGAATGACCTCCGTAGCCCAGCCATCATCGTCAGCAGTGGATGTGACAGTGCTTCATGTCCCTGTCTCCGATCCGCGTGTGAGACCCCTGCTGCGCGAACTCGGGCACGAGTACTCCACGCGCTACGGAAAGGACGCCCACGCCGAAATCGCCCGCTACCCCGACGAGGAGTTCACCGAACCTTACGGCGGCCTGCTTCTCCTGTTGCTGCAGTGTGGCGAGCCCGTCGCGGGCGGCGCCTTCCGCCGGTACGACGCGACCACAGCCGAGCTGAAGCGGATCTGGACCCACTCCGCCCACCGGAGGCGCGGCCTTGCCCGGCACGTCATCGCTGAGCTGGAACGCGAGGCGGGCGCACGCGGCTACCGGCGGATCTACCTGACCACCGGGCCACGCCAGCCCGAGGCCCGTGGCCTGTACCTGGCCACCGGCTACACACCGCTGTTCGACGCCGAGGTCGACCCGGAAACCATCGGCCCGCTGCCCTTCGAGAAGCATCTGCCGGCCGAAGCACGCACAGCACGCACGGGAAAGGCAGCCGACCTGTGAACCTTCGCCCGATCAGAACCCGCCTGCGCATCGCCGCGACCATCGCTCTGCTGCCCGTACCGGCGCTGACCGCCTGTGGCTCCGGCGACACCTCCGGCGTCACATCGGCGGGCGCTCAGGCATCCCCCGCGCCGACCGACGACCCGGTGGCCGCGGTACGCCAGGTGGACTCCGTCGCGGCCCTGCTCCCCGCCGACGTCCGCAAGGCGGGCAGGCTCCGCGTCGGCAGTTCGATCGGGTTCCCGCCCGGGGCGTACTACCCGAGCGGGCAGGACAAGCCGCCGGCGGGCCAGGACATCGACCTCGCCGACGCGGTGGCCAAGGTCCTCGGCGTAAAGCTGGAGCGGCAGGACGCCTCCTTCGAGACGATCCTGCCCGCCCTGGGCAGCGGCAAGTACGACTTCGGGACCGGCAACTTCGGCGTCACCACCGAACGCTTGAAGACCATCGACTTCGTCACCTACATCAACGACGGCCAGGGCTTCGCGGTGAAGACGGCCAACACCGCCCTCGGCAAGAAGGTCACCGACCTCACCCAGCTGTGCGGGCTGACCATCGGCACTGGCGCCGGCACCACCTTCGAGGCGACCCTCACCGCGCAGAAGGGGGTGTGCGCCAAGGCGGGCAAGAAGCCGTACGACGTGAAGGTCTACTCGGAGAACGCGGCGACCCTCACCGCACTCCAGCAGGGCCGTATCGACGTGATCATGTCGACCATCAATGGCCTGCGTTACCAGGCGGCCCAGCCCGCGTCGCAGACCACCTTCCTCGGCGAGTTCCACCGCCTCGACGTCGGATTCGCCTTCAAGAAGGGCTCCCCGCTCACCGAGGCCTTCCAGGCAGCCGTCAATGAGCTGATCAAGGACGGCACCTACGCCCGGATCCTCAAGAAGTGGGGCACTACCGCCTCCGCGATCGAGACGTCGCGGATCAACCCGCCCGAGCACACCTGAGAGTTGAGCAGGAACACCACGATGGCATCCACCACCGACACCGCGCCGCCCGGTGCGGCCACCCCGGGCACCGGCCCACAAGCCCCGCCCGCCCCGGACGATCCGGCCTTCCTCAAGGTCGTACCCGCCCGCCACTACGCCCGCTGGGTGGCGGCCGTCGCCGTGATCGTGCTGGCCGCCCAGTTCGTGCACGGTCTGGCCACCAACCCAGTGTGGGAGTGGGGCGTCTTCAGCGACTACGTGCTGTCCGAGACGATCGTGCAGGCGGTCTACGTGACCCTTCAGCTCACCGCGTACGCCACCGTGCTGGGCTTCCTCCTGGGCACCGTCCTGGCCTTCATGCGGCTGTCACGCAGCCCGGTGCTGCAGACCGTCGCCTGGACCTACATCTGGATCTTCCGGTCCATCCCGATGATCGTCCAGCTGGTGTTCTGGTTCAACCTGAGCGCGCTGTACGAGGAGTTGGGCTTCGGCATCCCCTTCGGCCCGGTGTTCTGGTCCGTCGACAGCAACAGCATCATCGGCACCATGGGCGCCGCCATCATCGGGCTGACGCTGCACCAGGCCGCCTATGCCGCCGAGATCGTGCGTGGTGGTGTCATCGCCGTCGACCACGGGCAGCTGGAGGCGGCCGCCGCGCTGGGCATTCCCCGGCTGCGGCAGATCCGCCGGATCGTGCTGCCGCAGGCCATGCGCGCCATCCTGCCCACGGCCGGCAACGAGATCATCGGCCTGCTCAAGGGCACCTCAGTGGTTTACGTGATGTCCATCGGCGAGCTCTTCTATCAGGTGCAGGTGATCTACGGCCGCAACGGCCGGGTGATCCCGCTGCTGCTGGTCGCCACCGCCTGGTACGTGGTGCTGACCTCTTTGCTGTCGGTCGCGCAGTACTACGTGGAGCGCCGCTACGCCCGGGGCGCCAACCGCACCCCGCCGCCCACCCCGCTCCAGCGCGCCCGCCGCTTCGTCCGCACCCTGCGCGCCGCCGCCACCCAGCGCAACCAGCCCGTCGTACCCCTGAAGCCCTTGGGAGACAGCCGATGAGCGACGTGACGGTGGCCGTCAAGGACGCGACGCCGACGGTCGACGACGTGATGGTGGACGTCCACGGCGTCCACAAGAGCTTCGGCCCGCTGGAAGTGCTGCGCGGTGTCGATCTGCGGGTCCGCGCCGGCGAGGTCACGGTGATCCTCGGCCCGTCCGGCTCGGGGAAGTCCACGCTGCTGCGCGCCATCAACCACCTGGAGAAGGTGAACCGCGGCTGGATCAGCATCGACGGCGAACTCATCGGCTACCGCCGCTCCGGGAGCAAGCTGCACGAACTGAAGGAGAAGGACGTTCTGAAGCAGCGCACCCACATCGGGTTCGTCTTCCAGAACTTCAACCTCTTCCCGCATCTGACCGTGCTGGAGAACCTGATCGAGGCGCCCGTCTCCGCACTGCGCCGCCCGCGCAGGGCAGCGGAGGAGACAGCCCGCCGGCTCCTCGACAGGGTCGGCCTCGCCGACAAGGCCGACGCCTACCCCCGGCAGCTCTCCGGCGGCCAGCAGCAGCGCGTGGCCATCGCCCGCGCACTCGCCCTCGAACCCAAGGTGCTGCTCTTCGACGAGCCCACCTCGGCGCTCGACCCGGAACTGGTCGGCGAAGTCCTCGACGTCATCAAGGACCTGGCCCGCACCGGAACCACCATGATCGTCGTGACCCACGAGATCGGCTTCGCCCGCGAGGTCGCCGACACCGTGGTGTTCATGGACGGCGGTGTCGTCGTGGAGCAGGGCCCGCCCGCGGCCGTCCTGGACGACCCGCAGCACGAGCGAACCCGCGCCTTCCTCTCCAAGGTCCTCTGACCAACCCTCACCCCTTTCCACAAGCAAGGAGCACGACCATGTCCACCTCGATCACCCGCCGCACTGCCGCAGCCGCGCTCGGACTCGCCACCACCCTCGTCCTCGCCGCGTGCAGCAACCCCGACGACGGCGGCACGACCGAGGTCGCGGCCACGTCGGACAGCAAGACGAAGATCAACATCAGTCCCGACCAGAACCGCATCACTACCGACAAGGTCGACTCCATAGCCGCCGAGGTCCCGGAGAAGATCCGCAAGAGAGGCACCCTGGAGATCGTCGACTCGTCCGGCTCCGCGGCGCCCCTGACCTTCTTCGCCACCGACAACAAGACCGTCATCGGCGTCGAGCCCGACATCGCCTCTCTGGTCGCCGACGTGCTCGGCCTCAAGCTGCACATCAACACGGTCTCCTGGGAGAACATCTTCGTCGGCCTCGACAGCGCCAAGTACGACGTCGGCTTCAGCAACATCACCGTCACCGAGGAACGCAAGGAGAAGTACGACTTCGCCACCTACCGCGAGGACAACCTGGGCTTCGAGGCGAAGAAGGGCAGCGGACTGAAGGTCACCGGACCCGAAGACGTGGCGGGCAAGACGGTCGCGGTGGGCAGCGGCACCAACCAGGAGAAGCTGCTCATCGAGTGGAGCAAGGAGAACGAGAAGGCCGGCCGCAAGCCGGTGAACATCAAGTACTACCAGAACGACAGCGACACCTATCTCGCCCTCCAGTCCGGCCGCATCGACCTCTACCTCGGCCCCAACCCGACCGCCGCCTACCACGCGGCCACCACCGGCCGCACCGAGGTCGTCGGCACCTACTCCGGCGCCGGCGCCACCCTCCAGGGCCTCATCGCGGCCACGACCAAGAAGGACAGCGGCCTCGTCAAGCCGCTCGCCGACGCCCTCGACCACGTCATCGAGAACGGGACGTACGCGAAGGTGCTGAAGCGCTGGGGCCTCTCCGACGAGGCGGTGACCAAGTCGGAGATCAACCCGCCCGGCCTGCCCAAGACCAACAAGTAGCCGGTCCAGGGCGCGGAGACGCACGGCCTCCGCGCCCCTCAACCGCCCCCGTGCGAGGCGCGACCGCCCCGGACCGTCTTCGAACCTTAAGGATTCCGCCCTGTGTCACATGCGATCGACGCTTGTGGTGGCGAAGCCCTGGTCATCCCGAGCATGCGCGTTCTGGACAACACTGTCTGGGCCGCGCCGGCCGGCCCGCACGTCCACTTCTCCGAGCGAAGCGAGATGGAGGTCCCCTCGGGCGAAGGCTGGGGGAGGGTGGGCCGAGCCGCCCGCTATCCGGCCGACGTCTACGCGTTCGCCGCCGTCGCCGATCCTGCGGATCCGGCCGCCTGGGCCGACCTGCGCGCGCTCGTGGGACCGGCAACCATCGTATGGATCAAGGAAGTCGAGAGTGTCCCCGTCGGTTGGGACGTCGTTTCGGCGGCGGACGGGGCGTCCAACTGGTCGACACCGCCTTGCGTGCCGAGCCCGCCCCGGAGGCGGTGCTGCTCGGGCCCGGCGACGTACCGGAGATCCTGGAGCTGGTCGCTCGTACCAGACCAGGACCCTTCCTCGCCCGGACCGTCGTACTCGGTACCCACCTCGGCATCCGGCACAGGGAGCGTCTCATCGCCATGGCTGGCGAGCGAAGCGAGATGGGGGTACCCCCGGCCGAAGGCTGGGGGAGGCTACGGGTGCCCGGCTGGACGGAGATCAGCGCCGTATGCACCGACTCGGCGCAGCGTGGCCGCGGCCTGGCGACCCGACTCGTACGTGCCGTCGCGGCGGGTATCCGCGACCGTGGTGACATCCCTTTCCTGCACGCCGCCGCTACCAACACGAGGGCGATTCGGCTGTACGAGTCGATCGGCTTCACCCCGCGCCGCCGGACGACGATCCTTCAGGTGCGCACGCCAGGAACACACCCTGGACCAAGGCTGTTGTGACTCACGACGAGATGGGCACTTCGGAGCGGTGGAGCGAGGTCGCGGACGTGACGCACACGTTCCACGCCGTGCACCTCCACTCCCGGCCGCACATCGACCTCCAGCGCGTAGCCGGCGCGCCCTGTTGTTCCTGACCCGTTCCTTCACCGCCGTGCCCAGCCCTGTGTGAGGGCCGGCGTTCTCGTCACGGACTTCCAGGAAGGCACTCCACTCGTGTCCTCAACACCTCCTTCTTCCCTGCACCTTGCCGTCGCCCTGGACGGCACCGGCTGGCATCCCGCCTCCTGGCGCGAGCCGGTGGCCCGGCCCCGGGATCTGTTCACCGCCGCGTACTGGGCCGACCTGGTCGCGGAGGCCGAGCGCGGGCTCCTCGACTTCGTGACCATCGAGGACGGCCTCGGCCCGCAGTCGTCCCACTTCCTGGACCCGGACGAGCGCACCGACCAGGTCCGCGGCCGCCTCGACGCCGTCCTCATCGCCTCCAGGGTCGCCCCGCTGACCCGGCACATAGGACTGGTGCCGACGGTGGTCGCCACCCACACGGAGCCGTTCCACATCTCCAAGGCGATCGCCACCCTCGACTACGTCAGCATCGGCCGTGCCGGCCTGCGCGTGCAGATCACCGCCCGCCCGAACGAGGCCGCGCACTTCGGCCGCCGTACGATCCCGCGTATCCAGGCCTACGACCACCCGGACACACGGGAGTTGGTCGCCGACCTCTTCGACGAGGCCGCCGACTACGTGGAGGTGGTGCGCCGCCTCTGGGACAGCTGGGAGGACGACGCCGAGATCCGGGACGCCGCCACGGGCCGCTTCATCGACCGCGACAAGCTGCACTACATCGACTTCGAGGGCAGGCACTTCAGCGTCAAGGGCCCCTCCATCACGCCCCGCCCGCCGCAGGGCCGACCGATCGTCAGCGCGCTCGCCCACGACACCGTCCCGTTCCGGCTCGTGGCCCGCGCCGCCGACATCGGCTACGTCACGCCGTACGACGCCGACGAGGCCCGCGCGATCGTCGCCCAGATCCGCGCCGAGCAGAACGCGGCGGGGCGAGCCGGCGAACCGCTCCACGTCTTCGGTGACCTGGTGGTCTTCCTCGACGCCGACCCGGCCGCCGCGACCGCCCGCCGGGAACGGCTCGACGCGCTCGCGGGACAGCCGTACTCGAGTGACGCCCTGATCTTCACCGGCACGCCCGTCCAACTCGCCGATCTGCTCCAGGAGTTGCAGAGCGCCGGGCTGACCGGCTTCCGGCTGCGGCCCGCCGTCGCCGGCCACGACCTCCCGGCGATCACCCGCGGTCTGGTCCCCGAACTCCAGCACCGGGGCGCCTTCCGCCACGCCTACGAGGCCGACACCCTGCGCGGCCTGCTGGGCCTGGCCCGCCCCGCCAACCGCTACGCCGCTGCCGCCACCGCCTGAGCCGAGGGACGTCCACCACCATGAGCAAGCCGCTGAAGCAGATCCACCTGGCCGCCCACTTCCCCGGCGTCAACAACACCACCGTGTGGAGCGACCCGCGGGCCGGCAGCCACATAGAGTTCAGCTCCTTCGCGCACTTCGCGCGGACCGCCGAACGCGCCAAGTTCGACTTCCTGTTCCTCGCCGAGGGCCTCAGGCTCCGGGAACAGGGCGGGAAAATCTACGACTTGGACGTCGTCGGCCGCCCGGACACCTTCACCGTGCTGGCCGCGCTCGCCGCCGTCACAGAGCACCTCGGCCTGACCGGCACCATCAACTCCACCTTCAACGAGCCGTACGAGGTGGCCCGCCAGTTCGCCAGCCTCGACCACCTCTCCGGCGGGCGCTCCGCGTGGAACGTCGTCACTTCCTGGGACGCCTTCACCGGCGAGAACTTCCGCCGGGGCGGATTCCTGCCGCAGGAGGAGCGCTACTCCCGGGCGAAGGAGTTCCTGGCCACGGCGAACGAGCTCTTCGACTCCTGGCACGGTGACGAGATCCTCGCCGACCAGGCCACCGGCACCTTCCTGCGGGACGCCAAGGCCGGTGCCTTCGTCCACACCGGACAGCACTTCGACATCCACGGGCGGTTCAACGTCCCCCGCTCCCCGCAGGGCCGCCCGGTCATCTTCCAGGCCGGCGACTCCGACGAGGGCCGCGAGTTCGCCGCCGCGGAAGCGGACGCCATCTTCAGCCGGTACGGCACCCTCGAGGCCGGCCAGGCCTTCTACCGGGACGTGAAGTCCCGCCTGGCCAAGTACGGCCGCCGCCCCGACCAGCTGCTCATCCTGCCCGCCGCGACCTTCGCCCTCGCCGACACTGACGCGGACGCCGAGGAACTGGCGCGCGAGGTGCGCCGGCAGCAGGTCAGCGAGGCCACCGCCCTCAAGCACCTGGAGTTCGTGTGGAACCGGGACCTGTCGGCGTACGACCCGGAAGGGCCGTTGCCCGACATCGACCCGGACGTCGGCGACGATCACATCTCCAAGGGCCGGGCCCAGGTCCGCATGTACCGGGATCCGCTGGCCACCGCCCGCGAGTGGCGCGAACTCGCCGCGGCCAACGACTGGTCCATCCGCGACCTGGTCATCAACACCGGCAACCGGCAGAACTTCGTCGGCTCCCCGGCCACCATCGCCGAAACCATCAACGACTTCGTCCAGTCCGACGCCGCCGACGGCTTCATCCTCGTCCCGCACATCACCCCGAGCGGCCTGGACGAGTTCGCCGACAAGGTGGTCCCGCTGCTCCAGGAGCGGGGTGTGTTCCGCACGGAGTACGAGGGCACGACCCTGCGGGACCACCTGAGCCTGGCGCACCCGGACGACATCCGCGGCGAGCGGGTGGCGTCGTGAAGTTCATCGCCATCACCCTGATCGTGCATCGCCCGGACCCGGTCACCGGCGTACAGAAGCCGACCCATGAGCGTTTCCGCGAGGTCCTCGACAACGCCGTGCTGGCCGAGGAGCTGGGCTTCGACGGCTTCGGGGTGGGGGAGCGGCACGAGCGGCCGTTCATCTCGTCCTCGCCGACCGTGGTACTGAGCCATGTGGCCGCGCTGACGAAACGCATTCGCCTCTTCACCGCGGTGACGACCCTGAGTCTGCTCGACCCGGTGCGCGCCTACGAGGACTACGCCACCCTGGACCACCTCTCCGAGGGCCGGCTGGACCTGATCATCGGCAAGGGCAACGGCGCCGCCCAGCGCGAGCTGTTCCACGTCACGCCCGAGGACCAGTGGGACCGCAACGCCGAGAGCTACGAGGTCTTCCGGCGGATCTGGCGCCAGGACAAGGTCACCGCGCAGACCCGCTTCCGCCCGCCGCTGACGGACGCCGAGGTGTGGCCCCGGCCCTTCCAGCAGCCCATCCGGGTCTGGCACGGCAGCGCCACCAGCAAGGAGTCGGTCGACCTGGCCGCCCGCTACGGCGACCCGCTGTTCTCCGCGAACGTCACCAACCCCATAGAGCCCTACGCCGAGTTGATCCGCCACTACCGCGAGCGCTGGGAGCACTACGGTCACGACCCGGCCGACATCGCGATCGGCGCCGGCACGGCGGGCATCTGCGTGGCCCGTACCTCGCAGGAGGCGCTCGCCACCTACCGGCCGGTCTTCGAAGCGAATCTGGCCTTCTACAAGCAGGCGGGGCTGCCCGTCGTCTTCGAGGACCTGGAGGACTTCGTCGAACGCAGCTCCGCACTGATCGGCAGCCCGCAGCAGGTCATCGACAAGGTGCACCGTTACCACGAGCAGTTCGGCCACACTGTGCTCCATCTGCACGCCGACGCAGGCGGGCTGACCGACAGTCGGCACCGCGCCTCCCTCGAGCTGTTTCAGTCCCAGGTCGCCCCCGTGCTGCGCCGCGAGATCCCGGACCCGCCGTTCGCATGGGGACCCGTGCTTCCGGCGCCACCCCTCACCCAGGAGTCCGCCCGTGTCTGACATCCCCCTCGGCGTCCTCGACCTCGTCCCGATCCCGTCCGGATCGACGGCCGCGGACGCCCTGCGCAACTCGATCGACCTCGCCCAGCAGGCCGAGCGGCTCGGCTACGCCCGCTACTGGTTCGCCGAGCACCACCTCAACCCGGGTGTGGCGGGTACGTCCCCGGCGGTCGTCCTCGCCCTGACCGCCGCCGCGACCTCCACGATCCGACTCGGCTCAGGGGCTGTGCAGCTCGGACACCGCACCGCGCTGTCCACGGTCGAGGAGTTCGGCCTGGTCGACGCCCTTCACCCCGGCCGCCTCGACCTGGGCCTGGGCCGCTCGGGCGGCCGCCCGCCGGGGGAGAAGACGACCATGCCGACGGCCACCCCGGTCGTCGACGGCCGCGCCCCGAACGGCCTGCTCATCCCGCCCCGCTTCTCCTTCGAGCACCTGCTCGGCTCACCCCGTGTGGCACTGCAGCGCAAGCTGCTCCTGCTCCCGGGTGCCGAGTCGCAGGACTACGCCGAGCAGATCGACGACATCCTCGCGCTGCTGGCCGGCACCTACCGCTCCCTGGAGGGCATCGAGGCGCACGTCGTGCCGGGCGAGGGCGCCGACGTGGAGGTGTGGATCCTGGGCAGCAGCGGCGGCCAGAGCGCCGAGGCCGCGGGCGCCCGGGGCCTGCCCTTCGCCGCGAACTACCACGTCAGCCCCGCCACGGTCCTGGAAGCGGTGGAGGGCTACCGCTCCTTCTTCCAGCCCTCCGAGTTCCTCGACAAGCCGTACGTCAGTGTCTCCGCCGTCGTCGCCGACGATGACGCCACCGCCCGCGAACTCGCCACCGGCTACGGCCTGTGGGTCCGCAGCATCCGCACCGCCGAAGGCGCCATCGAGTTCCCGACACCCGAGGAGGCGCGCGCCCACGCGTGGAGCGACGCGGACCGGGCCCTCGTACAGGACCGCATCGACACCCAGTTCGTCGGCTCACCGGCCCGGGTGGCCGACCAGCTCGAACAGCTCCAGGAGGCCACCGGTGCGGACGAGTTGCTCATCACGACGATCACCCACGACCACGCCGACCGGGTCCGTTCGTACGAACTGCTCGCGGAGGAATGGCGCCGCCGGGGTGACTCCTTCCAGGCCGCGCGCCGCGCTGCCGCCACGTCTCGGTCAGCGCGGTTCGAGGCCACGCAGGAGCACAGCCAGTGACTGCTGCGGGCTCTGTCCCGCGGTGTCGACGACGACGCGCTCGCGGTCCCACGGCTCGTACTCCCGGTCGACGACCTGCTGCCAGTCCGGCAGCGGCAGATCCGGAATGTCGACCGACCGCGAGGCCACGCGGCGGCGGTGCTCCGCCTGATCGGAGCACGTCACCTCCACCTCGACGACCGGCACACCCGCACCGAGGGCCGTGGCACGCCAGGCGTCGCGCGTCACACTCAGCGGATTGACGGATTCCGCGATCACGGTGAGCCTCTGCCGTAGATGTTCCTCGGTCAGGGCATATCCGACGGCGTACCCCACGGGACCGACCGGGTGCCGGGCCACCCCGGAACGGACGATCGCCTGCTCGATCGTGTCGACCCGCAGGTGCACCGCGCCGATCCGGGCTGCCAGGAGACGGGCGAGGGTGGTCTTCCCGGCGCCGGGCAGGCCGCCCATGACGATGAGCACGGCTTTATCCCTCCGATAGCCGCCGCAGGAGGCGCTTTCCGCCCCGGCGAACGATTCGCGTGGCCGACGTCATGCCCATGCTGTACTGCGACGGTGGCACCTCGGCCGGGGCGCGGCACCGGTCGTTACGAGGCTGCCACGAGCTTGTCATACGCGGACAGGAATGCCCGTCACACGCCTGCCGGTTGCCCCGGGTATGACCATTGGAGTAACGCTCGCTCTCCAGAACCGGATCGACACGACGGTGCGGCTCGCGCGCGAGGCCCACGAGACCGGCCTGCGCTCCGCGTGGTTCGGGCAGACCTTCGCGTACGACTCTCCCTCGCTTGCCGCGATCGTGGGCCGCGAGGTGCCCGGGCTGCATGTCGGGACCGCGGCGATCCCCGTCTTCGGCCGCCATCCGCTGCTGGTGTCCAGCCAGGCCCAGACGGCCCAGGCCGCCACCGGCGGCCGCTACCACCTCGGACTCGCGCTCGGCACCAAGCACCTGACCGAGGCCGGCTTCGGCATCCCTTACGAGCGCCCCATCCGCCTGCTGCGGGAGTTCCTCACCGCCCTGCGCCAGCTGGTGGAGACGGGCACTGCCGACTTCCACGGTGAGCTGCTGACCGCCACCCCACCGCTGCCGGCGACGGTGCCGGGCTCCGAGCCGCCGGTGCCGATCTTGGTTGCCGCCATGGGGCCGCAGGCGCTGCGGGTCTCCGGCGAACTCGCGGACGGGATCCTGCCCCTGCTCGCCGGACCGCGTGCCCTGGCCGAGCACATCGTCCCGGCCGTCACCGCCGCGGCACAGGCGGCGGGTCGTCCGGCACCGCGCATCGTGGCGTTCGTCCCCGGCGTGGTCACCGCCGACACCGAAGCCGTGCGGGAGACCGCGACCGAGACGCTCGCGTTCTACGAGAAATTCCCCTCCTACCAGCGTGTGATCGAGCTCTCCGGCGGCACCCGGGCCGCCGACCTGGCCGTGATCGGCGACGAGGAGACCGTCGCCGCCGAGGTGCGGCGTTACCGCGAGGCCGGGGCGACGGAGGTGGTGTTCACCGCGACTGACCTGGGTGGTGAGGCGGACCGGAGCCGCACCTGGAAGCTGCTCGGAGAGCTGGCGAACAGCTGAGGCACCGGATCTCCATCACGAAGCGGCCCGGTACGCACGGGCGTTGCGCACGAACAGCTCATGCAGATCGCGCACGGCCCGTGGGACGGAACCGGAATGCCGGCGCTGCAGGACCAGCAGCACCTCGGTTCCGTCCCCCGCGAGCGGCCGCACGGTGATCGTGCCTCGCCGTTCCAGCGGGTCGCCGACGACGCTGAAGTCCGGCAGCACCGTGGCCCCCAGGCCCTCGGCGACCATCAGCTTGCCCATCTCCGCACCGTCGGTGGAATACGAGAAGACCGGTGTCCGGCCGCGGAGCAGACGGTGCAGGAAACGATGCATGACGTAGCCGGACCGCATGACGACCAGCGGCTCGGTGAGGAGGCTGTCCGTGTCCACCGCGTCCAGGGCCGCCAGTGGACTGTCGGGGCGCAGGCACACCACGGGGCGGCCGCGCAGGAGCTCGGTGGTCTCGAAGCCGGGTGGCATGTCGTCGCCCCGGAGGTAGTTCACCAGCCCCAGGTCGAACGCGCCCTCCAGCAGCCCCTGGTGGATCTCGCTCTGCTGCGCGCCCACCAACTCGACCTGCGTGACCGGGTGTGCGGCCCGGAACTCACGCACGGTCGGGATGACCAGCGGGACAGCGGCCGTGTTGACCGTGCCGAGCCGGACCATGCGGCTGATACGGTGCTGGTCGTCGGCCGCGCCGCGCAGCCGGTCGACCGCGTCCAGCACACTCATGATGTGCGGCAGCAGCTCCCGGCCCTCGTCGCTGATCTTCGCCCCGGACCGCTTGCGCTCCAGCAGGTCCACGCCGAGCTCCCGCTCCAGATTGCGCACGGTCTCGCTGAGCGCGGGCTGGGACAGATGCAGTTCCTCAGCGGCGCGCCGCAGCGAACCGAACCGCGTGACGGCGGCGATGTATTCCAGCTGTTCGATACGCACGACAGGAGACTGGCGCCCGTCCCGCGTCGGGTTCAAGGGAAACCCTGTCACAACCTCGTGAATACCGACTCTCAGGATGTGGAATCACGGCCAGGAATTCTTGACCGGCAGGACTCCCCACTGGTTCTATCGGTGACATGAAGCGACAGGACCTCACGCGTCGACGCCACGTCGACCTCGCGCGTGTCTCCAGCTCCTGCTGTCGCTGTCGGGCCTGAGCGCACCCGAGGGAACCCTCCCACCCGCTCCGTCTGCGATCTCCTTCTGTGAATTCCCGTCCCGGCCGATTTCTGTCGCTCGCTCGCGCTGTCGCTCTGTCGCGATGACGACTTTCCCGGGAACGCCGCTCCAGCGTGCCTGAATTCCCCAGGAGCTCATTCGTCCTGCCCGCAGCAGTATTCTCCCGCCTGGAGTTTCCATGCCCGCATCTCCCGGACCCGATCCCGTCCGATTCGCCTACTGGGTGCCGAACGTCAGCGGCGGCCTGGTCACCAGCACCATCGAGCAGCGCACCGACTGGGGCTATGACTACAACCGCGAACTGGCCGTCCTCGCCGAGAACAGCGGTTTCGACTACGCCCTCAGCCAGGTCCGTTACATGGCCAGCTACGGCGCCGAGTACCAGCACGAGTCGACCAGCTTCAGCCTCGCTCTGCTGCTGGCCACCCAGCGGCTGAAGGTCATCGCCGCCGTTCATCCCGGCCTGTGGCACCCGGGCGTCCTGGCAAAACTCGGCGCCACCGCCGACCACTTGTCGAACGGGCGCTTCGCAGTGAACGTCGTCAGTGGCTGGTTCAAGGGCGAGTTCACCGCCCTCGGCGAGCCCTGGCTGGAGCACGACGAGCGCTACCGCCGTTCGGAGGAGTTCATCCGCGCCCTCCGGAAGACCTGGACCGAGGACCACGCCGAACTCGCCGGTGACTTCTACCGGTTGCGCGACTTCTCCCTCAAGCCCAAGCCGCTGAACACCCCCGAGCGCCCGCACCCGGAGATCTTCCAGGGCGGCAACTCCACCGCCGCCCGCGCCATGGCGGGCCGTGTCTCCGACTGGTACTTCAGCAACGGCAAGGACTTCGACGGTGTGACCGAGCAGATCACGGACGTCCGGAAGTCCGCCCTGGAAGCCGGGAGGAAGGCACCGAAGTTCGGACTCAACGGCTTCCTCATCGCCCGTGACACCGAGGCCGAGGCCCGCGAGACGCTCCGCGAGATCGTCGCCAAGGCCGACACGGCGGCCGTTCACGGCTTCCGTGACGCCGTCCAGCAGGCCGGGGCCTCCACCGCCGACGGCAAGGGCATGTGGCAGGACTCCGGCTTCGAGGACCTCGTCCAGTACAACGACGGCTTCCGCACGGGCCTGATCGGCACGCCCGAGCAGATCGCCGAACGGATCGTCGCCTACAAGCGCCTCGGCGTCGACCTCTTCCTCCTCGGCTTCCTGCACTACCTGGAGGAGGTCGAGTACTTCGGCAAGCGCGTGCTGCCGCTCGTACGCGAACTGGAGGCGCGGCAGCCCGAGTCAGCGACCACCGCCGCCCACGTCTGACCGCCACCCCGCACGCGAAACAAAGAAGCGAAAGGTCCCCACATGGCCACCATCCTGTCCGTTTCCGGCAGCCCCTCCGCCACCTCCCGCACCGCACGACTGCTGCGCCACCTGGACGACCGCCTCACGTCCCAGGGGCACGACGTGATCCCGCTGGACGTACGTACGCTCCCCGCCGAGGCCCTGCTGCACGCCGACTTCTCTCACCCGGCGATCGCCCGGGCCACCGCCCTGTTCGAGCAGGCGGACGGCGTCGTGATCGGCACCCCCGTCTACAAGGCGGCCTATTCGGGCCTGCTGAAGTCACTTCTCGACCTGCTGCCCCAGTACGCACTGACGGGCAAGACCGTCCTTCCGCTGGCGACCGGCGGCACCACCGCCCACGTCCTGGCCATCGACTACGCCCTGCGCCCCGTCCTTGCCTCCATGGGCCCCGCCCACATCACCCCGGGCTGGTTCACGCTCGACAAGGACATCGCCGTCGGCGACGACGGAACGCTGACCGTCGCACCGGGCTCGGCCGAGGCCCTCGCGCAGGTCACGGACCAGTTCTCCGCCGCGCTGGGCGGCCGTACGACGGTGCTGGCGGCCGCCGGATGAGCGCCGCGACCGTCATCGCCGGTGACGCCGAGGCCCTCGCCGTAGCCGCTGAACTCGCCGCAGACTTCCGCAAGGACGCCGCCGAACGGGACGCGCGGGGCCGGCTCCCGCACGCGGAGGTAGAGCGGCTGTCCGCGTCCGGTCTGCTCGCGGTGACAGTGCCCGCGGAGTTCGGTGGCCCGGACGTCGGCGCGGAGACGCTGGCCGAGATTTTCCGGTTGCTGGCCGCCGCCGACGCCAGCCTCGCTCAGATCCCGCAGAGCCACTTCGTGTACGTCAACGTGCTGCGCCGCCAGGGGAGCCCCGAGCAACAGGAGTTCTTCTTCGGCGAGGTGCTGCGGGGCAAACGGTTCGGCAACGCCCAGTCCGAGGCGGGGACCAAGCACGTGCAGGACATCCGCACCCGGCTCGCGCGGCGCCCGGACGGCTCGTACGTTCTCGACGGCGTCAAGCACTACTCCACCGGCGCCCTGTTCGCCGACTGGATCCCCGTCCTCGCCCGCGCCGCCGACGACAACCTGCATGTGGCGTACATACCGCGGGACGCGCCCGGCCTCACGGTCGTGGACGACTGGGACGGCATGGGGCAGCGCACCACCGCCAGCGGAACCGTCCGTCTGGAGTCGGTGCGCGTCCCCGCCGACCGGATCGTGCCGCACCACCTCACCTTCCGGGCACCCCAACTCCACGGTGCCGTCGCTCAGTTGTTGCACGCCGCCATCGATGCCGGGATCGCCTCCGGTGCGGTGGCCGAGGCCGTGGAGTTCGTGCGGACGAAGAGCCGTCCCTGGTTCGAGAGCGGATTCGAGACGGCTGCGGAAGACCCGCTGCTCATCCAACGCTTCGGCGAACTGGCGATCCGCGTACGCGCCGCCGAGGCGCTGCTCCGCGAGGCCGCCAGAGCGGTAGACGCCGCCCGCGCGGACCTGACCGACGACTCGGCCGCCGAGGCCTCCATCGCGGTGGCCGCCGCCAAGGTGACGGCGGCGGAGGCCGCCGTGGAGGTCGGCAGCGCCCTCTTCGAGGTGGCTGGCACTCGCTCGGCGCTGGACTCCCTGGGCCTGCACCGCCACTGGCGCGACGCCCGCACCCACACCCTGCACGACCCGGCCCGCTGGAAGGTCCAGTACATCGGCCGCTACGTCCTCAACGGCACCAGGCCGCCCCGGCACGGCCTCCTCTGACGATCAACCCTGATCGCACCCCTGATCGGAGCCCCACGTGTCCCTCACCTTCCACTGGTTCCTGCCCACCAACGGCGACAGCCGCCACGTCGTCGGCGGCGGCCACGGCACCCCGGCCACCGCCTCCGGCCGGGACCGGCCGCCGACGGTCGCCTACCTCAGCCAGATCGCCCGTGCCGCCGAGGACCTGGGCTTCGTCGGCGCGCTCACGCCCACCGGGGCCTGGTGCGAGGACGCCTGGCTCACGACCGCCATGGTCAGCCAGAACACCGAGCGGCTGAAGTTCCTGGTCGCCTTCAGGCCCGGCTTCGTCTCGCCGACGCTCGCCGCGCAGATGGCGTCCACCTTCCAGCGGCAGACCGGCGGACGGCTGCTCCTCAACGTCGTCACCGGTGGCGAGAGCCACGAGCAGCGCGCCTACGGCGACTTCCTCGACAAGGACGACCGTTACCGCCGTACCGGCGAATTCCTGCAGATCGTACGGGGACTGTGGGAGGGCAAGAGCGTCGACCTGGACGGTGAGCACCTGCGCGTGGAGGACGCGACGCTGGCCCGGCTGCCCGACCTGGTTCCCGAGGTGTACTTCGGCGGCTCCTCGCCCGCGGCGGGAGAGGTCGCCGCCCGGTACGTCGACACGTACCTCACCTGGGGTGAACCGCCCGCCGCCGTCGCCGAGAAGATCGCCTGGATCCGGTCGCTGGCAGCGAAGGAGGGCCGCACCCTCCGCTACGGCATCCGGCTGCACGTCATCACCCGGGACACCTCGGAGCAGGCCTGGGCGGAGGCGAACCGGCTCTTGGACGGGTTCGATCCGGCGACCGTGAAGTCCGTGCAGGCCGGGCTCGCCCGCAGCGAGTCCGAGGGACAGCAGCGCATGCTCGCCCTGCACGGCGGCGGAAACCGCGACGGGCTGGAGATCCACCCCAACCTGTGGGCCGGTATCGGGCTGGTGCGCGGGGGAGCGGGTACGGCGCTGGTCGGCAGCCACGAGGAGGTCGCCGAGCGGATCAAGGAGTACGCCGACCTGGGCATCGAGGAGTTCGTCCTCTCCGGCTATCCGCACCTGGAGGAGGCGTACTGGTTCGGCGAGGGCGTGCTGCCGAGGCTTCAGGCGCAGGGCCTGTGGCAGCACCCGTTCGGCAAGCAGGCAACACCCTCCGCGCAGGTCCCCTTCGCCGGCGCTGTTACTAGGTGAGTGGGGCCCGCGGCCGCAGTTGTAACGAGCACATGACACCTCCACGAAGGTGTCGTTGCAGTGGCGGTAGAACAAACTGGTCTGTGTTGACCGGACTTTGACTGCTCGTTAGTTTCGCTGGCATGCGGGTCTTCGAACGCTTTCGCAAGAGGCGGGCCATCGATCTGATGCGCGTCGCCACTGCGGTGTGTAGCTGAACTCCACCGCGCTCCCCGCGTGCCTCCGATGTCCCCGTCACTTTTTCGCCGCGCCCGGTGTAGTGGCCCACGGGTGGCCGACGGCGTCGACATCTTGTCGCCCTCGCCGATTGGCGCCTCAGACCTTTCGTCGGCCAGGCGGTGCCGATCCTGGGTGCGCGCGGCCTGTTCCGCATCGCCTCACTGCCTCACCGAAACGAAGGAGAACATGTGAGTCCGCTCAGAACCCGTCCCGCCCTCGTCGCCCTGGGCACGACGGTGCTGCTGACCGCGTCCGTCGCCGTACCCCAGGCCACCGCGGCCGGCCGCACCACGGCGCTCACCTGGTACGACGCCACGGCCGAGACCATCGCGACCGCCGGGGCGCCCACCCAGATCACCAACAGCCGTACCTGGGCCATCAGTTGGCTCGCCGCGGCCCGGGCCACCCGGAGCGTACCGGCGGGCGTGGAGCGCGGCCCGTACCAGGAGGCGGCGCTCGCCGCGGCCGTACACCGCGCACTGATGACGCTCGCACCGAGCCGTACCGAGCAACTCGACGCGACGTACAAGGAGACCCTCGACGCGATCCCCGACGGTCCGGCGGAGGAGCGCGGCGTCGCGGCGGGGGCGCGACAGGCGGACCTCGTCCTCACATCGAGGGAGGGCGACGGACTCGACCCCGCCTCCGTCAACGCGCCCTATCCCCTACGACCGGCTGCACCCGGCGTGTGGCAGCCGACACCCCCCGCTTACGCCCCCGCGGCGCAGTACGGCAACCGCCTCGCCAAGCCGTTCGCGCTCGCGGCGCAGAGCCAGTTCCGGCTCGGCCCGCCACCCGCGCTGGACTCCGCGCGCTACGCCGCCGACCTCGCGGAGGTGCGGGCGTACGGCGCCGTCGACAGCACGGCACGCAGCACCCACCAGACCGAGACGGCCGCCTTCTGGCTCGGCTCATCCCTCACCCTCTACACCGAGCCGCTGCGCGTGGCGCTGTCCCGCACGGACCAGGGCATCGCCCGGCAGGCGCAGCTGGTCGCGCTCTTCCACGTGGCGCTGGTGGACACCCAGATCGCGACGTCCGACAGCAAGTACGCCTACGAGCGGTGGCGTCCCGTCACCGCCATCCGCACCGGCGGTATCGACCCCGATCCGGACTGGACGCCGCTGCACGACACACCCGCGCATCCGGACTACCCGAGCGGCCACAACACCTACTCGGGTGCCGCGGAGACCGTGCTGTCGGCGCTCGTGGGGCCGCGTACCTCCCCGTTCGACCTGACCAGCCCCACCGCGCCCGGGGTGACAAGGACGTACACCACGTGGAAGCAGCTCTCGGACGAGAACGTGGACGCCCGGGTCTTCTCCGGTATTCACACCCGGTCGGCCGACGAGGCGGGGATCACGCTCGGCACGAACGTGGCGCGGTACGTCCTGCGGAACGCGGGACGTCTCCTGGCCTCACGGTAGGACCGGCGTCACGGTAGGACGCGGTCACAGCGTCCGCGCCGCATAGGCCCTGACGTCCGCGTCCGAGTCCGTCGTCGCGGCGGCCAGGGCCGCTCGGGCGTCCTCGGTGGCACGGTGGCGGGTCAGGGCCAGTACGGCGGCCTTGCGGACGTCGGCGTTGGCGTCGGCGAGGGCCTTGGCGAGTGCGGGGACGGCGACGTCGGGATCCGTGGCGGACAGGGCGGTGGCGGCGCCGGCGCGCACCTGCCAGGCCGGGTCGGCCAGGGCCGCCTCGGCGCGGGCGGCCAGGGCGGCCGGGCAGCCGGCCGTGCCCAGCGCCTCGTAGGCGGCCCCACGGACCAGGGCGTCGGGATCGTCCACGAGTTCCGCGAGGGCCGAGTGGGCCATGGCCGGGTCCGGGCCCGCGGTGGCCAGGGCCTTGGCGATGGTGACGCGGACCTCGCGTGACGGCTCGACGGCCGCCGCGCGGGCCAGCTCTCCGGCGGCGTCGACCGACACGAGCGCTCGCACGGCCGCGATGCGGACGGCGATGTCGGAGTCCGACAACAAGTCCGCGAACAGCTCCACGTCGCCCAGGCGCAGGGCGCGCAGGACATCCAGTGCGGTGGCACGGACAACGGGGTCGGCTTCGGACAGGGCGGCGGCGAGGCCGTCGCGCAGGGCCGGTTCGAGGGGCAGTGTCTCGACGAGTTCCCGCAGCGAGGCGGCCGCGGCGGCGCGGACGTCGGCGTCGGTGTCCGCCAGCGCGGCGGCCAGTGCCGGTCCGGTGCCTGGCGGCACGGTCTCCGTCAGGACCGTGACGGCCGTACGGCGCACGGTGGGCTCTGGGTCGGTCAAGTAGGGGGTGAGAGCGGACAGTTCGGGCTCGCCCTCCGTGAGGGCGAGGAGGTCGAGCAGGCGAGGCGTGGCCGGCGTGTCCGCGTCGGCGTCGGCGTGGGCGGGTGTACCGGTCGCGGTGGGTTCCTGCCGCAACGCCACCGGCGCCGCTTCCCGGGCCCCCGCGGTCGCCACCTGTTCTGGGTGGACCTCGCCGAGGTGACGGGAGAGGCCGCCGGCGGGGGTGAAACCGTCGACCGGGACCAGGAAGGGGGCCACGGGGCGGGCCGTGAACTCCATCGCGCCAGTGGTGGACTTGCGCAGATCGAGGTGGTGGAACCAGGACGCGTCGTCGCGCTGCGGATGGTCGAGGCGGTCGTGGTAGAGGCCCCAGCGGGACTCCGTGCGGGCCAGGGAGGCGCGCGCGGCCATCTCCGCGCAGTCGCGGATGAAGGTGACCTCGGCGCAGCGCATCAGCTCGTGCGGGGTGCGGGCGCCCATCGCGGCGATGTCGGCGCGCATCCGCTCGAACGCCTCCAGGGCCAGGGAGAGCCGGGCGCCGGACTTCGGCGGGGCCACGTAGTCGTTCACGAAGCGGCGCAGCTTGTACTCGACCTGGGGCTGCGGCGGGCCGTCGGGGTTGCGCAGGGGGCGGTAGATCAGTTCGTGCGCTTCGCGGAGCTGGTCCAGGGGCAACTCTCCTTCGTATCGCGTGTACTGGGCCGCGTCCGCGCCGGCCAGGTCCCCGAAGACGAACGCGCCGATCATGTAGTTGTGCGGCACGCAGGCCAGGTCCCCGGCGGCGTACAGCCGGGGAACGGTCGTACGAGCATGGTCGTCGACCCGTACGCCCGAGGCCGAATGGCCACCGCACAGCCCGATCTCCGAGATGTGCATCTCCACGTCATGGGTGCGGTAGTCGTGGCCACGGCCCGCGTGGAAGGTGCCGCGCGTGGGGCGCTCCGTCGAGTGCAGGATCGACTCCAGCGCCGAGACCGACTCCTCCGGGAGATGGCTCAGCTTCAGGTACACGGGGCCCCGGTCGCTCGCCACCTCCGCCGCGAACTCGGCCATCATCTGCCCCGACCAGTAGTCGGAGTCGACGAAGCGTTCGCCGTGCCGGTTGACCTGGTAGCCGCCGAAGGGGTTGGCGACGTAGGCGCAGGCGGGGCCGTTGTAGTCCTTGATCAGCGGGTTGATCTGGAAGCACTCGATGCCGGTGAGCTCGGCGCCCGCGTGGTACGCCATCGCGTAGCCGTCGCCCGCGTTGGTCGGGTTCTCGTACGTGCCGTACAGGTAGCCGGAGGCAGGCAGGCCGAGACGGCCGCAGGCGCCGGTCGCCAGGATCACGGCGCCCGCGCGGACGGTGACGAACGCGCCGGTGCGTGTGTGGAAGCCGACCGCGCCCACGGCACGCCCCTCGGCGGTCAGCACGCGCACCGGCATCACCCGGTTCTCGATCCGTATCCGTTCCCGCATCTCGCGCTGCCGCAGCTGCCGATACAGGACCTTCTTGACGTCCTTGCCCTCCGGCATCGGCAGCACGTAGGAGCCGGAGCGGTGGACCTGGCGGACGGCGTACTCGCCGTGCTCGTCCTTCTCGAACTTCACGCCGTACGACTCCAGGCGCTGCACCATGGCGAAGCCACGGGTGGCGGTCTGGCGGACGGTGGACTGGTCGACGATGCCGTCGTTGGCGCGGGTGATCTCGGCGACGTAGTCGTCGGGCTCGGCGCGGCCGGGGATGACCGCGTTGTTGACGCCGTCCATGCCCATGGCGAGCGCGCCGGAGTGGCGGACGTGCGCCTTTTCCAGGAGCAGGACGTTCGCGCCGTGCTCGGCGGCGGTCAGGGCGGCCATGGTGCCGGCGGTGCCGCCACCGATGACGAGGACGTCGCAGGTCAGTTCCTCGGCGTCGCTGCGGGCGGGGATCTCCAGGGAGGTGTGCACGGGGTGGTCACCGGGGCCTTTCAGGTACCGAGCGAGGTGAGGATGTCGCGCCGCAGGGCTACGCGCGCCGGGTCGTCATGGGCGGCGCGCTCGCGCGGGCGGGGCACGTCCCGTACGGCGATCAGCCGGCCGGAGCCGAGCAGAGCCACGCGGTCGCCGAGGAACAGGGCCTCGTCCACGTCGTGGGTGACGAAGACGACGGTCGCGCCCGTGCCGTGCAGCACCTCCACCAGCAGGTCCTGCATGCCGGCGCGGGTCTGGGCGTCGAGGGCACCGAAGGGTTCGTCCATGAGGACGGCGCGCGGGCGTCCGGCGAGGGCGCGGGCCAGCTGGGCGCGCTGGCGCTGCCCGCCGGAGACGCGGTGCGGCAACTGCCGTGCCTGGTCTGTGAGTCCGACCCGCTCCAGCCAGGCCTCGGCCTGTTCCCTGCGCTGCATGCGCGGCAGGCCCTGGACGGCGAGGGGCAGTTCGACGTTGGCGCGCAGGGTGCGCCAGGGCAGCAGGGCGTCCTCCTGGAAGACCAGCGCCCGTTCCGCCCCTGGGCCGGTCACCGGCCGACCGTCCTGTTCCACCGCCCCGTCCAGCGTGGGCAGCAGCCCGGCGAAGGTGCGCTGCAGGGTCGACTTGCCGCAGCCGGAGGGGCCGACGACGGTGAGGATCTCGCCAGCGGCGACGTCCAGGTCGACGTCGGACACGGCCGGGGCGTCCGGCCGGCCGAGCGTGGCGCCGCGGAGGGTGAGGCGGGTGCCGCGCGGGGCCGCCGGCGCGGTCGGCGCCTCGGCCGGCCTGGTCTCAGACGAGGTGCTCATCGCATGCCTCCTCGGCCTTGCTGGGTTCGATGGTGGACGCCTGGGTTCGTGCGGGCCGGGGCCGGGCGCCGGGGACGTACGACGTGCGCGGCAGCCAGTGGGTCAGGCGGCGGCCGACCAGCTCGACGGCGGTGGAGGTGAGCCAGCCGAGCAGGCCGATGGTGACCATGCCGACGAAGACGCCCGGGTAGTTGACGATCGTGTAGTCCTGCCAGGTGCGGTAGCCGACGCCGTACTGGCCGGAGATCATCTCGGCGGAGATCACACAGATCCAGGACACGCCGATGCCGACGGACAGGCCGCCGAAGATGCCGGGCAGCGCGCCCGGCAGGACCACCGAGCCGAGGATCCGCCACCGGCCACCGCCCATGGTGCGCACCGCCTCCTCCCACACGGGGGTCAGGGCGCGGACCGCGTGCCGGGTGGAGACCAGCACCGGGAAGAAGGCGGCGGTGAAGGTGATGAAGACGATGCCTTGTTCGTTGGAGGGGAACAGGAGGATCGCGACGGGCACCATGGCGATGGCCGGGATGGGCCGCACCACCTCCAGGACCGGGCTGAGCAGGTCCTCGGCGAGCCGCGAGCGGGCCACGAGTACGCCGGTGGCCACGCCCAGGACGGCGGCGAGCAGGAAGCCGGTCACGATCCGGGTGAGGCTGTCGGTCAGGTCGGTCCAGTAGTCGGGGCCGGAGAGCCGGTCGGCGAAGGCCCGGGCCACGTCGGTCACCGTCGGGAACTGCGAGAAGCGCAACCACAGGTTCACGTCGAGGGTGGTCAGCAGTTGCCAGAGGCCGAGGGCGGCGGCCAGTGAGCCGGCCCGCAGCGCGAGCCGGCCCGTCCGCCGGGGGTAGCGGCTCACGAGGCCCGCCCCAGGGCGTCCGCGTATGTGATCACCCGGGCGCCGCTGCGACCGGCCACGTAGGCCTGCGCGGTGGCCGGGGCGACGAAGGGCAGCAGCTGCTTGCCGTCCGCCACCCAGACGGCCTTGTCGGCGAACCAGAGGGTGCCGGTGGTGGCGTCGGGGACGTAGGCGGCGCGGATGTTGTCCTTGTGCTCGGCGACGTGGGCGAGGAGCTGAGCGGGGGAGGTGAAGCTCCGGGTCTTCGTGGCGCCCTTGGGCCAGACCTCGCTCGCGGCGGCGGGCGGGGTGGCGGCGAGCTGCTTCGCGTAGCCGGCGCCGAGGGCCTTCTTGACGTACTGGTCGTCGACGAAGGAGTCCACGTCGATGTCGCCGGTGAGCTTGGCCGCCTTCAGGACCGCCACGTCCTGCTCGAGTGCGGAGACGAGCTGCGGCTTGACGGCCGGGTCGAAGGTGGAGATGCCGTGGGCGCCGTTGTAGAGGTAGACGACCTCGGCCGGCAGGCCGGTGGCCTTCGCGACCTTCTCGGCGGCCTGAACCGGATGGGCGTTGAGGTAGTCGGTCGCCTCTGCCTGGGCCTTCAGAAACGCCTCCAGCACGGCCGGGCGCCGCTGGGCGAAGTCCTCGCGGGTGGTGACGCCGTGGAAGGTGGGCAGATCCAGCTGGGCGCCGTCGTAGAGCGCCTTTGCCTTGCCCTGGTAGGCGAGCAGGCCGGGCCATGCGACGAACTGTGAGAGCGCGTCCGCGCTGCCCGCCGCCAGGGCCGAGGCGCCCACCGCGGGCTGCTGGTTCAGCTTCTCGATGCCCTTGTTCGGGTCGATGCCGGCGCGCTGAAGGGCCCGTACGAGGGTGCCGTCGGCGGCGGAGCCGACGCTCGTGGAGACCTTCTTGCCCTTCAGGTCTTTCAAGGAGCTGAGCTTGGACTCCGGTGGGACGACGACCGTGTTCAGGCCGCCCTTGAGGTTGTAGCCGGTGACCGAGACCAGGTGGGTGGGCTTGCCCAGCTGCTTGCCGCGGGCCGCGTTGATGAGCAGCGGGAAGTCACCCATCGAGCCGATGTCGATCTTTCCGGCGGTCATCTGCGCGGTGATGGGGGCGCCGGTGGCGTAGTCCTGCCAGTCGACCTTGTACGTCTTCCCGTCATGGAGGGCGTTCAACTGCTTCTCGAAGTAGCCGAGGGAGCGCAGGAGGGTGCCGGCCGTGACCGTGTTGATGGTCTTGGACTGATATCCGACGGTGACGGTCACCGTGGAGCCGCTGCCCGCCTCGGCGCTGCCGCCGCAGGCGGACAGGGGGAACAGGAGAGCGGATGCGGCGAGTGCGACTGCCGTGCGTTTCATGGGAGTTCGGGCCTCTCAGCGGAGCAGATAGGGCATGTTGACCGTGACGGCTCCGGTGGGACAGCGGGCCGCGCACGGGCCGCAGTACCAGCACTCGTCGACGTGCATGTACGCCTTGCCGTTGGTCTCGTCGATGGCGAGGGAGTCCAGCGGGCACATGTCCACGCAGAGCGTGCAGCCGTCGATGCACTTCGACTCGTCGATGGTCACGGGCACGTCGGCCCGCTGGGGCGCCAAGGGCATGGCTGTCTCCAGGAAGGTCGTGCTGTGGGGAGCGGGTGGTGTCTACAGGGAGCGGTGCAGCAGGCCGCTCATCGTGATGCGGTCGCCGCGGAAGCGGATGAACTCCAGGTCGACCGGGCGGCCGTCCGCGAGGTGGGTGAGCCGTTCCAGCATCAGGACGGCCGTGCCGCGGGGGGCTTCGAGGACGGTGGCCGAGTGGGCGTCCGCGTTCACCGCCTCCAGGGTGATCTCGGCGTGGCCGAGCCGCCGGCCGGTGATGGCTTCCAGGAGGCGGAAGACGTCGGTGTTCTCCAGGTCGGCGCCGAGCAGGGCAGTGCCGATGTCGAGGGGGATGTAGGTGAGGTCGAGGGAGAGGGGGAGGCCGTTCAGGCGGCGCAGGCGTTCGATGTAGAGGACGTCGGCGCCGGGTGGAATGTGGAGGCGTTCGGCGACGGGGGCGGGTGCGGGGGCGGGGCCCATGGTGCGGACCTCGTTGGCGACGTGGCCGTGTTCGCGCAGGGTTTCCGCGAGGCCCATCAGACGGTCGAGCCCGTGGGGGTACTTCTGGGCGACGACCACCGTGCCGACGCCGGGGAGGCGGTCAACGAGGCCCTCGGCGCGGAGGAGATCGAGGGCCTGGCGGACGGTGTTGCGCGAGGCCCGGTAGTCGGTGGCCAGGGTCGACTCGTGCGGGAGGGTGCCGGCCGGGAAGCCCCCGGTGAGGAGCTGGTGGCGCAGCAGGTCGGCGAGCTGGCGTGCCCGGTCCGCGCGCAACCGACGCCGCGTGCGCTGGGCGGCGACGGTGGGCGCGCCCTGGCCGGCGTGGTCTCGGATGCGGTCGGTGGGCGGCATGGCCGGAACCATACCTATCCGGTAGGGATAGTGGTGTTGCGGAAGTGTTGCGCCACCTGACGCATCGCCGGATGCGCTGCTGACCTCGGCTTTTCGGCATGTGGAAGGAAGATCTGCCAGGGCCCGTCGGCACCGGAGCGGGACACAGGGCAGAGGCCGGCCGGAGCGGCCCCGGGGAAACCTACGCCTGTCCTGTCCGTTGTGCCAGGCGGTCGCGCAGTCGTCTCAGACGATCGATCTCGGCGTCGATCGCCGCCAGCCGGTGTTCGACCACGCCGGAGGCCGGGGAGGCCGCGTCGGCGCGGGCACAGCGCCGTTGCGGATCGTCGACCAGGAGCTGGATCCGGTCGGCGATGTCGCGCAGGTCCTGGACGGTGAGGCCGAGGGCCAGCAGTTCACGGATGACGCGGATGCGGTCCACCTCGTCCGGCCCGTACCGGCGTTGGCCGGTGGCCGTGCGCGGCGGTGGAGGAAGCAGACCCCGTTCTTCGTAGAACCGCAGAGCCCGTGGGGTGGTTCCGGCTGCCGCCGCCGCGTCTCCGATCCGCATGCAGACCTCGCCTCGTTTCGTTTCGCGCGCCGACCCGTGAAGCGCGGCGGCGATCTGTCACCGGTGCGGCAGTTCCACGACGACGGTGCCGAAGTGCCGCCCCTCGAACAGTTCCTGCAACGCTTGAGGGGCCCGTTCGATGCCCGGGATCCGCACATGCGAAAAGGAGATCTCACCGGAGCGCAGCCAGTCGCCGAACCGGGTGGCCCACTCGTCCGCCACTTCGGGGTGGTCGGTGCCGCTGTAGCCGCGCAGCATGATCCCCTGGGTGATGACGCGGAACGTGTCGATGTCGACCGGCGCGCTGCCACCGCCCCTCATGGGGGACAGCTGGCCGGACAGCGCACCGACCAGCGCGAAGCGGGCACCGCGGCGCGCTGCCGTGAGGGCAGCGGTCAGTTGCTCTCCGCCCACCGTGTCCACAAGGACGTCGATGCCCTCGGGAGCCGCTTGGCCCAGTTGCTCGGTGAGCGTGCCGGACGGGAACCCGGGCACCACCACCGCGTCGTAGCCCAGTTCGGTGAGCAGCCGGTCCGCCTTGGACGGGGAGCGCGTGCTGCCGATGACCCGCCCGGCGCCCAGCAGCCGGGCGACCGGACCCGCCAGAGTGCCCACCGCGCCGGCCGCCCCAGTGACGAGGACCGTGTCGCCGGGGCGGAGTTCGGCGAGCCGGGTGAGCGCGCCGTAGGCGGCCGCTCCCGAGGACAGATGGGCGACCGGGGAAGGCAGCACATCACCGATCGGGCTGCATTGGTCCGCCGCGAGCAACGCGTGCTCGCGCCAGCCGAGCAGATGCGTGACGGCGTCTCCCGGCCCGAGCGGGCTTCCCGGGCCCGCGGCGACGACCTCGCCGACGGCGGGACCGAACAGGACGTCACCGGCGTGGATCGGCGGCAACGGCACGCCCTCGACCTCGCCTCCGATGAGGGTCCGCAACCCTGGGAAGACAAGGAAGTAGTGATTGCGCACGATGACTTGTCCGGGGCCGGGAGCGGTGAGTGGCTGTGTGACGACGGCGAAGTGCTCAGGGCCGGGCAGTCCTTGCGGGGTGGTGGCGAGCCGGATCTCGCGTGTGCCAGAGGGCAGGGCAGCAGCCATGCAGGGACTCCTGATCGGGAAGCGGGGGCCGCGGCGTGCGACGGCCGCCGTGGTCGGTGCACCGACGCTAATCCCTGACGTGTGCGTCAAAGGCAAGGCGGCTGCCGCTTGCTGGTCCCTGTGCGGGGAGCTGCAGCCGTACGGCTGCACCACCATCGCTCACGCCGCCGCCGTCAGCGGCCGACGTTCGCTGAGGGCGGCGGAGAACTGGTCGGTGACCTGGTCGAGTGCCTCCCGCGTACCCGGTTCGACGAGGATGCTGCCGTCCTGCCGTACCTCGATGTGCTTGTCCAGGACGAACCAGCCGGGGGTGATGTGCGCGGGGCCCATGGAGGCAAGGACGGGGCGCAGGGCGTAGTCGATGGCCAGGACGTGGGCGGTGGTGCCGCCGGTGGCCAGCGGGAGCACCGTCTTGCCGTTCAGCGCGTACTGCGGCAGCAGGTCGAGCAGCGACTTCAGCAGCCCGGAGTAGGCGGCCTTGTAGACGGGTGTCCCGATCACGACGCCGTCCGCCTGTTCGAACAGGGCGGTGGCCTCGACGATGGCTGGGTGGCTGAAGTCGGCGTGCAGCAGAGCCTCGGCCGGGAGCGCGCGGACGTCGAGCGGGATCACCTCGTGTCCCTGCGCGGTGAGCCGGGCGTCGAGGTCGCGCAGGAGACGGGCGGTGCGGGAGGTGGGGGAGGGGCTTCCGGAGACGGAGAGAACGGTCGCCATGAGGGGCTCCTTCACAGGGCTTTGCCCGGATTGAGGATGTGGTGCGGATCGAAGGCCGCCTTGATGCGCTGCTGCAACGCGTGCTGTTCCGGGCCGAGTTCGTCCGCGAGCCACCGCCGCTTGAGGGTGCCCACGCCGTGCTCCCCGGTGAGGGTGCCGCCCAGGCGCAGTGCGGCGGTGAAGATGTCGCCCGCCGCCCGCCAGGCCGCGCCCGGGATGCCGGGGGTGTCCGGGTCGAGGACGAGGATGGGATGGAGGTTGCCGTCCGCGGCGTGCGCGAAGGTGAAGATCCGTACGTCGTGGCGCTCGGCGGCCGCGTCGATCTCGCGGACGGCGTCGGCCAGGCGGGTCCTGGGCACGGCGATGTCCTCGATCAGCACCCGGCCCAGCCGCTCCAGGGCGGGCAGGGCGAGCCTGCGGGCGGTGAGCAGCCGGTCCGCCTCCGCCGGGTCGGCGGTGGTCTCGACCGAAGTTGCGTGCCCGCGCAGCAGCCGTACCGCCAGTTCCGTCTCGGTCGCCGCCGCGCGTCCGTCGCACTGCAGAAGCAGCAACGCTCCACCACGGGCCCGCAGGTCCGTGCCCTGCGCGTCGTCCACGGCACCGAGCACCGGCCCGTCCACCAGCTCCGCCATGGAGGGCTCCAGCCGGGCGGCGGTCAGTGCCGACACGGCCTCGGCGCCCTCGGCGAAGGAGTCGAAGTACGCGGCGACGGTGGCCGTCGACTCCGGCAGCGGGCGCAGCCGCACGGTCGCGGCGGTGATCACGCCCAGGGTGCCCTCCGAGCCGGTGAGCAGGGCGGTCAGGTCGTATCCGGTGACTCCCTTGACCGTACGTCGGCCGGTCCGGATCGGTGTGCCGTCCGCGAGGACCGTGTCGAGTCCCAGGACGGCGTCCCGGGTCACCCCATACTTGGCGCAGCGCAGACCGCCTGCGTTGGTGGCGATGTTGCCGCCGATCGTGGAGATGGCCGCGCTGGCCGGGTCGGGTGCGTAGCGCAGCCCGAACTCGCCTGCCGCGCGGTCCAGTTCGGCGGTGATGACGCCGGGTTCGACGACGGCGATCTGGTTGTGCGGGTCCAGGTCGAGGATCCGGTTCATCCGGGACAGGTCCAGCACGACCGTGCCCGTGCCGGCGTTCGCGCCGCCGGACAGTCCGGTCCCGGCCCCGCGGGGCACTACCGGCACCCGCAGCGCGTGTGCGTGCCGCAGCGTCGTCCGCACGTGCTCGGCGTTCGCCGCGCGCACGACGGCCAGGGGCTCGCCGTCCGGACGGCTGCCGGAACGGTCGGCGGAGTACGGGGCGGTGGCCTCGGGGCTGGTGATGAGCGCGTCCCCCGGCAGGTCCCGGCTCAGGGCGGTCAACAGGGCCTCGGCAGTGCCGAGTTGGGTGACGGTCATCGGGTGCCCTCCAGCGCACGGCTGCCGACGGCGAGCAGCGCCACGTCCTCCTGCGGGGCGTGCACCGGGGCGCACTGGACGTCGCGGAAGTGGCGCTCCAGCGGGTTGTCACGGCTCAGCCCCGGATTGCCCAGCAGCCGTACCGCAAGCCCGACCGCCTCGACGGCGTGCCGGTCGGCCAGGACCCGGGCGCCCAGAGCCAGTTCGGGGGTGTACGTGTCGTCGGCCGCGTCCACCCGCTCGGCACCGCCGAACACCAGCTGCTCGGCGGAGTCCAGCCGCAGGGCGATCTCACCGGCGGCCCGGCGGAAGCGTTCCGTACGGGCGACCGGGTGGCCGAGGCCCGCGGGGATCCGTTCGTGCGCGAACCGGTGGAAGTACCGCTGGGCCGCGCGGGCCACGCCCAAGTACAGGGCGGCGAGCGGGAGATGGAGGGCGGCGCCCGCGCGGTTGTCCTGCTCGGCGCCCGGACCGTGTGCGGCGATGTCGACCACGTTGTCGGCGGGGATCTCGACCTCGTGCAGGGCGATGTCGTGGCTGCCGCTGGCCCGCAGCCCCAGATGGTCCCAGCGGTGGGTGATCTCGATGCCGGGGGCAGTGCCGGGTACGGCGAACGTGCCGACCCGCGGCGTGGGTTCATCCGTGGTGGCCCACACCAGTAGCCAGTCGAGGCCCTCTACGCCGGTGGCGAACCGCTTGCGGCCAGTGAGGGTCCAGTCGGTTGACGTGCGTCGGGCCACCGTCGGGGGCAGCCCGCCGCGCGCGGGGGAGCCCAGCTCGGGCTCCACCCGCACGTGGTTGAGCGGCACCGGCCGCTGGGCCGCTGCGGCCAGGACCTGCCCGTACAACTCCTCGGGCCAGTGCGGCCGTACGGCCTGACGGTGGTGGATGGTCAGGCTCATCGCCGTGATGAGCGCCACCGAGGGGTCGCCCTCGCCCAGTGCGTGCAGGATGCGGGCCGTAGCGGCGACCCCGAGGCCCGGGCCGCCGTAGCGCTCGGCGACGGTGGCGGTCAGCAGGCCGGCCTCGTGTGCGGCGTGGATCCCCTCCGCGGGGAAGACGCTCGTACGGTCGTACTCGGCGGCGGTGGCGGCGAGCCGGTCGGTGACCGAAGTGAGGGCGGCCAGGTCCGGCGCCTGGAACCGGAGTGCTGTGGTCATGAGGACAGGGCCTTCCGCAGGGGAGAGGTGAGGCGGTCGGTCCAGAACGTGGAGACCTTCAACGGCTGCTTGAGCGCTCCGAGTTCCTCGAAGGCGTCGGCGACCTCCTGCTCGGACGCGGTGGCCTTGTCGGTCACGACCTGCACCTCGGTCCTCCGCTGGGCCTCGCCCTCCGACAACTCCTCGAGCGCGTCCTCTACGGGTTGGTGCGTGGCGGCGGCGACGGTCTTCGCGAACTCCTTCTCGTGTCCGTCGCGGACGTACGCGTACGCCTTGTCGATCCGGGCGAGCAGATCGGCCAGCGCCTCGCGTTCGGCCGCGCTGCCGAGCGTGTCGTCGGACGCGGACCACAGAAAGTTGCCGGAAAGGATGTCCGCGCCGTCGCCGATGGTGCGGGCGCCCTGCTGATGAGCGGTGATGATCGCGTTGCCGTATCCGGCGAAGGCGTCGATCGAACCGCCGTTCAGCGCGGCCAGCGCCTTGTCCGGCTCCAGCGGGGCGGCGGTGATGTCGTTCCACCCGAGTCCAGCCCGCTTGAGCAGCTGGTAGAGGAAATAGTGAGCCGTGGTGTTCTTGACGTAGCCGACCTTTTTGCCCTTCAGTTGCGGGATCGAGGTGATCTCCGAGCCCTTGGGGGCGACGACCTCCTGGTTGAGGGTGTTGCCGCGCTGCACGGCGACGACCTTGAAGTTGGGCTTGCCGTCGGCGGCGGCGAACACCGGCGGGATCTCACTGGAACTCGCCACGTCCAGCGCCCCGGCGCGTACCGCCTCCAGCTGCTTGTCGCCGCCTTGGAAGAGGCTCCACCGCACCTGGTACGGCGTGTCGTCGAGGTGGGCGAACTTCAGCAGGGCCTCCTCCCGCTTCCAGCCCGTCGCGCCCACGCGCAGCGTGACGCCATCGCCGCCGTCCTCGGCGCCCGCGGGGCCGCCGCATGCGCTGAGGACGCCGATGAGCAGCCCGGCGAGGGCGAGCGCACCCCCGGCCCGCCTCACGCGGCCGCTCCCGAGGCGGCGCGGTGCGCCAGCTCCTGGCGGACCAGCGGGAGGACGTGACGGGCGTAGTCGATCGCGTCGTTGAGCGGGTCGTAACCCCGGATGGACAGCAGCTCGCAGCCGATGTCGACGTAGTCGAGCAGCGCCTTGGCGACCGTCTCCGGGGAGCCGACCAGCGCGGTGGAGGCGCCGGCGGCGTTGGTGGCCGCGGCGGGCGCGGTCCACAGGCAGCGGTCGTGCACCTCGCCCCGCTCGGCCACGGTCAGCAGTCGCTGGGAGCCGACGTTGGCCGGAGTGCCCTGGCCGAGCGCGGGGTAGTGGCGCTGCTGGGCGCGCTGCTCGTGGTTGGTCTTGATGGAGCCGAGGATGCGGTGGGCCTTCTCCCAGGCCAGTTCGTCGGTGGGCGCGATGATCGGCCGGAAGGAGACCCAGATGCGGGGGCGTGGCCGGCCGGCGGCGTCCGCGTACGCGTTGACCGCGGCGATCTGCTCGGCGGTCTCCTTCAGCGGCTCGCCCCACAGTCCGAAGATGTCGCCCTGCTGGCCGCCCACCCGGTAGGCGTCCTCCGAGGAGCCGCCCACCGAGATCGGGATCGTGCCGTTGTAGGGGGTGACGTCGGAGCGGAAGCCCTCGAAGCGGTAGTGCGGGCCCTCGTGGGAGATCGGGCCGTCCGCCGTCCACACGTCACGCAGGATCCGGATGTACTCGTCCGAACGCGCGTACCGCTCGCTCTTGCTCAGGTAGTCGCCCTCGCGGCGCTGCTCCTCGTCGCTGCCGCCGGAGATGATGTGCACCACCAGGCGGCCCTTGCTGATCCGGTCCAGGGTGGCCAGGGCGCGGGCCGCGTGGGTCGGGAAGATGACGCCGGGGCGGTGGGCGAGGACGGGCTTGATGCGCTCGGTGTGGTTCGCGACGAACTGGGCCAGCTGGAGCGCGTCGGGGGAGGCCGAGTGGTAGGTGACGAGGGTGTAGTCGAAGCCGCCGTCGTCCAGGGCGCGGGCGTAGCGGCGGGCGTAGTCGACGTCGATGCCTGTGCCCGCGGTGGGGTCGCCCTCGGTGGCGGGGTTGGGGTGGACGGCGCTGATGAACTCGACGGGCATGGCGGGGCTCACTCCTTGACGAGGCTGGTGTCGACGTGGTCGGCGACGGTCGGGTTCGGGGTGAGGACGCCGATGCCGTGCATGGTGTCGCCGACCTTCTGCACGGCGTCGATGACCTGCGAACTCACCGGCAGCAGCTCACTGTTGGATTGGCTCACCAGCGTCTTCGCGACCTCGGCGGAGGCGCCGTTGTTCTGCTGGATGGCCTTGGCGTAGTCGTCCGGGTGTTCCTGCGACCAGGCCAGAGCCTTGTCCAGGCGGCGGAGGTAGTCGGCGATGGCCGCCTTCTTGTCCTGGTCCGCCAGCGCTTCCTCGGAGGCGCCGATGAAGCCGTAGCCGCTCACGTGCCCGTCGGCGCCGTTGACGAGGAGCCGGCCGCCCTGCTGCTCGGCGACTGCCTTGTAGACCCCGAACGTGGCCCAGGCCTCGATCTTTCCGGAGGTGAAAGCGGCCTGCGCGTCGGTCGGCAGCAGGTACTGCACCTTGACGTCGTCGTAGCTCAGCCCCGCCTGCTGGAGCACGTGTGCGAGCAGGTACTCGGCGATGGATCCCTTGGCCGAGGAGGCCACGACTTTCTTGCCCTTGAGGTCCTTGACGCTCCGCACCGACGAGCCCTGCCGGACCACGATCCCGGTGTGCGTACCGTCGTTGCGCAGCGCGCCTACCGCCTTGACCGGCACACCGCCGGAGAGGGCCTGGAGCGTGGGCAGATCGGCGGCGTACGAGGTGTCCGCGGCGCCCGCCTGCACGGCCTGGAACAGCGGTGCCGCACCCTCGAATTCGGCCCACTTCACCTTGTACGACGTCCCCTTGAGGGCGCCGGAGGCGTTGAGCAAGGTCTGGAGGTTCTTCGCCTGGTCACCGATGGTGAGCGTCACACGCGACGAGCTCCCGTCGGAGGCGGCCTCGCTGTCGCCGCCGCAGGCGGTGGTGGCGAGCAGGGCGGTGAGGGAGAACGTGGCGCCGAGGGCGCGCACCGCGCGGCCGGTCGTGCGTGTCATGAGGTTCCTGTCGTGCGTGCGGTTTCTGCGATGGATGTCGTGCTTGCGGTTTCTGTGATGACGGTCGTTCATGACGTGGCCTCTTGGAGATGTGCCGAGGCGTCCTCGACGCCGAGCCGGTGCAGCAGTTCGCCGCGCAGCCGTACGAAGTCGGGGGAGCCGAGGTCGCGCGGCCGCCCCAGGCCGACGTCGGCCTCGTAGGCGATCCGCCCGCCGTCCATCACCAGGATCCGGTCGGCCAGCAGCAGCGCTTCCTCCACGTCGTGCGTGACCAGCAGGACCGAGCAGCCGTGCCGCCGCCACAGGTCTGCGACCAGGCGCTGCGCCTTGCCACGGGTGAGGGCGTCGAGGGCGCCGAACGGCTCGTCGAGCAGCAGCAGTTCGGGCTCGCGCACCAGGGCGCGGGCCAGCGAGACGCGCTGGGCCTGGCCGCCGGAGAGCGTCTTGGGCCACCGGCCCGCGTACTCCTGGATGCCCACCTCGGCCAGATACCGCTCGGCGAGCGCCCGGTCCGGCGAGCCGGGCAGTCCGAGCACGACGTTGCGCCACACGCGCAGCCAGGGCATCAGCCGCGGCGACTGGAAGGCCACCGAGCGGCGCTGCGGTACGGTCACCTCGCCCTCGGTCTCGCTGTCCAGCCCGGCCAGGATCTTCAACAGCGTCGACTTGCCGCAGCCGCTGTGCCCGAGAAGGGCAACGAATTCGCCCTGGTGAAGGGTGAGATCCAGCCCGTCGATGACGGTCTTGTCGTCGAAGGCGCGGGTCAGTCCGCGGACCTTCACGTGCGCGGTCATCTCCGTCACGCCCCCTCCCCCTCGAACGAGGCCCGCCAGGCCAGCAGCCGCCGCGACAGCAGCCGTACCGCGAAGTCGCACAGCAACCCGAGCACCGCGTACACGGCGAGGCACAGCACGATGACGTCGGTCTGGAAGTACTGCTGGGCGTTGCTCATCAGGTAGCCGATGCCGGCGTCGGCGTTGACCTGCTCGGCGAAGACCAGCGCCAGCCAGGCGGTCGACAGCGCGTACCGCAGCCCCACCAGTGCTCCGGGCAGCGCGGACGGCAGGATCACGTACCGGATCAGATCGAGGCGGCCGAGCCCCGCCATCCGCCCCGCTTCGATGAGTTGGGCGTCGGCGGAGCGGATGCCGCCGTAGATGTTGAAGTACAGCGGGTACGTCACACCGAGCGCGACCAGCGCGATCTTCGGGGTCTCGTCGATGCCGAACCAGACGATGAACAGCGGGATCAGCCCCACCCAGGGGATGGCCCGGAACATGCCCATCGACGCGTCGATCACGTCCTCGCCCAGCCGGAACAGCCCCGCGGTGAGCGACAGCGCGAGGGCGACGGCCGCACCGATGAGGAAGCCGATCGTGGCGCGGCGGCCGGACGCGGCGACGGCCTGCGGCAGTTCACCGGTCTGTGTGAGGTCGACGGCCCGTTGGACGACATCGACGGGGGAGGCGAGGACGGACTCGGGCAGCACACCGGTGGTGCTCGTGAGGAACCACAGCGCCAGCAGTCCGACCGGCCCGGCGGCTCGGCGGACGCTGCGCGGCACGCGGAGGGCTGGGCGTTTGCGCGGCCGGGGACGGGCGGTCGTCTTCGCCGCGGCCGGTGCCGGGGGCGCGGTTGTGCGCGTCGGCGGGGACGTTCCGGAGACGGTTGTGTTCGGGGAGGACATCAGGGCCTCTCGTCGGGAAGGGTGGCGGTGGGGGAGCCTGCGGTCAGGGGTCAGTACGGCAGTTCGCCCAGCACCGCTGGGCGGTTCGGGTCGGCGGACCAGGCCGACCAGGAACCGGGGTACAGCGCGGCGGGGATACCGGCGTGGGCGAGAGCTGCGATCTGGTGGGCGGCCGTGACGCCGGACCCGCAGTACACCCCCACCTCGGTCGCGTCATCGGCACCCAGCGCCGTGAACCGCACGGCGAGCTCCTCCACATCGCGAAAGGTCCCGTCGGGGTTGAGGTTGTCACCGGTCGGGGCGGACAGCGCACCGGGAATGTGCCCGGCACGCGGGTCGACCGGCTCGCTCTCGCCCCGGTACCGCTCGGCGGCCCGGGCGTCCAACAGCACACCGTCACGGGCGACTTCGGCCGCCGCGTCCGCGTCCAGTACCGGCAGCCGTCCCGGGGTGAGCGCGATGTCGCCCGGTTTGGGCGCTTCGGGCTCTCCGGCCTCCGTGGGCAGTCCGGCCGCGCGCCAGGCGCCCAGCGCACCGTTCAGCAGGGTGACGTGTTCGACTCCGGCCCAGCGCAGCAGCCACCAGGCGCGGGCGGCGGCCGTGTTGCCGTTGTCGTCGTACACGACCACCGGGCGGCCCGCGGAGATGCCCCAGCGGCGCGCGGCCGCTTGCAGGTCCGCCGGGTCGGGCAGGGGATGGCGACCGCCTTCCGGCGTGGGCAGGGCGGCGAGTTCGGTGTCGAGGTCGACGTAAACGGCGCCGGGGATGTGCTCCTTGAGGTAGCGCTCGCGTCCGTTCGGGTCGCCGAGCCGCCACCGCACGTCGAGGACGACGGGCCTCGGACCACCGCTGTGCAGCAGGGAGTGCAACTCGGTCACGCCGGTCAGCACCCGGGCGGTCATGCGAGGTCCTCCCGTACGGCGATGGGCGCGAGGTCCGGGAAGAGCCGCAGCCGCTCCAGGAACAGCACGATCGTGGCGGCGGCCGTGCGGTGGGTGAGGTCGTTGAGGGCGTCGTGCCGGGTCCCGGCCAGGCTCACCAGCTCCACGCCGGGCAGAGCACGGTAGGCGCGGGCGGCCTCAGGGAGCGGGCTGACGGAGTCGTCGGCGCCGTGCAGCGCGAGGACGGGGACGGAGATGCCGTCCAGGGCGGGCAGTTCGGCAGGGGCCGGGTCCGTGAGAGCGCCGCGCCGGAACGAGACATCGGAGGTGAGCCTGCCCCGGTGCGTGGGGCAGGCGGTGCGCTGGTCGAGTTCGGCCTCCCAGTCGGTTGCCGCCGCGAGGGCGTGCGGTGCGGTGGGCAGCCCGGCGAGGATCAGCGCGTCCAGGCCCGGTGTGCCACGTGCGGCGAGCGACGCCGCGTACAGGGCGCCGGTGTCGGATCCGACCAGCACCCGGGGGCCCGGCAGCGTTTCGTCGCGCAGCAGCTTGGCGGCCTCATCGGTGACCGTTGTCGGGTCGGGGGAGGGATCCGTCAAGGCCCGGACGCGGTAGCCGTCGGCTGCGAGGCGGCGGCCGAACCGCTCGTACACGCCGCTGTGTTCGCCGCGGCCGGGGAGGACGACCAGGGTGCCGCGCGGGGCGATCCCCTCTGGTTCGTCCCAGGCGTGGACAGGCGGGGGAGAGCTCATGGTGACTCGATTCATCGGAGGGCTCAGGGGATTGAACGGGGCGCACCTGTGCCGTGGGCGGGCGAGAACGGGACGCGCACATGCGTCGAGGGCCCGCGCAGCCGCCAGGCGTGCGGGGATCAGCTGGACGGGGTTCGGCTCAACGGAGCATCGCGAAAGCGTTGATCAGGCGTCGATCAGCAACAGCGCATCGTGACGGCGCGGCCGAGGTCGACCACCCGCCGCTGCGTCAGCCGGGTGCCCGCACCGCAGCACACCGCCGACCCGACGGCCGTCGGCCGGGGTCCGGTGCTGTGGGGGCGCGGCCCGCAGGCCGACGCGTTGGCTGGACGCGGCATGCGCCCAGCATGCAGGAGGCGAAAGCCGTACGTCCAACGACGATTCGCCATCAAAACCGATCACGATCCTTAATCAATCGGTGCTAGCCTGCGCCCATGCGACCGGTCCTGGACATCGTGGCGCTGCGCAGCCTGATCGCCGTCGCCGACTACGGCGGCTTCCACCGCGCCGCCGGCGCGCTCGCGCTCAGCCAGTCCGCGGTCAGCCAGCACGTGCGGCGGCTGGAGAAGACCCTGGGCCGCCCCGTCGTGGAACGCGACGGCCGCAAGACCCGGTTCACGGCCCACGGCGCCCAACTGCTTCAGGAGGCACGGCTGATCGTCGCGGCGCACGACGCGGCCGTACGCAGGCTCCTGAGTGACGACGGCCCGGAAGCCGCCACCGTCGTCATCGGCGCCACCGAGCACGGCGCCGACCAGATCCTCCCGGTGCTCACCGAGGCGGTACGGGAGGTGCGTCCGGGCGCCGAGGTGCGGGTGCGGATCGACCGCTCGGCGCGGCTGACGGACGCGGTCGACCGCGGCGAACTCGACCTCGCCGTCTACGTCACCGAGGCGACCGCCGCGGCGGGCAACCCAGTGGGCGGACTGCCCCTGCGCTGGTACGCCGCCCCCGGCTGGAAGCCGCCCGTCGCCCCTGCCCCGCTGCCGCTGGTCGCGATCAACGAACCGTGCGTCATCCGCCGCCGCGCCCTCACCGCGCTGGCCGCCGACCACACCCCGGCCACCGTCGTCGCCGAGGCCGGGTATCTCGCGGGCGTCCTGGACGCGGCCCGCGCCGGACTGGGCGCCGCGCTGCTCGCCGTGCCCGGTGGTCAGCACCCCGAGGGACTGTCTCCGGTCGAGGGCTTGCCCACCGTTCCTCCGGTACGGCTCAGCGCGCGCCCTCGGCATGGAGCGGATCCCTCTGTGACCGGTGCCGCCGTCGAGGCGGTCCGCGCGCTGCTCGCCGCCCGCGAGGCCGGCCGCGTGGCCTGACCGCCCCGGCGAGCCAGGGGCCCTCTCACGTGGTGAGACGTCCTGGTGTCGGTCTGTACGGCCCTCTTGACGCAGCTTGGACGTAGCCTGACACTCCACTATGGGAATCCTAGTGAATTGGTAGGGAATCATGGGCTGTGCTGCGCTGGACCACGGCGGCGACGCTGTCCGTGTCGCCGTCCGGCCGCTGCCCCTGCTGACGTCCCGCCGCCACATCGATCTCGTGCGTGTGTGCAGTGCGGCAAGTTCCCTGCGCCATGGCGGCCTTGCCCCCGCTGCCTGACCCTCCCGCACAAGTACCGCATCCCGGCCGTGCCGAAGCCGCCGCGTGCCGTCGCCTCCGTATGCCCGTATGCCTGTGACCGAGCAACCCAGGGAGACGCATGTCCGCCACATCCCCGACAGCCGTGCCGTCCTTCCGGAGCAGGATCGGCTGTGACGCGCGCAGCGGCTACCACGCCGCACCGCACCGCTACCGGCTTCACCTGTCGCTGTCCTGTCCGCACAGTCTGCAGATCGCCGTCACACACAGCCTGCTCGGCCTCGACGACACCCTCCCGGTGACGCTGCTGCCCGCCGTACCCGACGCACCCGGCGGCGGACACCGGGCCCTGCGCCCGCTGTACGAGGCCAGTTCACACCAGCACCCCGGTCCGGCCGTGGCGCCGGTCCTCAGCGACAACTGGACCGGGCGGATCGTCAGCATCCACACTCCCGACATCCTGCGGGACCTGGCCCGGCAGTTCGGCGGTCATGGCCCCGACCTCCACCCGCGCGGTGCCGAGCAGGCGATCGAGGCCGTGGGCCGGCTCTGCGAGCAGGGCATCACCTGGGTGGCCCAGCGCGCCGGACAGTCCGGTGGCGACCCGTCGGCATGCGACACCGCGCTGGCCACTCTGCTACGCGCGCTGGACGTGCTGGAGTGGCGGCTCGCCTCCCGGGAGCACGTGCTGGGCGGCGAACTCACCCTCGCCGATGTGCAGTTGTGGGTGACGCTGGTGCAGCTGGACACCGTGCACCGCCACCACCTGGACGCCGCCGCGGTTGACCGGATCACCAACCATCCCCGTCTGTGGGCGTATGCACGACGGCTGGCGGCGCACCCCGCCTTCGGCTCTCACCTCGACCTGGACGGCATCGCCCGCAGGCATCACGCCCACTGCCGGGGCACTGAGGCCGCCGGCGCGGCGGTACAGATCGTGGACTGGGCGGCGTACGCACGGCGGGAGGCATCGGAGCCGGTGCGCCAGTCCGGCTGACCGGGAGGCGGGGCGGACGCGCAGCCTCCGGCGTTTTCATGCGACTGCAATACCGCCTCCGCCATGCGCCCCGCACTGCTGCGTAGCGTCCCGTGACATGACGGACACCGACACCGGCAGCCCCTTCGACGAACACTTCCGGTTCCCCGCGGACTTGGTGGAGGCGCGGCGCAGCGCCACGGGCCGGGTGGCCGTGATCGGCGGCGGCATCTCCGGCCTGGCCTGTGCCTACGAGCTGGTTCGCCGAAGGCTGGAGGTCACGGTCTACGAGAGAGCGGGCCGTCCCGGCGGCCGCATCCGCACGCACCGCTTCTGGGACGGCACCCACGGCGAGCTGGGCGCGATGCGGCTGCCCTCCAACCACCACACCACGCTGCACTACGTCCACCGATTCCGGCTGCCCACACGGACGTTCGTCAACGCCAACCCGGACGTCCACCTGCGCGGACAGCGCGTACGAGCCCGCGACACCCACACCCTGTCCGGCCGGTACGGGCTGACCGGACCGGAGGCCCGTGACCCGCGCCAGTTACTCGAAGAACTGCTGCACCACGTCTGGCACGGGCTGCGGCCCGAGCAGCACAAGGCCATCCTCGCGGGCGAAGTGGACGACCCGGACGTCGAGGCGCTGATGTCCACCTCACTCTGGCAGTACGCCAGCACCAGGCTCACCCCGCAGGCCTGGGACCTCGCGGGCCAGGTGAGCGGCCTGGCCCACTACGAACACGCCTCCCTGCTGGAGGTGCTGGTCGACTACTTCGGGCTCTTCCACGTCGAGCAACTGGAACTGGCCGACGGCATGGACGCTCTGGTCTCCGCCTTCGTACAAGCCCTTGGGGCATGGCGTTCCCGTCCCTGTCGGCGGGGCGCCGTCGCCCCGCGTGCCGTGGTCGGACTCAGGGTCCTGAGGGCTGCGGGCACCGCGCAAGGCGGCTTCTGCCAGGCGGAAGTTGTTCCGTGAAAGGGCTGGTCAGAGTGTCAGTGGTCATCACCGGCGGGGCGACGGAGCGGAAGCCTGCCGGCAGGCTCTTCGTCTGCAGCTGGTGCACGCTTTTCATGGCGCCGACCTGCGGAAATGGTTCTGTTGAGGTCGGTGGCGGGTCAACAGCCCGGAAATCCCGCCGGCTGGGTCGGACTGCCCAGCCGGATGCCTTCCGCTTCCACGGCAGCTGGGCCGGCCATCGCGCCCTGGGTCGAGCGGACCAGACGTGAAGATCACCAGGATCGAGACGATCCCGTTCGCCATCCCTCCTGCTTCGAGTACCGACTGTTCGTCCGGCTGCCGTGGATTCCCGTGGTGGACGTGGCGGATGTCCTGTACCTGAACGACAGCGTGACCAGCCCGCCGCCGGCCTCCTTCGTGCACTGGTGCTACTCCAGGGCGCAGCAACTGGGAGCGACCAAGTGACGCAGCCATGAGGCGATGCCCGCAATCGCCCGAGCCGACCGAAGCGGGCTCTCGGGGCAGGCCTGGGGGGGATCTCCCTCGCCCGCGCTTGCCGGGGCGCTCCACGTCACCCGTCGAAGTCGACACTCTCGCGCCCCGAGCGACCCGGCGTCGTCGGGGGCGGAAGAGTGCCCGGTCGGCGACACAGTGAGGGCGGTGGTCCCCGGCGTGCACGGCGGGCCTCAGCGGCCGCGTACCCGCCCTGCCGGGGCGCGGGCCACCAGTGCCTCGAGGAGGAGGTCCACCGCCTCCTCGAAGGAGCTGTCCGCCATCCCGGGCAACTCGGGGCGTACTGCGGTGAGCGCCGGGTATGCCGCCGGGTCCAAGCCCTGATAGACGTCCCGCCACGCTCGGTGATCGGCCTCGCGCTGCTGTCGGGGGAGCGCCTGGAACGCCGCGTCCGTGGCCGCGTGGCTGAGCACGGTGTCGATGAAGGCCAGGTAGAGCCGTACGGCGGCGGCCGGCTCGAAGCCCGCGGACAGCAGCAGGCCGATCCCCGTCTCCACCGCCTGTATCTCGCTCCTGCGCCGGGTCACCCGATGCGCCGCCATGGCGGCCGCCCGGGGATGGGCGAGATACCCTGCGCGGACCCGCAGGGCCATCTCGCGCAGCGAGGCCACCCAGTCGTCGCCGGGGACGAACCCCGCCATGGCGTCGCCGATGATTCGGTCGGCGATGGCGAGCACCAGGTCGTCGGTGCCGTGGAAGTAGCGGTAGAGAGCGGTCGGGTCGCAGCCCAGTGCCGCGCCGAGCCGGCGCACGCTCAGTGCCTCCGGCCCGTGTTCGCCGATCAGCCGCAGCGCGGTCTCCACGATCAGGTCCTCCGACAGCAGGATCCCGGACCGGGTGGGCCGCCGGCGTCTGCGTTCCTGCGGGACACGAGTGGGCATGGCCACGTTCCTCTCACTGCACGCCGACGAAGCACGCTCAGTGAACGGCCCCCGACTGCCTTACGTCAACAGGGTTGACCCAATGTGGACGTCGGCTGTTCCATCGCATTCCCGCGCGGCTCTTCCCCGTCCTCTTCCCCGAGGAGCCCTTCATGTCGTCCGCACCGCCCCTGTCCTCCCCGCCGAACCCGTCCGCCGGGTCCGGCCCCGCCCTGCGTCGATCCCTCGGTGTCGTCGACGGCATCGCCATCGCCGCGTCCAGCACCGCGGCCACCACCAGCATCGCCATCGGCATGGGCACGATCGCGACCGTCGTGGGCCTTCAGGCCCCGGCGCTGCTGCTCCTGGCGTTCCTGCCGGTGCTCGGCATCGCCACCGCCTACGCCCGTCTGAACCGCTCGGAACCGAACATGGGCAACGGCTACGTGTGGGTCGGCAAGTCCCTCGGCCCCTGGCCCGGCTTCCTGACCGGCTGGGTCACCCTGGTCGGCTCGATCATCTTCTGTGCCTACACCAGCGCGATCATGGGCTCGGTCGTCCTGATCTTCGCCAACAAGGCCGGCCTGCACAGTCTCGCCGGCATCGCCCTCGATCCGACGTCCACCGGTGTCAGCACGGCGGTCGGGCTGGTGATCCTCCTCGCCGTCACCGCCATGGCCGTCACCGGGATGCGGGCAGTCGCCCGGTTCCAGTTCGCGCTGCTGGTCTTCGAGTACGCGGTGCTGCTGGGCTTCTGCGGCTGGGCCCTGGTCACCGGCGACCACGCCTTCTCCTTCTCCTGGTTCAACCCCTTCGAGATCTCCAGCGGCACCACCTTCGCCCAGGGCATGGTCCTCGCGGTGTTCTTCTTCTGGGGCTGGGACGCGGCCTTCAGCGTCACCGAGGAGACGAAGAGCCCGGGCGACGCGGCCCGAGGAGGCCTCATCGCCCTGTTCGCCATGCTCGGCCTGTTCCTCTTCGCCTCGGTCGCCTTCCAGCGGGAGATGAGCCTGGGCGAACTCGTCCAGAACGGCCCCCAGGCGCTCCCGTACCTCGGGGAGAAGCTGGCCGCCGAGCCTTGGGCCACCCTGCCCCTGGTCGCGCTGATGTTCTCCGCGGTCGCCTCCGTGCAGGCCACGCTGATCCCCACGGCGCGTGGACTGCTCGCCATGGGCCGCGACCGCACCATGGGACCGCTGTGGACCCGGATCCACCCCCGATACGGCACGCCCGCCGCCGGCACGGTCGTCGTGATGACCATCGCCGCCGTGATCGCCCTGCTCGCCGTCGCGATTCCCAAGCTGAGCGACATGCTCCTGGCCGCCGTCAACGCCATCGGCCTGATCGTCGCCCTCTACTACGGCCTCACCGCGCTCGGCTGCGCCGTGCGCTTCCGCTCCGCGCTGCGCGAAGGGGCGCGCGAGGCGCTGCTCGCCGTCGGCGTGCCCGCCGCGTCCGGCCTGGTCCTGCTGGGCCTGGGCGGCTACCTCGGGTACTCGTACCTGACCATGAGCGATCACTTCGAACTCAGCCCGGACAACGGCTGGTTCATGTTCTCGCTGCCCGCCGTGATCGTCCTCGTCGGCCTGGGCATGGCCGCCGTGGCCAAGTACGTGAGGCATTCCCCGTACTTCACCACCGGGCGCGGCACCGACGCCGAGTCCCTCACCCTTCCGATGGACCGTACGACGGTCTGACCACCCCCAACGGAGTTCACTCCATGTCGCATCCCCAGGTCACGGGGCCGGCCGATCTCGTCCTCACGGGCGGCCCCGTGCACACCGTCGATCCCGCCCGCAGCCGCGCAACCGCCGTGGCCGTGCGCGGCGGGCGGATCGCCGCCGTCGGCCACGAGGAGGTGCGCGAGCTCATCGGGCCGCGCACCGAAGTCGTCGACCTCGCCGGGAAGTTGCTGCTCCCAGGCTTTCAGGACGCCCACGTCCATCCGCAGGGCGCGGGCATCGAGCTCGGGCTGTGCCATCTCGCCGACACCGTCGACGCGGCCGAGTACCTGCGCAGGATCAAGGCGTACGCCGATCGGCACCCGGACGTCGAGTGGATCACGGGTGGAGGCTGGTCCCTGGAGGCCTTCCCCGGCGGCACCCCCACCGCCGCCGCCCTCGACGCGATCGTCCCGGACCGCCCGGTGTTCCTGCCCAACCGCGACCACCACGGCGCCTGGGTCAACAGCCGGGCGCTGGAGCGTGCGGGCATCGACGCCCGTACGCCCGACCCCGCCGACGGCCGGATCGAGCGCGACGCCGACGGCAACCCGACCGGCATGCTCCAGGAGGGCGCCGTCCACCTCGTGGGAAGGCTGCTGCCGGATCCCACGCCGGAGGAGCAACTCGCCGCCCTGCTCCGGGCCCAGGCCGTGCTGCACTCGTACGGTGTCACCGCCTGGCAGGACGCCATCGTGGGGGCGTACGCCAACATGGCCGACCCGGCGCCCACCTATCAGGCAGCCCTCGACCGGGGCCTGCTCACCGCCCGCGTCGTCGGCGCCCTGTGGTGGGACCGCGAGCGCGGCGCCGAGCAGATCCCCGAACTCGCCGTGCGTCGAGAGGAGTTGGACCAAGGCCGGTTCCGCGCCGGCACCGTGAAGATCATGCAGGACGGCATCGCCGAGAACCACACCGCCGCGATGCTCGATCCGTATCTGACCGGCTGCGGCTGCTCCTCGGACGACAGCGGCATCAGTTTCGTCGAGCCGGGAGAGCTGAGGAAGTACGTCACCGAACTCGACGCGCTCGGCTTCCAGGTCCACTTCCACGCGCTCGGCGACCGCGCGGTGCGCGAGGCGCTGGACGCCGTGGAGTCCGCCCGTACGGCCAACGGATGGCGCGACACACGGCACCACTTGGCGCATCTCCAGGTCGTCCACCCGTACGACATCCCCCGGTTCCGCGCCCTGGGCGCGAGTGCCAACCTGCAGATGCTGTGGGCCGCCCACGAACCGCAGATGGACGAGCTGACCCTGCCCTTCCTCGGTGCGGCACGCGGCGCACGGCAGTACCCCTTCGGTGATCTGCTGCGCGCGGGCGCGACGTTGGCCGCCGGCAGCGACTGGCCGGTCAGCAGCCCCGACCCGCTCCAGGCCATCCACGTCGCCGTCAACCGGATCTCCCCCCACGCGCCCGAGGGCACCCCGGCCTTCCTCCCGGAGCAGCGCCTCGACCTGGGCACCGCCATCGCCGCGTACACGGCGGGCAGCGCCTTCGTGAACCACCTCGACGGCACCACCGGCAGCATCACCGTCGGCAAGGCGGCCGACCTCGTCGTCCTCGATCGCGACCCGTTCGCGGGCCCGCCCGAAGAGATCGCCGCCACCCGCGTCCTGCAGACCTTCGTCGAAGGACAACGCGTCCACGCGGCCACCGACGCCTGATGCCGGTCCACCGGAGCAGGCGCGCGACCAACACGCGATGCCGTTCGGCGGGTTCACGTACGGCAGCATGGGCCGCGAGGCCGTAGCCGGTCGACGGTGCCGCCGGCGCGGGCCACGTGGCAGGCGATGGCCGCGGTGATCCGGTAACACCTGGAACGCGTGCCGGCCTGTGGTTCGACAAGCAGCGATCCACTGGCCGGCGCGCGGACTCGGTACAGCGGCGAGGGCTGAACGTCTTGGTCGGGCCAGGTTCAGCTGTTGCGGTCGGCCCCATGCACCGCTCGGCCCCGCAGAAGCGGGACTCGTGCAGGCTGCCCGTGTCGGCAACCGCTTCCGTCAGACGGAAGCCCTTTCGGGCTCCGGCCGTGGCTGCCAGCCCAGCGCGCGGGAGATACCGCGCGCCGCCAGCCGTACGGCCGGGGCCAGTGCGGGGATCTGCGCGTCCCGGACGGGCACGACGACGGAGACGGCCGCGACGACCGCCGCGCCCGCACCCCGCACGGGCGCGGCCACGGACAGGGCGTCGTCGGTGACCTGACGGCTGCTCACGGCGCAGCCGGAACGGCGCACTTCGGCGAGCGCGCGGCGCAGCCGGCCCGGGTCGGTGATGGTGTGCTCGGTGTACGCGGTGAGCGGCTCGGCGCAGTACGCGGCCTGGAACTCCGGTTCGGTGTGGGCGAGCAGGGCGAGGCCGACCCCGGTGGCGTGCAGCGGCCAGCGGGCGCCCACCTGGATGCGGACGCCGATCGCCGTGCGGGCGGAGATCCACTCGATGTAGACGACCTCCGAGCCGTCGCGCACGGCCAACGCGACGTTCTCATGGGCGGCTTCGTACAGGTCCTCCAGAAAGGGCAGCGCGACCTGGCGCAGGGCGAGACCGCGGGGTGCGAGCGCCGACACCTCCCACAGCCGCAGCCCTATGTGGTAGACGCCGGACGGATCACGCTCCAGCGCACCCCACGCCGTCAGCGCTCCGACCAGCCGGTGCGCGGTGGTGAGGGACAGCCCCGCCCGGCGGCTGATGTCCGTCAGGGAAAGCGCAGGGTGATCGTGGTCGAAGGTGCCGAGCACCGCCAGAAGCCGGTCGGGTGCCGAACGCGGGGTCATCGTGCCGCGTCACCCCTCCGTGAAGCCCCGGGACAGCCCCGGCTCCGCGATGCGCAGCAACAGGTCGTGCAGCGTCTCCCGCTCGGCCGGGTCCAGCGGCCGGAGGAGATCGTTCGTCACACGCTGTCCGGCCTCGTCGGTGTCACGCAGGAATGACCGGCCCTTCTCGGTGAGCACCACGATGCGGCTGCGACGGTCGTCCGGGGAGGGGCGGCGCTCCACGAAATCGGCGCGTTCCAGGTCGTCGACGAGACCGACGATCGCGCTGGGGTCGTAGCCGAGGCGGGTGCTCAGCTCACGCTGGAGCGCGCCCCCGCTCGTGGCGAGGAAGCGCAGCAGCGCGTAGTGGCGCAGCCGCAGGCCCGACTCCTGGAGGAAGCCGTTGAAGAGCTGCCCGGAGCGCAGGCCGAGCCGGTACAGCAGATAGCCGGTGTCCGCGTGCAGTCCGCGCATCCAGGGCTCGTTCGCATCGATCGGGGCGGTGTTCGTGGCGTGCTGCTGGCGGGCGATGGCGGGCTCCCTGGTCGAGGCCCCGGGCGGGGCGGTTGCGTGTGCTGGTCCCAGTCTGACGCACCCGAAGGACAGCAACAACTATTGACCTCAACAATTATTGCTCTTAGCTTTGATCTCGTAGCCGCACTTCCCTGCGAACGTCGTCGCCGCACCCTCTTGTGACGCGTCAACTACGGTCTGAACAAGGTCCGTTTCCCCGCACCGGTGCCTGCCGGTTCGCGTATCCGCCTGGTCGCACGGCTCGCCGAGGTCGACGACGTCCCCGGCGGCGCGCAGATCACCGTCGACGGCACGATCGAGATCGAGGGCGGCGCGAAGCCGGCGTGCGTGCTGCAGAGCGTGACGCGGTTCTACGCATGAGCCGGGGCGGCGCGTTGAGCCGGGGCGGGTAATACCGGCAGGGCACACCCGCTCCCGGAGGCCGCCGTATGACCGATCACCCGCAGACCCACCGCTGTCCGGTATCACCGTCGTCAGCGTCGAGCAGGCGGTGGCCGCCCCGTTCGCCCGCCGGTACGACACCACCGTGCACGGCGAGTCCAGCTGTTTCGTGTGGCGCAACCGCTCCAAGGAGTCCCTGTCCCTCGACCTGAAGTCGGACCGGGGGAGGCGGGTGCTGGACCAACTCCTCGGCGGGGCGGACGTTTTCGTGCAGAATCTCGCGCCCGGCGCGGAGGCCCTCGCCGAGCGCTTCCCGTCCCTGGTTCCCTGCTCCATCACCGGCTGGTGTTGAGCCGGGCGGCCTGGCGCGTCAGGTGGTCACGCTCGGCGAGGTTGGGTGCCTTCCGGGCCGCCTCGGCGTACAGCCGTGCCGCTGTCGCCAGGTCGCCGTCGCGCTCGTGGAGGTATGCCGCCACCGCGGTGTGGCGGGGCAGGGAGTCGTCCAGCGCCGCGAGTGCCGCCAGGCCGGCGCGCGGTCCGTCGGCCTCGCCGACGGCCACCGCGCGGTTGAGCCGGACGACCGGGCTGTCGGTCAGGCGCGCGAGCTCGTCGTACCACTCGACGATCTGCACCCAGTCGGTCTCCTCGGCGGTGGGCGCGTCGGCGTGGAGGGCTGCGATGGCGGCCTGGGCCTGGTACTCGCCGAGCCGGTCGCGGGCGAGGGCCGACTGCAGGATCCGTACGCCCTCCGCGATCGACGCGGTGTCCCACCGGCGGCGGTCCTGTTCGGCGAGCGGGACCAGGCTGCCGTCGGGCGCGGTGCGGGCGGCGCGCCGGGCGTGGTGGAGCAGCATGAGGGCGAGCAGCCCCGCCACCTCGGGGTGGTCGGTCGAGACCGCGAGCTGCCGGGTGAGGCGGATCGCCTCGGCGGCGAGGTCGACGTCGCCGGAGTAGCCCTCGTTGAAGACCAGGTAGAGGACGCGCAGCACGGTGGCGACGTCGCCGGGCCGGTCGAAGCGCACACCGGAGACGGTGCGTTTGGCGCGGCTGATGCGCTGGGCCATGGTCGCCTCGGGCACCAGGTAGGCCCGGGCGATCTGGCGCGTGGTGAGCCCGCCGACGGCGCGCAGCGTGAGCGCGACCGCCGACGACGGCGTCAGGGACGGATGGGCGCACAGGAAGTACAGCTGGAGTGTGTCGTCCACCGAGGGCGCCGGCCCGGGCGACGGCTCCTCGTCGAGGCGGTCCTCACGCCGGCGGCGGGCGGCGTCCGAGCGGGCCTGGTCGAGGAACTTGCGCCAGGCCACGGTGACCAGCCAGCCCTTCGCGTCCCGCGGCGGGTCGGCCGGCCAGACGCGGAGCGCCTCCACCAGCGCGTCCTGGACGGCGTCCTCGGCCGCCGCGAAGTCTGCTCCGCGGCGGACGAGGACGGCGAGAACGCTCGGCGTGAGGCTCCGGAGCAGGGCCTCGTCCATCGATGAGGTCACTCCGTGATGGTGGACGTCACGCCGTAGAACGGGCGCACCTCCAGCCACTCGTGGATCGGCTTCCCGCCCGCCCCGGGGGCGGCCGACAGTTCCCCGGCCAGCTCGACGGCGCGCTCGTAGCTGTCGACGTCGATCACCATCCAGCCGGCGATGAGGTCCTTGGTCTCGGCGAACGGGCCGTCGGTGACCGGCGGGCGCCCCTCACCGTCGTACCGGACCCACATCCCCTCGGGGGCGAGCGCCTGACCGTCGACGAACTCGCCGGTCTTCTCCAGCCGGGCCGCGAAGTCGTTCATGTACTGCACGTGCGCCGAGATCTCCTCCGGCGTCCACTGGTCCATGGGCACGTCGTTGACCGCGGCCGGGGCGCCTCGGTAGTGCTTGAGCAGCAAGTACTTGGCCATCGTGATCTCTCCTCGGTGCTGGTGCGACCCATTGTGGTCGCCTTCACCTCGGGGACGGAGCCGGTCACGGGTTCTCGACATCGCCGGCCTCACTCGTGGGTGAGAAAACCAAGAGGGGGACAAAACTCTCCCTGCCACAGGCATCAGCTGTGATGCCAGACTCCCCACATGGACGGCCGCGGTGGTGAAGCGGCGGTCGCCCACATCTGCGGCGACGACGATCCCGCCTCCTGCCGTGCCGCTCTGTACGGCCGATCCGTCCGTGATGCGAAGGCATATCCATGTCCACTGATCTCCCTGAATCTGCCGTTCCACCCCCCACCGACTCCAGCGAGCCCTCCGCGGCGCCGACTCGGCGCACCTTCATCGCCACCAGTACTGCGGTCGGCGGTGTTGTCCTTGCCGGCGGCGTGATCGGGGGCACGCTCCTCGGCCCGGAGGAAGCCGGCGCCGCAGCGGCGACACCTTCCAGCCGGGTCGCACTGACGGTCAACGGCACCCGACGGACCGTGACGGTGGACAACCGCACGTCGCTGCTGGATCTGCTGCGTGAGCACTTCGGCCTGACCGGCTCGAAGAAGGGCTGCAACGCGGGGGCCTGCGGCGCGTGCACCGTGCTGGTCGACGGTCGTCGGGTGAACTCCTGTCTGACGCTCGCCGTGCGCCTGGAGGGCGCGGAGGTCACCACGATCGAGGGCCTGGCCGACGGCGACCGGCTGCATCCGCTGCAGCAGGCGTTCATCGACGAGGACGCCTTCCAGTGCGGGTACTGCACGCCGGGCCAGATCCTGTCCGGGGTCGGCTGCATCCAGGAGGGCCGCACCGGATCACCGGAGGAGATCCGGGAGTCGATGAGCGGCAACATCTGCCGCTGCGGCTGCTACGTCAAGATCGTGCGCGCGGTCGAGCAGACCGCGGGCCGGAAGTGAGGGTTTGATGTACCCCTTCGCCTTCACCAAAGCGTCCGACACCCGCGAGGCCCTCGACGCCGGCCGCCGGGGCGGCCGTTACATCGCCGGCGGCACCACCCTGGTCGACCTGATGCGAGAGACCGTCGAGCGGCCCGAGACCCTGGTCGACATCACCGGGCTGCCGTTGCGTGAGGTCACCGCCACCGAGGGCGGGGGCCTGCGCATCGGCGCGCTGGTGACTATGTCCCAGGCCGCCGCCGACCGCAAGGTGCGCAGCCTGTACCCGGTGATCTCCGAGGCGCTGGAGCTGAGCGCCTCGGCCCAGCTGCGGAACATGGCCACCATCGGCGGGAACATCATGCAGCGCACCCGCTGCACGTACTTCCGCGATGTGACCGCCGACTGCAACAAGCGCGACCCCGGCTCGGGTTGTGCCGCGCGGGAGGGTTTCAACCGTACGCACGCGATCCTCGGCACCTCCGAGTCCTGCGTGGCCACCCACCCCTCCGACGTGGCCGTGGCGTTCGCGGCGCTGGAGGCGGCCGTGCACCTGCTGGGGCCGGACGGGGAGCGGCGTGTCCCCTTCGCGGACTTCCTGCTGCGGCCGGGCAACACTCCGGATCGTGAACAGGCCGTCCGGCAGGGCGAGTTGATCACGGCGGTGGAGATCCCCGCTCTTCCGCGTCCGCTGCGGTCGGGCTATCTGAAGGTGCGTGACCGGCAGTCCTATGAGTTCGCCCTGACCTCGGCGGCCGTCGCGCTGCACGTCCGCGGCGGAGTGATCCGTGAGGCGAAGGTCGCCGCCGGCGGTGTGGGCACGGTGCCGTGGAAGCTGCCGGCGGTCGAGCGACACCTCGTCGGCGAGCGTCCCTCGGAGTCCCTGTGGGAGGCCGCCGCGGCGCGAGCCGCGGAAGGCGCCCGCCCTCTTCGGCACAACCGGTTCAAGGCCGAGCTGCTCCAGCGGACCGTCGAACGTCAGCTGCGCATCGTAGGAGGTACGAAGTGAGCCCCCAGCCGCAGGCAGCCGTGGGTGCGCCGCTGTCCCGGGTGGACGGCCGGCTGAAGGTCACCGGCAAGGCGCTGTACGCCGCCGAACACGATGTCGACGGGACGGTGCACGCCGCGATCGTCGACGCGACCATCGGACGCGGCCGTATCAGGTCCATCGACACTCGCGCCGCCGAAGCCCACCGGGGTGTGCTGCGGGTGATCAGTCACCGCAATGCGCCGAGGCTGCCGTACCGCGACAACCCCGGCTCGAACAACCCGCCCGGCGGCCGGCGGCTCCGCGTGTTCCAGGACGACCGGGTGCTCTTCCACGGTCAGCCGGTCGCTGTCGTGGTGGCCGCCACCCTGGAGGCCGCGCAGCACGGCGCAAGCCTGGTCGAGGTCCGCTACGACGCCGAACAGCCCTCGACCGACATGGGCGAGGCCACGCCGGACGAGCCGACGAACTACGCGCGCGGCGACGCCGAGGCGGGCCTGCGCTCCGCGGCCGTACGGATGGACCTGACGTACCGACTGGCGCGCAACCACCACAATCCGATGGAGCCGCACGCCACCATCGCACGCTGGGACGGCAACAAGCTGACCGTGTGGGACAAGACGCAGTGGGTGGTCGGCACGCAGACCGAACTCTCCATGGTCTTCGACCTGCCCATGGACTCCGTGCGTGTCATCTCGCCGTTCGTCGGCGGGGGCTTCGGCAGCGGGCTGCGCTGCTGGCCGCACACGGTTGCCGCCGCGGTGGCCGCCCGCGAGACGGGCCGCCCGGTCAAGCTGGTGCTGAGCCGCAGGCAGATGTACTTCGGTACCGGCTTCCGGCCGTCCTACGAGTACCGTCTGCGGCTGGGCAGCGACCGGCGCGGCCGGCTGACCGCCGCGGTCCATGAGATGGACGCCGAGACCTCCTCGTACGAGACGTTCACCGAGGCCACCGGGGCGCCGGGGCAGATGCTCTACAGCATGCCGCACGTGAGCCAGGCGTACCGGACGGTGCCCCTGGACGTGAACACTCCGATCTGGATGCGCGGGCCCGGCTTCGCCACGGGATCGTTCGTCATCGAGTCGGCCATGGACGAACTCGCGCACAGGCTCGGCGTCGACCCGATCGAGCTGCGCCGGCGCAACGAACCGTCCGAGGACGAGTCCAACGGCCTGCCGTTCTCCACCCGACGGCTGCGGGAGTGCTACACGGTCGGCGCCCGGGAGTTCGGCTGGCACCGTCGCTCGTCCCGGCCGCGTTCCCGGCGCGAGGGGGACTGGCTGATCGGGATGGGCATGGCCGCGGGTGTCTACCACTCGGGGAACATGGAGGCCCAGTCCCGGGTGCGGCTGGACGCCGACGGCACCGCGCTGGTCGAGGCCGCGGCCAGCGACATGGGACCGGGCACCTACACCTCCCAGACCCAGGTGGCCGCCGACGCGCTCGGGCTGACCATGCGCACGGTCACCTTCCGGCTCGGCGACTCGCTCTACCCGCCGACCCCGCCGCACGGCGGCTCGATGACCATGGCCAGCGTCGGCTCCGCCGTCCTCGACGGCTGCAACAAGGTACGGCAGCAGGCGATCCAGCTGGCGGTCGAGGACCGGGAGTCACCGCTGTACGGGGTGGCCGCCGACGATGTCGTCGTCCGCAACGGCCGGTTGCAGGTGAAGAGCAACCCGGCGCGCGGTGAGACGTACCGCAGCCTGCTGGCCCGCAACAACCGCTCCCACCTCGAAGCACGCGGCTCCTACACCGGCCCGTCCGGTACCGAGCGGCACTCCGTCCACGCCTACAACGCCACCTTCGCCGAAGTCGCCGTCGATGCGGCACTCGGGCTGGTGCGGGTCCGGCGGATGCTCGGCGTGTACGACGCGGGCCGCATCATCAGCCCCAAGCTCGCCGAGAGCCAGGCGATCGGCGGCATGGTGGGCGGCATCGGCCAGGCGCTGCTGGAGCACACGGTCACCGACCACCGCGACGGCCGGATCGTGAACGCCAACCTGGCCGACTACCTCGTCCCCGTCAACGCCGACGTCCCCGACGTCAAGGCGATCTACCTGGACGGCGAGGACCCTGAGGCCGACCCGCTCGGCGTCAAGGGACTCGGCGAGGTCGTCCTCGTGGGCGTGGCCCCCGCGATCGCCAACGCGGTCTTCAACGCCACCGGCCGACGGGTCCGCGAACTGCCCATCACGGCAGAGGCGTTGATCTGAGAAGAGCGCCCCGGGCCGCCAAGAAGCGGCTCCGGCCCGGGGCGCTCCTTCCTCGTCCGGCGATCGGTCCCCCCGTCCGGCTGCCGGACTCTCCAGGGCCGCCGCCGACCCGCTCCCCGTCGGGTGCGGCGGCGGCCCGCCCACGTCATCCCTTCCACGAAGGACCCGTTCATGCTGAACATCGCGGACACACTGCACCGTTGGTGCCGCGAAGCCCGCCCCTTCGCCCTGGCCACCGTCGTCGACGTCCGCGGCAGCGCACCCCTGCCGGTGGGTACCTCGGTCGCGGTCGACGAAGACGGCGACGCGGTCGGCAGCATCTCCGGCGGCTGCGTCGAGGGCGCGGTCTACGAGCTGTGCCGGCAGGTGCTCCGCGACCGTGCCGCCCCGCAGCGCGCCTGGTTCGGATACTCGGACGACGACGCCTTCGCCGTCGGCCTGACCTGCGGCGGCGAACTCGACGTACTCGTCCGACGCATCGACCCCACAACCGAGCCGCAGATCGGCGCCGCCCTGGAGGACATGGTCCAGGGCAAGCCCACGGCCGTGGCCCAGGTGGTCGACGGTCCCGACGATCTCCTCGGTGTCACCCTGAGCGTCCTCGGCGACGGCGTCGCCTCCCACGGCACTTTGGACGGCGCCGAGACGGACCGCGCGGTGGCCGCACAGGCGGTCGCCCAGCTGCGCGCCGGACGTACCGCCCGCATCGAGCTGGGCGGAGACGCCGACAGCTGCCCGGAGCGGCTGTCCGTCCTGTTCCACGTCCACGCTTCCCGTCCGCGCATGCTGATCTTCGGCGCCGTGGATTTCGCGGCGTCCCTCAGCCAGGCCGGAAAGTTCCTCGGCTACGACGTCACCGTGTGCGACGCCCGCCCGGTCTTCGCCACGCGAGCCCGCTTCCCGCACGCGGACGAGGTGGTCGTCGACTGGCCCCACCGCTACCTGGAACGCACCACCGTGGACGCCCGTACCACCGTCTGCGTCCTCACCCACGACGCCAAGTTCGACATTCCCCTGCTGCGCCTCGCGCTCGAGCTGCCTGTCGGCTACATCGGTGCCATGGGATCGCGGCGCACCCACGAGGAGCGTCTGCGGTGCCTGCGGGAACAAGGAGTGGCAGAAAGGCAGTTGGACCGCCTGCGCTCCCCGATCGGTCTCGACCTCGGCGCTCGTACACCCGAGGAGACGGCCATCTCCATCACGGCCGAGATCATCGCGTCCGCCCACCACGGAAGCGGCCTGCCCCTCTCACAGGGCGCGGGTCCGATCCACCGGCCGACACCCACGCCGATCCGTTCGGCGACCGGTCGCACACCGGTTTCGGCCGGCGAGAGGCCCGGACTCGAGGAATCCGCAGCGTCTTAGGTCCATGTGCCGAGGCCGGTTCGGGCTGGGGGCGGGTTTCAGTCCCGGGGTGCGTCGCTAGCGTTGGCGGTCAGCCACGATCACACGCGCGTAGCTCCCGGCCTGCCCGCGCGGCCTGCCCGATGCACCCCTGGAGCGGATGCCCCTCGTGTCGTGGATGTACCGGAGGAGAGCAATGCCCAGCAGCGGCTACACGTACCTGTGCAAGTTCGACGTGTTGGAGGAGGGCGTCCCCCGACGGTTCGAGGTGGAGGGCGTTCCGGTCTCCCTCGTCCTGGCCGAGCAAGAGGTGTTCGCCATCCACGACATGTGCTCGCACAGTGCCGTCTCGCTCTCCGAGGGTGAGGTGGACGGGTGCACGGTCGAGTGCTGGCTGCACGCCTCCCGGTTCGACCTGCGCACCGGACACCCCCTCGACCCGCCGGCGACACGTCCCGTCCCTGTGTACCCGGTGCAGATCGAGGACGGATGCGTGTACGCACGCGTCGTACCGCGGGGTGAACGGTGAGGCAGGCGCCGGACGAGGCCGCCGCGGAGCGGGCCGACGCCGCCCGCAACCGCGCCCGGCTGATGGAGGCGGCCGATCGGCTGGTGGCCGAACGGGGGAGCAGACCATGTGACGATGCACGAGGTCGCGCAGGCGGCCGGGGTGGGAAAGGGCACGCTCTTCCGCCGGTTCGGCGACCGCACCGGCCTCCTGCTGGCCTTGCTGGACGATGCCGAGGCGGAATTCCATGAGGCGTACACCTCCGGTCCCCCTCCGCTGGGGCCGGGAGCACCGGCGAGAGACCGGCTGACGGCGTTCGGCTGTGCCCTGATCGAGCGCATCACCGACGAGGCGGACCTGGGTGCCGCGCTGGCACGCCACGTCCCCTGCGAACGGCGCCATGCCTCGGACGTCGGCCAGGCCTTCCACCAGCACATCGCGTCCCTTCTGCGGGAAGCGGGAGTGGTGGGCGATCACGACATGCTCGCCCACACCATGCTCGCTTTCACGGCCTTCGAGACCATGGACTACCTGCGCAACGAGTGCCGGATCACCACCGCACGTCTGCAGACCACCTGGGTGGACCTGGTACGGCGGGTGACCGGAGGCGACGAACCACAGCGCACATGAGAGGGTGACAGGGCATCACCCTCTCCTTGTTGCCCTCACAGGGGCAGGAGGCGCACGGCGTTCTTCCCGCCCATGGCCTCCGCCTCCTGGGCGTCATGGGCGCCGCGGTGGACGACGACGTTGCCCAGGTCCCGGGACAACTTCGTGACCAGGGCACCGACGCCACGTTCCCAGTCGGCCGGGGCAGTTGCCGGCGGAACGACGATCAGCTCCAGTACGTCCGCAGGATGTGATGCCGTTCCTTCGATGACGGCGCCGTTCAGCGCGAGGTAGTCCGGCGCGGGGTGGAGGTGGGTTTCCGCCTGCTCGCGGACCGCGTCGATGACGCGGCCACGCAGGTCGCGCAGCTGATGCAGAGCGCCCCACGCGATGTGGCCTGAGACGAGATGTACGGCCTCTCCTTTGCGCCTGGGGGCGATGAGGCCGAGCAGGCCGAGGCGGAAGAGCGCCGCTTCGAGCTGGGTGGCGGTCACTGCGGCGTCCTTGGACAGTTCGTCGAGCGTCAGCGTCCTGGCGGCGTCGGCGGTGTGGTGCTCGACGAGGGCGGTGAGGAGCCGGCCTGACGTTCCGGGGAACAGGGCGGACAGCGGCTTCTGGAAGTTCATGGTGCGAAATACTCCGCCTCTGTGAGCGGTCGGCCATGCGGCAGGAGGCAAGGGGTCTCGCCGGCTTCGCAGGCAGATGGCATCGACGACGAAGCCGACGAGAGTCTGATTCCGGACGCCGCGGATCGAGTGGTCAGACGCCGGAAGGCCGATCGTTCACGAGCGCGGTGACGGTCTCGCCGAACTCCTCGAGAACGTCGAGGAACCCGGTCCTGCCCCACAGCCCCAGACCCAGAACGGCGACGCCTACGGCCGTCATGTGCACGGCCCCGGGGAGGTCCGGGTCCGACAACGCGCGCATCGCCGGCTGGTCTCCGCGGGCCCAAGCCCGCGTTGCCTCGGCAACGGCGAACTCGTAGTGGGGCGGGGCTGCGGCGGCGATTTCGTCGGCATGCCGGACCAGGTCGCCCACCTTCCACCGCTTGTCGGTCAGCTCCATGAGGCTGATGGTGGAGCGCAACAGCCCACTCAGGACGGTGTACACCTCTATCCAGCTGCCTGCGTCCAGACCGGCCAGCGCTTCTTCGACTACGAGGGCGTCACGGTCCGTGTAGCCCCGGACGATGTCCACCGCGCGCTCGTGGGAGGTCTTGTGCGCTGCATCGCTCATGCGGCTCACACTATTGTCGTCCGGGCGGGCGGGAATCGGTCTCTTGGCGCAATGGGCCTCGGAAGAAAGCACTAGGACCATGTCCTGCCCGGAGGAGTTCTTCACCAAGAACCTCGCGTGATCCCCCGCGCCTCCGTCAGGCGAGGGAGGAGGAGGCCTGGAGGTTCTGGTCGGTGGCCCAGGAGGCGAGGATGCGCAGCCGTTCGTGGGTGGGGGAGCCCGGGGCGGCGGTCCAGACGGTCAGATGCTGGTCGGGGTCGGTGTTGGCGGTGAGGGTGTCCCAGTCGAGGACGAGTTCGCCGACGACCGGGTGGTTGAGGGTCTTGGTGCCCACGGTGCGGGCGGCGACCTTGTGGTCGCCCCACCACTTGGCGAACTGCTTGTCATGCGTGGACAGTTCACCGACCAGCTCGATCAGACGGGGGTCCTCGGGATACTGGGCGGCCTCCATCCGGATTTGCGCCACGGCGATCTGCGCCGACGCCTCCCAGTCGGCGTACAGGGTGCGCATCGCCGGATCCGTGAAGATGATCCGCGGGTAGTTGCGGTGCTTCTCCGGGATACGGGAGAAGTCGGTGACCAGCGCGGCGGCCAGCGCGTTCCAGGCCAGGATGTCCCCGCGCCGGCCCTGCACGAGGGCGGGAGTGGCGGTGAGGTCGTCCAGGACGCGCTGCAGCTGCGGCTGGACCTGCTGCCGGCCCCGGCGTCGCGTGCGCGGAGTGGTCTTGCCCGCGAGCTGGAAGAGATAGCCCCGCTCGTCATCGTCCAGGTGGAGTACGCGGGCGAGGGCGTCCAGGACGGGTGCGGAGGCCTGAATGCGCCCTTGTTCGAGTCGGGTGTAGTAGTCGGTGCTGATGGAGGCGAGCTGAGCGACCTCCTCACGGCGCAGCCCGGCGACCCGGCGGGGCCCACCGGTCTCCGGCAGCCCGACCGCACGCGGGCTCAGCTCCGAGCGCCGTTTCCTGAGGAATTCTCCCAGCTCATCGAAGGGGACATTGCTGGTCATGTTCCCCAGCATGGCATCGCTCGCACCCCGGGAAGGGGGGAGAGTTTTCTCCCAGGATGTTTCTTTCCCAGGATGGATTTATCCGCTTTTCCCCCCTGCGTCCGCGTGTGAGCCTCGACAGCGAACGGCCCGGAACGAAGCACATGGTGCAGTCGCGTTCGGGGCTGTCTGCCAGAACCGCTCGCACGGAAAGAAGCACCCTCATGCGCGGAGCAGCCTTCACGCCGCCGGCGACATCCGTTTCGAGGAGCGCGACGACCCGAAGATCATCAAACCGGCCGATGCGGTCGTTCGGACCGTCGTCACCTGCGTGTGCGGCTCGGACCTGTGGGCCTACCGCGGCACGGACACCATCACCCAGCCGCAGCCGATGGGCCACGAGTACGTCGGCATCGTCGAGGAGGTCGGCAGCGAGGTCACCTCGGTCGAGCCGGGCCAGTTCGTCAACGGCGCCAGCACCGTACGGCCAACCCCGAACACAGCAGCCCCGAGGCCCTGGCTCAGCGCCCGTACGACATCCACCACAAGCGGGACGGCTTCCGCCACTGTTCCGAGCCCCTGCCCGACTGAACCCCTGGACGCCCCGTGATGCCGGCCGCCCTTCCCACCCCGAGCCGTACCGCCGTAACCGCCGCGCTCCTGCTTTCCCTGACCGCCTGCACGCAGGACTCGTCCTCCTCTCCGACGACATCGCAGCGGACGACGGCGGACTCCGCACCGACCGCACCGGAGCGGACGACGGCAAGCCCCGCACCGACCACACCCTCAGGCAGAACTGCTGTGAACATCCGTCTCACGATCAACGGCACTCCCGTCGACGCCACCCTGAACGACAGCGCCGCCGCCCGGGACTTCGCCGACCAGCTTCCCCTCGATCTGACCCTCACGGACTTCCACCAGACCGAGAAGATCGCCGACCTGCCCCGCCGCTTGTCCACTTCCGGTGCTCCGGAGGGAGCCACCCCGCGTGCCGGCGACCTCGCCTACTACGCGCCCTGGGGCAACCTGGCCGTCTTCTACCGTGACTTTCCCTACTCCGACGGACTGATCATCCTGGGCCGCATACCCGAAAGCGCCACTGAGCAGCTGGCTGCCGCGGACGAGGTCCCCGTCACCATCGAAAACGCCATGTAACCCCTCGACCTGCTCGCCGGCCGGACAGCAGGTGACGAGCGAGCGCATGCCCAGTCGGCCCACACATCAGTCCTCGGTGGGAGAGCACGCCATGAACCCCGCCTACGACTTCTCCGGCCAGGTCGCCTTCGTCACCGGAGCCGGCTCCGGCATGGGCCTGGCGACCGCCCGCGCCTTCGCCGAGTCCGGTGCCGCGGTCGCCCTCACCGACGTCGACGAAGCCGCCCTGAACGTGGCCGTCAAGGCCCTCACCGACGCCGGCCACCAGGTCCTCGCCCTCACCTGCGACGTCAGCGACGAGGACCAGGTCGCCGCCGCGGTAGACCGAACCGTCGAGACCTTCGGCCGCCTCGACATGGCCTACAACAACGCCGGCATCCAGATACCGCCCAGCGACGCCGCCGACGAACCCTTCGAGCGGTTCGACCGCGTCAACGCCATCAACCTCCGGGGTGTCTGGGCCGCCATGAAGCACGAGCTGCGGCACATGCGTGCCCAGGGCAGCGGCGCCATCGTCAACTGCTCCTCACTCGGCGGTCTCGTCGGCCTCCCCGGCCGCGCCTCCTACCACGCCACCAAACACGGAGTGATCGGCCTGACCACCAGCGCCGCCCTGGAATACGCTCCGCGCAACATCCGCATCAACGCCATCTGCCCCGGCACCATCGACACCCCCATGGTCACCGACATGATCGCCATGGGCGAGCTCGACCGTGCCGTGGCCGAGGCCGGCCAACCCATCAACCGGCTCGGGACCGCGGAGGAAATCGCTCAGGCCGTACTGTGGCTGTGCAGCCCCGGAGCGGGCTTCGTCGTCGGCGTCGCCCTTCCCGTCGACGGCGGCTACGTCGCCCAATGACCCCTCACAGCGCGGTTCCTGTCTCCTCGGCCAGCGCCTCCAGCAGCTGGCCCTGAAACACCTCGTCGTGCACTGCGCGGTGCGGCTCCAGGCGCTGGTGGTGGTACCAGTACCCGCCGGTCGTCAGGGCCTGGGGTTCGTCGCTCGACGCGAGCCATTCCTGCGTCCGATGGCCGAGCTCGAGGTCGTCCGGTGCGTCGGGTCCGCCCATCCTGGTCGGCACCCAGCCCGGATCCACGGCGTTGCTCAGAACCCCGGGGCGCAGGCGAGCCACGGCAGCCGCGAGCGTCGTGACGAACAGCTTGCTGTCGGAGTACGAACCTGCGCTCCTGCCCTGCCAGTCGACACCGGTGAGCGAAGGGCGGCCACCGAAATGCGAGCTGCTGCTGAGGTACACCAGTCGGCGTGGCCCGCGGAGCAGGGCCGTGAGGAGGTACGGAGCGATGATGTTGACCGGCATGACCGCGGGTCCGCTCCACACACCGGCGTTGTGGATGACCGCGTCGAGCGGCTTCGCGTCGTTCAGCTCGGCGGCGATACGCCGTACGGCGTCACGTTCCGTGAAGTCGCCCATCACGAGGTGTGCCCCACGGCCGACCAGCGCGTCGAGATCCGCTGCGCGCTCCTGGTTCCGGGCGTGCACCACCACGTCGTGGCCTGCGGACAACAGTGAATCCGCCGCGGCACGTCCCAGGCCGTCCGCGGAACCGGTCACCAGGATCCGACTCACGATCGCTGCTCCTTCCATGGGAGGGTCTTCTTTCCTTCATGGTCGCCGCTGCCGACCGGGGCAGCCGGACAGCGGCGACAGCTGCCTGATCACAAGGTGGCCCGGCCTACGCACACGCCCTGGCCGCCGCGGGTGCGTCCGTCGTCGTCAACGACGTGGACGAGGCCGTCGCCGAGCAGGCCGCCAGATCCATCGCAGAGGCCGGTGTGCGTACTGCAGAGCGTGACGCGGTGCTACGCGTGAGCCGGGGCGGGTAATACCGTCGGGGCACACCCGCTCCTGGAGGCCGCCGTATGACCGAGCACCCCGCAGACCTGCCGCTGTCCGGCATCACCGTCGTCAGCGTCGAGCAGGCGGTGGCCGCCCCGTTCGCCACCCGTCAGCTCGCCGACCTCGGCGCCCGGGTGATCAAGGTGGAGCGCCCGGGCGGCGGCGACTTCGCCCGCCGGTACGACACCACCGTGCACGGCGAGTCCAGCTATTTCGTGTGGCTCAACCGCTCCAAGGAGTCCCTGTCCCTCGACCTGAAGTCGGACCGGGGGAGGCGGGTGCTGGACCAACTCCTCGGCGGGGCGGACGTGTTCGTGCAGAACCTCGCGCCCGGCGCGGCCGCCAGGGCGGGCCTGGGTGCGGAGGCCCTCGCCGAGCGCTTCCCGTCCCTGATCCCGTGCTCCGTCACCGGCTACGGCTCCACCGGACCCTGGGCCGACCGGAAGGCGTACGACCTGCTCATGCAGTGCCAGACGGGCCTGGTGTCGCTGACCGGCAACGAGCACGGATCCGCTCGGGCGGGGATCTCCGTCGCCGACATCGCCGCCGGGATGTACGCCTACTCGGGCATCCTCACCGCGCTGTTCACCCGCGCGACCACGGGCGTGGCACGGGCCGTGGAGGTCTCCCTGTTCGAGGCGCTGGCCGAGTGGATGGGCCAGCCCGCCTACTACACCCGGCACGGCGGCACCCAGCCCCCACGTCTCGGCACCCAGCACGCCACGATCGCCCCGTACGGCACCTACACCGCGGCCGACGGCAAGGAGGTCCTGTTCTCCATCCAGAACGAACGCGAATGGGCCGCTCTCTGCGAGCAGTTCCTCAGGCGGCCCGACCTCGTCGACGATCCTCGCTTCGCCACCGGCTCCGCACGGGTGGCCCATCGCACCGAGCTGAACGCGATCGTGGCCGAACGCTTCCGGGAGTCCGGCAGCGGCGAAGTGAGGAAGCTCCTGGACGAGGCGGGCATCGCCAACTCCGAAGTCAACGACGTCGAGGAGTTCCTGGCGCACCCGGTGCTCAGCGCCCGGGACCGCTGGCGGGACATCCCGCTCCCCGGCGGAACCCGAGTACCGGCCCTGCTGCCGCCGGTCGATCTCGCCGGTACGACCGCGCGTATGGACGCCGTCCCCGCGGCGGGCGAGCACACCGACCGGATCCTGGCCGAACTGGGCTACACCGCGGCCGACATCGACGCGCTGCGCGCCGACCAGGTCATCTGAACTCCCCGGCCCCGCACGCTGTTCGCGACTTCGTCCGGAAGCGGTCACGGTCACGCCTCACGGGATGCCGGCGCACGGTCGGTCACAGCGGAACCCTACGGTTGCAGCACATATCTGCCTGTATGAGGATGAAAAGGTCTCTTCCTGGAGGTGACCCATGTCTGTACGCGGTCAGAACCGCACCGAACGTGGGCACATCCTCGAGGAGCGAGGTCCCGGCCGGTCGGGGTCAGGCTGTCGGTCAACGGTGTCCAGTACTCCGTGGAAATCGAGCCACGCGTCAGCCTGCTCGACGCGCTGCGCGAACATCTGCATCTGACCGGCGCGAAGAAGGGCTGCGACCAGGGCACGTGCGGCGCCTGCACGGTGTGGGTGGACGGCAACCGGGTGCTGTCCTGCCTCACGCTCGCCATGACCTGCGAGGGACGTGAGGTGACCACCGTCGAGGGACTGGCGGAGGGCGATGAACTGCACGCCATGCAACAGGCGTTCATCGCCGAGGACGCCTTCCAGTGCGGCTACTGCACTCCGGGCCAGATCATGTCGGCCGTGGCGCTGCTCAAGGAGGGCCATGCGGGCGACGACGCCGAGATCAAGGAGTGGATGAGCGGCAACATCTGCCGCTGCGCCGCCTACCCCCACATACGGGCCGCGATCCGCGCCGTCCGCGACGGAGCCTAGGGAGCCTTGCCGTGCGGCCGATCACCTACTCGCGAGCCACCGACACCGCGACGGCGATCGCCGCGGTCAGCGCCGATCCCACCAGCGACTTCCTGGCCGGCGGCACCACCGAGATCGATCTGCTCCGCCAGAACGTCCTGCACCCACGGCGGCTCGTCGACATCAACGACCTTCCCCTGACGCGCATCGAAGCCACCCCGGAGGGCGGCCTGCGCATCGGATCCCTGGCCCGGATGAGCGAGGTCGCCGCCGCGCCCACGGTGCGCGAGCGCTTCCCCGTGATCTGCCAGGCCCTGGAGCTCGGCGCCTCCGCGCAGCTGCGGCACATGGCGTCCATGGGCGGAAACCTCCTGCAACGAGTGCGGTGCTCCTCCTACCGGGAGGCGGAGTCGCCCTGCAACAAACGCGAGCCCGGCACCGGCTGCTCGGCCATCGAGGGGTTCAACCGCGGTCACGCGATCCTGGGCACCAGCGAGCACTGCATCGCCACCCACCCCTCGGACGTGGCCGTGGCGCTGATGTCCCTCGACGCGCGGGTGCACACGCTGGGCCCCGGCGGCGAACGAACGTACGCGTTCGACGACTTCTTCCTCCTGCCCGGCGACTCCCCGCACCGCGAGCATCCGATGGAGCACGGCGAGCTGATCACCGACATCGAGGTGCCCGCGACACCCGTGGCGCGCCACTCGCTCTACCTGAAGGTCCGGGACCGGGAGAGTTACGAGTTCGCGCTCGCCTCGGTGGCCGCCGCGGTGTCCGTCGTGGACGGCACCGTCGCGGATGTGCGGGTGGCCCTCGGAGGCGTGGCCACCAAGCCATGGCGGGCCCGCCGGGTGGAGGACTTCCTGATCGGCGCTGCCGCGGTACGGGACAACTTCGCGATGGCGGCCCGCGCCGAACTGGCCGAAGCCCGGCCCACCTCCATGAACGCCTTCAAGGTGGAACTCGCGCAGCGCGCGATCGTACGCGCCCTCGCAACCCTCACCGCCGACGGAAGCGGGAGCCCGGAATGACGACCGCACCGGCAATCGGACAGCCCCTCGACCGCGTCGACGGCCGCCCCAAGGTCACCGGCAGCGCCCGCTACTCCGCGGAGATCCCGATCCCCGGCATGGCCTACGCCTGTGTGGTCGGCTCCCGCATCGCCGGCGGGCGCGTCACCGACATCGACGCGAGCGCCGCCCAGGCGGAGGAGGGCGTGCTCGCCGTCCTCACCCACCGGAACCTGCCGAGGATCGCGGAGCAGCCACCGCTGATCCCCTCCCTGGCAGGCACCGCCGCCCCCGGGCAGACCTTCTTCCCGATGCAGGACGACACCGTCCACTACGCGGGTCAGCACATCGCGATCGTCGTCGCCGACACCTGGGAGCGGGCCCGGCACGCGGCGAGCGAGCTGCGCGTGTCCTACGCGGAAACGCCCCCGGTCGTCACCCTGGAACAGGGCCGCGAGCAGGCATACACACCCGAGCGTACAGGGACGACCTCCGGCTCGGCTGCCCCGCCTCGGTGGAGGCGGACACCGGACGCCTGAGCGGCATGCGGATGGTGCCCCTGCAGGCGAGGCGGATACGGCTGGAGCATGCGACGGAGAAGGACCGCGCATGGCTGCGCGGCACTCTCGACCGGATCAGTCACGGCGTATACATCGGCGTGCAGCCCGACGGCACGCCCAACCGCACTCCCCGCCGTCGCCCCCGGGCCGGAGACCGGCCGGTGATCCGCCGACTGCGGCTGACCTGCTGGGCGTGGGAGCGATGAACTCACTCGCGGTGGCGAAACGGACGATGTCCGGGTCGCGGCTTGGCCGCCGTGTCGTCCTTCGACGACCGGCGAGTGACGTGAGCCATCCGGCGGGCGGGGAACGGGGGGACCCGCCCGCCGGGGTTCAGGGGGATGTGGCCCTACAGCTGTACGTCTCCGCACAGGTGGACCTCGACGCCCAGTTCGGCGAAGAGGGCGGCCTTGGCGTGCAGCGCCCTGTCGGCTGTGGCCGCGTCGGGCGCGTAGGCCACGTTGAGGTGGTTGGCGCGGTGGCGGGCCATGAACTGGTCACGGCTGACGCCGTGCAGGGCGGCGTGCATGATCGGCCACTGGGGGGTGGTGGCGTCCAGCCGGCGCCGGGTCTCCTCCTCGGGCAGCTCGACCGATGTGGCGCGGCCGAGGTCGACGTGGAGCCGGCCGTCCATCAGGAACACCCGCGACCAGACGATCTCGCCCGGCTTGGAGACGCCGCTGAGGGTGCCGCCGCCGAGCGGGAAGTACATCGGGGGCTGGCGCATGCTGTACGACTTGTCGTAGCCGCCGTTGTGGGAGGCGGGCACCGAGCCGGAGATCTCCCACACCCAGACGAAGCGCCCCTCGTACTGCTCGCCCCAGCGGATGTCGTGCAGCGTCGTGGCCGGGTCGAGGCCCATCGCCGTCCAGATCCGGTTGGTGACCAGGGAGTCGACGGCGACGCCCTCGTCCACCTCGTTGAAGTGCGGCAGCGGCGCACCGGGGTAGAGCTCGCGGGCGCCGTCGCGGCTGCGTACCGGCGGGCGCTGGACGTTGTTGAGCAGTCCCTCGGCGAGGTCGCTGGCCGGGACGGTGTCCTTCAGGCCCTGCTGGTACTGGATGCCGACCGCGTCGAGGCCGAAGTCGTCGGCGATGCGCAGCGCGGCGATGTACATCTTGAACTGGCTGAGCAGCTGTACGTCGGTGAGTTCGGTGGCCTCGTCGGTGCCGGTGTGGAACGTCATGCCGGCGTGGTCGAGCCAGGCGCGCACCGCCTGGGCCTCCTCGTCGGAGACCTTGTTCATCTCGGCGACGAGCGTGCTCTGCGACAGACGCTCCTTGTAGATGCCGAGCGGGTTGAGGAACTCGTCGTCGATGATGGCGTTGTACATGCCCATGCAGCCCTCGTCGAAGACGCCGATCACCGCCTTCTCCTCGCGCAGCTGACGGGCGAGGGCCACGCCCAGCTCGGTCTCGGGGTCCTTGGGCAGCGGCGGCAGAGGCCGGACGTGACTCGTGTCATGGACGAGCACGCCGGTCTCCAGCCAGGTGCGCAGTCCGTCGCGGGCCCAGTCGTCGGTGAAGTCGACGCTCCACAGCACCGAGTACGCGATGCCCGCCTTGGTGAGGCTGCCGGCCAGGCCCAGCAGGCCCACCAGGCCCGGGAATTCGCCGTTCCAGTTGGCTACGACGAGGATCGGTCCACGGTGGCTGCGCAGACCCGCGAGGACGTGGTGGCTGTACTGCCACACGCCCTCGACGACGATGAGCGGCGCGTCCTTGGGGATGTTCTTGAACACCTCGATACCGGCGCGCTGGCTGTCTATGAAGCCGTGCCCCTTGTCGGGGTCGTACGGGTGTCCTCGACGGACCTGCCGGCCGAGGTCCGTGAGGGCGGCGGCCAGGTCGTTCTCCAGCTTCTCCTGGGTGGGCCAGCAGGTGACGTTGGCGCTGGGACGCAGATCGCCGCTGGCCACGGTGTAGACGACGCCGGGCTCCGCGACGGGCGCCGGGTGCTGGACGGGGAGGGCGTAGGGGGTGCTCATACGGTGGGTTTCTCCCTGGGTGTCACGGGGGTGGGGTGTGGTCAGCGGTCCTGGTGCTCCGCCAGCGTGTGGACCACCTCCGCGGTGTCCGCGTAGAGCCGGCGGTAGAGGGCGTACAACTCGTCGTAGCGTTCGGTGTGTTCGGCCCGGGGCTGTACGGTTCGCCGCACCGGGTTCCAGTCGTCGATCGACACGTCGGCGACGAACTGTGCGGCGAGCAGAGCGCCGCCGTAGCTGGCGCCGATGGACGTGGCGCGCAGTTCCTGCGGCCGGCCGGTGATGTCGGAGACGATCTGGGTCCACAGCGGGCCCTGCGTGCCGCCGCCGACGGCCACGACCCGGCGGATGTCGCCGCCCGAGGCCTGAAGGGCCTCGATGTTGTGCCGGACGCCGAAGCCGGTCGCCTCCAGCGCCGCCCGGTAGAGGTCGCCGCGTGTGTGGGACAGGGTGAGCCCGGCGATCACACCGCGCGCCCTGGGGTCCATGACGGGTGTGCGCTCGCCGGAGAAGTACGGCAGCACCAGCAGGCCGTTGGCGCCGGGGCCGGCCGCCTCCGCGAGGCTCAGCAGTTCGGGGTGGTCGGTGCCGCCGAACAGATCGCGCAGCCAGTTGGTCACGGCGCCGGAGGTGGCCATGCCGCCGGCCAGGTTGCGGGTGCCGGGCAGTGCGCCGACGGTGCCCCACAGCGACGGACTGGTGAGTGGCGTCGGCACGGTGTGGATCAGGAACATGGTCGTGCCGTACATCAGCATCAGGTCGCCGGTGTTCTGGGCGCCCACGCTGAGTGCCTCGGCCCATGCGTCGATGGTGCCGACGGTGACCGGGATGCCCGCGGGGAGGTTCGCTTCCCGGGCGGCCTCCTCGGTGACGGTGCCGGCGCAGGCGTTCGACCAGGCCAGCGGCGGGAGTTCGATGCCCGGGGCGACCCGGTCGGCCCAGGGCGTGTACCAGTCCTGGGCGGTGGTGTCGTACAGCGGTGTGCACTGGCTGGCGGAGTGGTGGTCGAGCAGATAGGTGCCCGTCAGCTTCCGCGCCAGCCAGGAGCTCGGCATGTACAGGCGGCGGGCCCGCTCGTAGACCTCGGGTTCGTTCTCCGCGATCCAGGTGATCTTCGGTCCGGCGGCCTGGCTGGTCAGTGCCGAGCCGCAGCGGCCAAGGACCTCCTCGGCGCCCAACTCGCGCTCCAAGCGCTCGATCTGCTGGACCGACCGGGTGTCGACGCCGTAGAGGATGGCGGGACGCAGTGGTTCGTCGTGCTCGTCGGTGAGCAGGACGCACGGGCCCATGCCGCTCACGCCGACGGCGACGACCGTCGCGTCCGCCGCCGCGGTCAGCTCCCGTGACAGCTGCGTGAATTCACGCCACCACAAGGAGGCGTCCATCTCGAAGTGACCGGGGCCCGGCCGTGCGGGAGTGTGCTCCCGCACGGCGGACCGCAGCAGCGTGCCGTCGAGCCCGACCAGGACGCCCTTGCTGCTGGAAGTGCCGATGTCCACACCGATGACTGCGTTGCGAAGCATGCGCGAACGCTTGCAGAAATCGATTTCAACGTCAAGGCTTCGTCACGTATCCCTTCTGTGGCGCCGGATTCTGCGACAGATGCCTTGACTTGCCCTCGGCCTCTCCTTACGTTGCCGTGAAATGGATTTCAAACGTCGGTGCGACGCTTTGATCCTTACCCGCGCCCCGGCCGGCAGCGTCGAGGCGCGGACTGCCACACCCGTACCTCACCCCGTGAGAGCAGAAGAATCATGACGACTTTTGGACTCGACGGCCTGGCCCGCAAGGCGCGTGCAGTCAGCCGCTCCAGCAGCGCCGAGAACCTCACCGGCGCCAAGTCGGGCGGTGGCAGGGCCACCGAGGGAACCGGAGCGGTGGCGGCCTCCCGGCTCGGCCCCGGCTGGAAGATCTCACCGAGCATCGACATCGCGGCCGGCGAGACCGCGACCCTCGCGGACATCGAGGGTCCGGGCACCATCCGCCACCTGTGGTGCACCACGGCCCCGCACGCCGCCTGGCGGTCCACCCTGCTCCGCGTGTACTGGGAGGGCGAACAGGACCCCGCGGTGGAGGTGCCGCTGGGCGACTTCTTCTGCAACGGCTGGAACAAGTTCAGCCAGGTCTCCTCGGTGCCGGTCGCGGCCAACCCGAACGGCGGGTTCAACGCCTACTGGCCGATGCCGTTCCGCCGCGCCGCCCGCATCACCCTGGAGAACCTCTCCGCCGAGCAGGTCACCCTCTACTACCAGGTCGACTACGAGCTGGGTGAGGTCCCCGAGGACGCCACGTACTTCCACGCGCAGTGGCGCCGCAGCCACCCCGTCCCCTTCGGCGAGGTGCACACCCTGCTCGACGGTGTCACCGGCTCCGGCAGCTACGTCGGCACCTACCTGGCGTGGGGTGTCAACAGCCCGGGCTGGTGGGGTGAGGGAGAGCTGAAGTTCTACCTCGACGGGGACGACGAGTACCCGACGATCTGCGGCACCGGCACCGAGGACTACTTCGGCGGCGCCTGGAACTTCGACGTCCCCGGCCAGGGCTACACGGCCTACACCACGCCGTACCTCGGACTGAACCAGATCCTGCGCCCCGACGGTCTCTACGCCAGCCAGCAGCGGTTCGGGATGTACCGCTGGCACGTCCTCGACCCCATCCATTTCTCCGAGGACCTGCGCATCACGGTGCAGAGCCTGGGCATCGGCCCCGGACAGGGCAACGGCCTGCCGCACCGCTACCGCCACACCAGCGACGACATCGCCAGTACCGCCCTGTTCTATCTGGATGCGCCGAGCAGCGACTTCCGGCCTCAGACGCCGGATCTGCTCACCCTCGAAGTCGACTGACAGCACCCGAGTGCTCACACCGCTCCCGGCCCGCTCACCGGGCCATTCCCCATCCCACCTCCGAAACAGGAGCGTGCGCATGCTCCAGCACGGCAAAGACGCCGGGCTCCCGGCTCCTCCCTCACGCCGCCGATTCCTGACCGCGCTGGCCGGCGCGGGCGCCGCCGCCGCGGCCCCCGCCCTGCTCACCGGGTGCGGCACCGCACAGGCGAAGGACGGCCCCCTGCAGTTCTGGAACTTCTACGGGCCGCAGCGGTCGCCCGACCCCGCGGTCAACGCCCAGTCCAAGTGGTTCGTCGACCTGGTGGACCGGTGGAACGCCACCCACAAACGGCAGATCGAACTGGTCTACCTCCCGCAGCCGACCTACCTCAACGGCTTCAAGGTGCCGTCCGCCTTCGCCACCGGCCAGGGCCCGGACATCTTCCTGCTCAGCCCGGGCGACTTCCTGCGCTACTACAACGGCGGCATCCTCGCGGACCTCACCCCGCACATGGAGAAGGCTGCCGTCGACGACTTCGGCACCGCGCTCGACAGCCGCAAGGTCGACGGCAAGGTCTACGCCCTGCCGATGGAGATCGAGCCGCTGGCGATGTTCTACGCCGTCGACGCGTGGGAGAAGGCGGGCCTGTCCGAGGCCGACATCCCCACCACGTGGGACCAGATGCTCGACATCGGCGACAAGCTGCGCACAAAGACCCGGGCCGGCTTGTGCTTCGAGACCAACCCCGGCTACTACCAGAACTTCACCTGGTACCCGTTCATGTGGCAGGGCGGCGGTGACGTCCTCGACAAGCAGGGGAACGTCGCCTTCGACTCGCCCGGCGCCCGGCAGGCCCTGCAGTTCTGGCAGGACGCGGTCCGCCACGGTGTCACCCCGCGCACCCTGCCCGCCGCCGGCGACGTCATCAGCGCCTTCAAGGCGGGCAACGTCGCCATGTGGCAGCAGGGCATCTGGCAGGTGGCGAGCTTCAAGGCCTTCGCCCCCGACTTCCGGTACGGCCTCTTCAAGCTCCCCACACCGCCCGACGGCACCTACACCACCGCGCTGGGCGGCTGGTCCTTCTGCGCCAACGCGCAGGGCCGCGACCCGGACGCGGCGGCCGAGTTCTGCGCCTGGGCCCTCGGTTCCATGAGCGACGAGTCGGTGGACCGCATGGTCGACTGGTGCACCGTAGCCAAGACCGACATCGCTCCCCGTTCCAGCGCGCTGGAACGGGGCGCCGCCAAGGGCGGATACGACTCCGTGGCGATGAAGCAGTTCAAGGACGAGATCGCCCCGGCCGGACGCGCCGAGCCGCGCTACCCACCCGTCGTCTACAAGGCGATCTCCGACGCCATCCAGGGCACCATGCTCGCCGGCCGCGGCGTGGCGAGCGAGACCGAACGAGCCGCCGAAGCCATCGCGGCCTACACCAAGAGCTACAAGGGGGCGAGCCTGGTATGAGCAGCATCGCCGCGAAGGACCGTACAACTCCGGCCGTACCGGCGGCCCGGACATCTGCGCCACCCCGGTCGAGAACGAGCCGTGAGCGGCGCGAGTGGCTCGCCGCCGGCCTGTTCCTGGCCCCCGACGCCCTGGGCCTGCTGATATTCGTCGGCATCCCCATGGTGCTGTCGATCGTGCTGAGCTTCTTCCAGGTCAGCGGATTCGGCTCCTACGAGTGGGTCGGGCTCGGCAACTACGAGCGCATGATGAACGACCCGTTGTTCTGGGACTCAATGAAGGTCACCGGCCTGTACGTGGTGATCCTCGTCCCGGTGCTGTTCTGCGTCAGCCTCGCTCTCGGGCTCCTGGTCAAGCAGAAGCTCCCCGGCATGGGCGCCTACCGGACCCTGCTCTTCCTGCCGTACGTCATCAGCCTCGTCGTCGTCGGCCTGCTCTGGAAGTTCCTGCTCGACGAGCAGGTCGGCGCGGTCAACCGGAGCCTGAGGGCACTCGGGTTCGAGGGGGAGTCCTGGCTCGGTGACCCCACGCTCGCCCTGGGCTGCCTCATCGCCGTGATGGTCTGGGTGATGATGGGCTACTACATGATCATTTTCCTGGCCGGGCTCCAGGAGATCCCCAAGGAGTACTACGAGGCCGCGAAGATCGACGGCGCCGGGCCGTGGACCACGTTCCGCACCATCACCTGGCCGCTGCTGCGCCCCACCAGCTTCTTCGTCCTGCTGATGTCGACGGTCGCCGCCATCACCGGCGGCCTCGACCTGGTCTTCGTGCTCACCAACGGTGGTCCCGCCAACGGCACTTCACTGGCGATCTTCTACATCTACCAGCAGGCATTCGGATTCGGCGAGTACGGCTACGCCTCGGCCATGGGCTCGTTCCTGGTGCTGATCATGGTCATCTGCTCCGCGGTGATCTTCAGGTTCACGAGAGGCGGGAGGTTCGACGATGGCGAGTGAAGCGAACACGGTGGGCGGCCGCCGCCGGCTCTCCGGGCGGGCCGGCCTGACGGCGCTGGCCGTCGTGGTGTCGGTGATCAGCGTTCTGCCCGTCCTGTGGATGGTCTCCGCGGCCTTCAAGACCCGCTCGACGGTGACCGACGGCAATCTCATCCCCCGTGAATTCACCGTCGACAACTTCGTCTACGTCTTCACCGAGGTGCCGTTCGTCCGCTACCTCTGGAACAGCTTCTTCATCTCGGCCGTCATCACGATCGTCGCGCTGCTGTTCCACTCCATGGCCGCGTACGCGCTGGCGCGACTGAGGTTCCCGGGCCGGGAGAAGATCTTCCTGGCGATCTTCTCGACGCTGCTGGTCACCGCGCCCGTGGTGCTGATCCCGCTGTTCGTCGTGGTCCGTGAACTGGGCCTGCTCGACAGCTATGCAGGACTGATCATCCCCGCGATCTTCAACGCCTTCGGCATCTTCCTGCTGCGCCAGTTCTACCTGGGGCTGCCCAAGGAGCTGGAGGAGGCCGCGGTCCTCGACGGCTGCGGACACTGGCGGGTCTACTGGAACATCGTGCTGCCGATGTCCCGGCCGATCCTCTCCGCCTTGGCGGTCTTCTTCTTCCTCGCCAACTGGAACGCCTTCGTCTGGCCGCTGGTCGCCACCAACGACCAGAGCCTGACCGTGGTCCAGCTCGGCATCGCCTCGTTCCAGACGCAGTACGGCTCCAACTGGAACTACATCCTGGCGGCGGCGACCGTGGCCGCACTCCCGATGCTGGCGCTGTTCTTCGCCTTCCAGCGCCAGATCGTGGAGTCCATCAAGACGTCGGGCATCAAGTAGCGCGCACACAAGGGAGGCCGCCGGTTCGCCACCGGCGGCCTCTTCCGCTGTTCGGGCCCGGTCAGCCCTCCGTGGGACCCGCCGTGCTCTCCCGCGCCCGCAACGTCGTGCGCAGCACGACCGTCTGCAACAGCCCCGCCGTTCCCGCCATCCGCGCCAGCAGCAGCTCACAGGCCGTCCGCCCGAGGTCGTACGACGGCAGCTCGACCGTCGTCAGCGAGGACCCCGTCAGCGCCGCCCACGGAACATCACCGAAGGACAGCAGCCCCACCCCGGGTGGCGTCCGGCCGGCCTCGCGCAGCGCCTCCAGCGCACCCACGGTCATCAAGTTGTTGGCGACGAACACCGCATCCGGCGGCTCGGGCAGCCGCAGCAGCTCCTCCATGGCGGCCCGGCCGCCCTCCACCCGGAAGTCCCCGTACCGTACGTACGCCTCCCTGCGGGCCGGGTCGCCGAGGTCACCGCCGAGCTCGCCGTGCAGCGCCGACCGGTAGCCGGCCAGACGTTCCTCGGCCGTGGACGCCCCGGCCGGTCCGGTGATGCAGGCGATGCGCCGGTATCCGGCGCGCAGGAGATGCCGGGTGGCGACCTCGCTGCCGTGCTGGTTGTCCACCATGACGGCGTCGATGTCGGCGTCGTGCGGACGGCGGTCGACGGCCACGACGGGCATGCCCCGGTCGAGCAGCGGGCTGAGGTCGGTGCGGTCGCGGGACGCCGCGGCGACGATGACGCCCGCCATGTGCTCGCCCAGGGCGATGTCCAGGTAGCGGCGCTCCTTGTCCACGTCCTCGTCGGAGTTGCACAGGACCACCGACATGCTGGTGCGCTGGGCCGCGTCCTCGACACCCCGGGCGAGCGACGTGAAGAAGGGGTTCTCGATGTCGGGGATGATCAGGCCGATCACACTCGACTGCTGCTTGCGCAGGGACCGCGCGAGGCGGTTCGGGGAGAAGCCCAGTTCGGCGGCGGCCTGCCGCACGGACTCGGCGCGGGCGGCCGTGACCTTGCCGCCGTTGAAGACCCGCGACACCGTCGCCGGCGAGACTCCCGCGGCACGCGCCACGTCCTGAATCGTCACCACTGTCGTGTCCACACCTTTCGTCCGCCGGGCAGAGCGCTGTCACGCCAGCGCGTTCACCGTGGGTTCTTTGACTCTACCCGGGTTTGAAAAGGGTTTCTCACGGTCGGGGCACTGCTGCGGTCATGGAGCCAAGATCCGGCCGATCTCCGGCCAGGTGCATACCGCGTCCTTTCCGGCCTAATCGCCTTGTTTTCCAGGGTGGTTGACGCTCATGAGGCTCTTTAGTAGCGTGCGCTGAAATCGATTTCGGCTACTGGATCGACCCTCACCGGGAGCACAGTCCATGAACAGAGCCGCCCCACCCTTCAGACCGGCCAGGAGTGCGGTCCGTGCACTGGCCGCGGTCTTCCTCGCACTCAGTACCGCGCTCACCGCCGTACCGCCCAGCTCGGCCGCGGACACCGCACCCCGCGCTGCCCTCGCGGCCGGTTCCCCTCCGGCGAGCGACTTCTTCTCGACCGTCTCCGTGGATCCCGCAGCCACCGTGGGTGCGCCCGCGGTCGGCGACAACCAGAACCACGGGGACCTGTGGCCCAACTGCTGGGCCGACGACGACAACGTGTACACCGCGTACGGCGACGGCGTCGGCTTCGGCGGCGACTACAGCGACATCGGCGTCGCGAAGATCTCCGGCATGCCCGGCGGCCTGACCGGATCGCAGCTCTCCACGGACGTCAGCCAGATCTGGAGCGCGGGCCACAACCGCAAGCCCACCGGCATGGCCTGCGTGAACGGTGACCTCTACCTCGCGGTGCAGGACCTGGCGATGGACTTCAACGACGCGCCCGCCGCGACGATCGCCAAGTCCATCGACAAGGGCCGCACCTGGACCTGGAACCGCAACGAGCCGATGTTCGGCGGCGGCGTCTTCACCACGGTGATGTTCCTGGACTACGGCAAGAACTACGCCAACGCTCCCGACGACTACGTCTACGCCTACGGCCTGGACCACAACTGGCGGGACTCCTTCGACAACACCGTCCCCGACCCCGTCGACCTGTATCTGGCCCGCGTCCACAAGTCCTCGATCATGGACAAGAACGCCTGGCAGTACATGGCGGGCTCGGACGCCTCGGGCAACCCCGTCTGGTCCCCGGACATCTCCCGGCGGCAGCCCGTCCTCCACGACGACCGGCACATCTACCAGGACGTCTTCACCGCCGGCCGGGCGCGGGACATGACGGTCCTCAGCCAAGGCGGAGTGGTCTACAACAAGCCGCTGAACCGCTACATCTACACCTCGTGGACCGAGTACACCTTCGAGTTCTACGAGTCGCCGACCCCGTGGGGCCCCTGGAAGCACTTCGCCACCAAGGACTTCGGCGGCTATCCGTGGACCCACACCAAGCACGGCGGCTACGCGACCACGATCCCGTCGAAGTACATCAGCGCCGACGGCAAGTCGATGTGGCTCCAGTCCAACGTCTGCCCCTGCGGCGGCGGTTACCCGCACGGCGACCACTGGGCGTACACCTTCTCCCTGCGGAAGATGAGCCTGGAGCCCCGCCGCGAGACCACTCCCGGAAACGCGGCCGACCCGGCCCGCAACCTCGGCCGGGAGCCCGGCACCGTCCCGGTCCAGCGGGCCACGCACTTCGGCAAGGACGCCTTCTACGCCGACGGCAACCGCGACCAGAACGAGGACGACTGGAACGACGAGCACAAGGGCGCCAGTTGGTGGGGCTACACCTGGCCGCGCGAGTACATGATGAACAAGGTCGTCTACACGACCGGCGACATGTTCCCCGACGGCGGCTGGTTCGCCGGTGACCTGCGCGTGCAGGTCCGGCGCGACAACCAGTGGGCGGACGTCTCCGGTCAGCGCATCGGCCCCGCCTACCCGTACGACAACACGGCCGGCGCGCACCGCACGTACACCTTCTCCTTCGACCCGACCGCGGGCGACGGGGTCCGTATCATCGGCCGGCCCGGCGGCGAGAAGACCTTCACGTCCATCGCCGAGCGGGAGGTCTTCTACGGCAACGCGGGCGGTGTGATACTCGGCGGCTCGCCGACCGACGTCACCGGTGACGGCAAGGACGACGTCGCCAGCTTCACCGCCGACGCGACGTCCGACGTCCGCGTCGCCCTGTCCAACGGCGCCGGCTTCGCCCTCAAGGGCGTGTGGCACGACGTCGTCTCGGGCCCCGGCGCGTACCCCTACGTCGGCAACACCACGGTGATCGCCGACGGCGGTTACCGGGGCACCGGCCTGGTCATCCCGTACCGCCGCGAGCGCGGCCCCCGACCCTGATCAGCGCACGCGGATACCGGCGCGGAAGACTGCCTGCACGTCCAGGACGGCTGCAGGGTCATACATGGGGTTGCCGTTGACGACCAGGAGGTCGGCGTCGGCACCGGCGGTGATCCGGCCCTTGCGACCCTCCACACGGCACAGGCGGGCTGCCAGACTGGTCATGGAGATCAGCGCGTCCAGCGGCGCCACGCCCAACCGGGCCAGGTCGGCCACGCCGTGGGGGAGGACGTCGTGAGGCTTCCAGGGCGCGGTGCCGGCGTCCGATCCGATGACGACGTTGGCACCCTGCTTGTGCAGATTGCTGTAGGCGTCCAAGACGGCATTGACATGGGCGGCCATGACATGTGCGGCCATGGCCTTCGGCGGCCTCACGGCCTTGCCGGGGGCCAGGCCCAGCGTCAGGCTGACGAAGGTTCCCTTCCTCACGATGGCGTCGACGAGGTCGGGGTCGGGGGTGATGCCGTCACCGGTGAGGAAGGAGACGTGCTCCAGGCTGTCGACGCCCGCTTCCACGGCGTCCCTGATGGCCTGGACGCCGTGGGCGTGGGCGGCCACCGGCAGCCCGAGGCGGTGCGCTTCGTCCACGACGACACGCAGGTCCTCCAGGCCGTACTGTGACGCGTGCGGTGGCACGGAATCCGGTGTCATGTGGCCGCCGCTGGCCATGATCTTGATGACGGCACAGCCGCGTGTGTGATGCTCGCGGACAGCGGCGCGGAGCGATTCGACGCCTTCGACCTCGCCGCCGAGGAAGTGGCAGTGGCCGCCCGGTGTGGTCAGCGGGGGGCCCGCGGGGAGGATCTCCGGCCCCAGCTCCGGGTGCTGGGCCATCTCCTCCACGAGGGCCAGCGAGAGGTAGCCGCGGTCGCCGAGGTCGCGCACGGTGGTGATGCCGGCCAGCAGAGCGGACCGGGCCGCGGCCCGCATGTGCGCCAGGAGGTCGCTGTCGGAGGTAGAGGCCAAGGAGGTTACGGGGTCTGGACCGGCGTCGAAGGCAAGGTGGACGTGGGTGTCGATGAGACCGGGCAGCAGGCAGGCCGAGGGGCCGAGGTCGATCACCTCGGTGCCGTCAGCGGGCAGCGCGCCGGTGCGGTCCACGCGCAGGATGCGGTCGCCCGAGACGTGCACGGTGGCGGGACCGGACAGGCTGAAGCCGTCGAACATCGAACCGGCGTGTACAGCAAAGGAATTCATCAGTATTTCTCCGATCGGAAAGTGCGTGTCAGGTGTGATCAGCCCCGGGACAGGAATCCCGCGCCTTCGACAGGTGGTGCAGCGCGGTGGTCGGCTCCGCGGCGCCGGCAGTCAGCGGGCCAGCGCGTCAGGTCGGTGAGGTGGCCGGCTACTTCTCGTCAGTTACTCGGACGACGTCAGATGTGACCTGTTCAGGCAGGTGCGGAAGATGCGTGCCTGGCAGGAGCTGGTCGACTCCTGCCGGGCACCGGGTAGTTCGGGCACTGTCAGCGGTGCAGCAGCAAGTGGGGTGCGCTCTCAGGACGGTGCCGACGTCGAGCGCACCGCCGTTGGGGGGCCGGGCGTCGGGCGGGTGGCGTCGAGATTCCGTGGGTGGGCGGAGATGTCGCCGGCCGTCAGAGGTGCAGCTCTGCCGGCCGTCAGGGCTCTCGGCATCGCGGGGCGGCCCCGTGGCCTTCCATGTCAGCCCACCCGGCCGCGGGCGAGGTTCTGCAGGCGGGCAGCCGTGCCGTCACGACGGGCACGCCACAGCCCGTACTTGGCCAGCAGGCCATTCGAGACCGTCAGGAGAGTCTTGTTCGGTGGCGCGGCCAGTCCCTTGGACGTGTGGGGGGCGTAGCGGGCACTTTCATCGGTGACGGTCAGCCAGCCGGTGAGCGTTCGCATGCCCAGCCCGACGCACTGAGGCCGGAAGGCGTGGGCGAGGAACCCGGCTCTGCGCCCGCCCGGCGGCAACAGTCCAGGGGGCACGTCGAGGTGCAGTCCCGCGTCGTCGTGTCCGGTGACCGCCACCGGGACGATGACGGGGAAGCCGTCTGCGCCGCGGTAGGCCAGCAGCCGGTGCGGCAGCCCGCCGATCTGCCGCGCGAGCGCGGCGAGGTCGACGCGCGGGCCGGTACCCTTCCTCGGCGGCCTCTGCGCGGTCGGTGCCTTCGGCCAGGCGGCGCCGGTGACCGTCATCGCGCCGCGGGCTGCCGGATCGGGCCAGAGGGCGACGCGCTCGACCCCGACGTCGACGAAGACTCGCTCCTGGTGGTACTCGCGCAGTAGCCAGTCCCATATCGGCCCACGCCTGGTCTCCCCGAGGAAGAGCTCAGAGGCCCGCATCAGCTCCGCCAGGCGCTGCGGCGAGGGGCGCAGGTCGACCGAAGCGGTGCCCTGCGCGAGCACGTACGAGCTGCCTGCGGCGAAGCCGTGCTCACGCGTGTGGTAGGCGAGTGCCACGTGCGGGTCCCGCAGGATGCGCTCGAGCTTCTTGGGGAAGCCGAGCGAGGTGGTGAAGCCGACCCGGCCCGCCTCCCGGTCTGCGAGGCCTACCGGCGAGACGCTGGTGACCACGGCACCGTCGGCCGGAGTGACATAGGCGACCGCAACCGTGAGGTCGCCCCTGATCACGGCGTCCGCGACGTCTGGCCACCGGACGGCGGAGGTCATGAGCCGGTCCCGCGCAGGATCCGCAGGTCGTCCGTCGCCTGCAGGCGCATGGCGGCAAGGAGCGGGCGCGCCGGCTCCGGCAGGCCCGCGAGCACCAGTTCCACCTCCGCGGGCGTGCCCACCTCGTCGAGGAAACCGACCATCAGATGTCCGGCCACCGGCGGCGTGGTCGCGATCACCCGCTGCGCGAAGTCCTGCCACTCCGCGGGGCTGAGGTGGTCGCGGAGCGCGGGGAAGAGGAGCGGCTCTTCGTGGGCCAGGTGGTCGTGCACCGTGTCGCGCACCGCGACGGCCGCGTCCCGCAGCGCGGTCCGGGGGCCGTCCGCCGCGCCGCCGCCGAGGCCTGTGCCGACGGCCTCGTCGGGCCCGCCCTGAACCTCGTCGCCGCTCAGGTTCACCGCGGCCAGCAGGTCGAGGGCGGCGTCCAGCCGCTCGTGCTCCTCGCTCAGCGCGCCGAGCCCGGGCTGCGTGGCCGGCTGCGCCGCAACGATCCGCGGCCACAGGTCGTTGTCCTCGGTCTCGTGGTGGTGGCGCAGGTTGGCGACGAGGAAGTCGCGCAGCTGCGCCAAGGCGGCGAGCGGCACCGAGGGGCGAACGGCCGCCTCGGCCAGCAGGGTGGTGGCAACCCGGTGGACCTGGTGGGCAAGGCGGGTCTCGATGACCGCGACAGATTCCTTAGAATGATTTATAGTCACAGTATCGAACATATTCATTAGAAGTGACTATTGTCAATAGTCACTCCTTGTGCGGGAGGTAAGATGCGTGGGTGACCACCCGGAAGTACCATTCCCCCCGCCGCAACGACGCGGCTGCCGCGACGCGTGAGGCCGTCCTGAGCAGCGCGCACACGCTCTTCCTGGCCCGCGGGTATGCCGGGGTCACCATCGGGGAGATCGCGGAGGCGGCGAAGATCGCCGTCCCGACCGTGTACAGCAGCGTGGGGAACAAGCCGGGCATCCTGACGGCCCTGCTGGAGCCGGCCCTGACCGACCCGGCCATCGCCGACAACCTCGCCGCCGTCGAGGCCAGCGACGACCCGCGCACCGTGATCGAGGTGACCGCCGAGGGCACCCGGCTCACCCACGAACGCCACTGGGACCTCGTGTACGGGCTCTTCTACCGAAACCCGCCGGGCGAACCCGCCGTCCAAGCGGTCCTGGACAGGGGAGCCGACGACTACGTCCAGGCCCTGACCCGTGTGGCTGACCGCCTCGTGGCGCTCGACGGCCTCCGTGCCGACGTCTCCCACGCGGAGGCCGTCGACATCCTCTGGTTCCACCTCGGCCCGCACGCCTGGATGACGCTCGTCGGCGAACGTGCCTGGCCGTTCGACCGCGCCCAGGCCTGGATCGCCCGCTCCGCCTGCCAGGCACTGCTGAAGGACTACGACCAGGGTTCAATTGGGCAGCGATAGCCGGCCTTGCAGCACGTCGCTCGCGTCGCCGGACCGGCGTCTCCACCCGCGCCCGTTCTTGCCTTCAGTGGCTTGTGGAAGTGATCCGCGCTGAACCCTCGGCCTCTTTGGCAGGCGTAACACCGCGAAGCGCACAGTCAGTGCATGCGGAAGGGGCCTTACGGTGACTGTCGTACGAGCCGCCGCAGTACAGATCAGCCCCGTGCTCTACAGCCGGGCCGGGACCGTGGAAAAGGTCGTGAAGAAGATCCGCGACCTGGGGATGCAGGGTGTCCAGTTCGCGGTCTTCGCAGAGACCGTCGTTCCCTACTATTCCTACTTCACTATCCCTACTTCTCCTTCGTGCAGCCGCCTTACATGATGTCCAAGGAGCACTTGCGCCTGCTCGGGGAGGCGGTGACCGTTCCGTCCGCCGAGACCGACGCGCTCGCCAAGGCCGCCCGAGAAGCGCAGACGGTCGTCGCGATCGGTGTCAACGAGCGTGACGGCGGCACCATCTACAACACGCAGCTGCTGTTCGACGCTGACAGAGCGCTGATTCAGCGTCGCCGCAAGATCACGCCGACCTACCACGAGCGCATGATCTGGGGCCAGGGTGACGGGTCGGGTTTGCGCGCGGTGGACAGCGCCGTCGGCCGTGTCGGCCAGCTCGCCTGCTGGGAGCACTACCTTCCACTGGCCCGCTATGCCCTGATCGCCGACGGCGAGCAGATCCACGCCGCGATGTACCCCGGCTCCTTCGGCGGCCAGCAGTTCGCCGACCAGATCGAGGTCAACATCCGCCAGCATGCACTGGAGTCGGCCTGCTTCGTTGTCAACGCCACCGCCTGGCTCGATACCGGCCAGCAGGCGCAGATCGCCAAGGACACCGGCGGCCCGGTCGGCGCGATTTCCGGCGGCTTCTTCATCGCCATCGTCGATCCCGAAGGCCGCATCTTGGGGGAGCCGCTCACGTCCGGCGAAGGTGAAGTCATCGCCGACCTGGATTTCGCGCAGATCGACGTGCGCAAGCGCCTGATGGATGCGCGCGGACACTACAGCCGCCCGGAACTGCTCAGCCTGCAGATCGAACGCACGCCGGCTCCCCCCGTCCATGAGCGCGCCGGCCACGGACGGGCCCAGACCGTTCGTGTGACGGAAGAGGGTCGCTCCTCCGAGAGCGAGTGAGCTGTTCCCTGAGCCGACAGGTCCCTTGTGCAGCCGGTGTCCTGCTCGTCGGCGAGGCCGAGCCGACGTGGGAGAAACCGTTCATCATCGACCACGTCGTCGCCGGCCCCAGCGATACCACGGCCCTGTTCGCGGTCGGCCGCACGCTCGCAGAACGGTACGACCTGCCGGTGTCCTGACCTGGAACGAGTGGTACCTCGTCCCCACGGCCCGGCTCGCCCGCGCCCTCGGTCCCCGACCGCCAACCCGCCCGAGGTGATGCAGACGTGCCGGAACAAGGCCACCGCGCGCACCCTCTTTGCATGCCACGGCGTCCCGTCCGCCGCGCCGATGACAACCCGCTCGCTGCTGGATTCGGGGCTCGCCACCATCTGGTCCAGGCCGTACTCGTTCTTCGCGCTCTGGAAGCATTCCTCGATCTCCGGCGACATCCGGCCGGGCAGTAGTGCCCGTAAGACCGGCACGGTCTCGTGTCGCCCATCACGACAACAGGGGGCGCGGCAGACTCTGGTACCTTCTGGAATTAAGAGCATATGCTCTTAATGGGATCGTCTGCGCGACCCCGTTCCCCTACGCGGATGCGAATGCGCGATCTTGTCCCGTTACAGAGAAGGAGACCGACCGATGGCTGCCAGTCACCTCGTCCTCATCGCAGGCGTGGGCGGCGTGGGCCGCAATGTCATCGAGCACCTGCGCTTGCAGGACGTGCCCGTACGCGTCATGGTCCGTCGGGACGGCGACCGCCATGAGGAGCCGAAGCGTTCTGACGGAAGGCGCTGGCCGAGCAGAGACTCGCCGACGTGCAGGCCGAGAACGACGCACACGCTCCCCACCGTGGCAAGACATGTTCGCCAGGCGCTGGGGTGCGACCAATCCTTTTCCCGCGCGGCATGACCGTGCCTTCCGGAGATGCATCCAGATGAAGAACATCCTGATCATTGGTGGTGGGTTCGCCGGTGTGTGGGCCGCCGCAGCCGCCGTACGCGCGGCACGCGCCCACGGCGTGCCGCAGCAGCAACTGCAGGTGACGGTGGTCAGCAGCGGTGATGACCTGGTGATCCGTCCGCGGCTCTACGAGGCCGATCCGCAGGTGATGCGTGTGGCGCTGGACCGGGTGCTCGGTCCGATCGGGGTACGGCGGATCGCCGCGACCGTCACCGACATCGACACCAACAGCCGGACAGTGAACGCGATCGTCCGAAGCGGCCGGAACACGGTGCTGGGCTATGACCGTCTGGTGCTGGCTGCCGGCAGCCAGCTCGTGCGCCCGGCGATCCCCGGCTCCGAGTGGATTTTCGACGTGGACACCCTGGATGCCGCCGCGGCCCTCGACCACCACGTGCGACGCCTGCCGCAGCGCCCGGCGACGGCCGGTCGCTTCACCGCAGTCGTCATCGGAGCAGGCTTCACCGGCCTGGAAATAGCCGCGGAACTGGTCGCCCGACTGCGGGAAGTGGCTGGCGACGCCGATGATGTACGCGTCGTTTTGGTGGAGCGCGCCGACGTCTTGGGCCCCGAGCTGGGCGAAGGTCCGCGCCCGCCCATCAGCTCCGCCCTGAGTCATCTTGGCGTCGAGCTGCGCCTGGGCAAGACGGTTGAGCTGGTCACCGACAGCGAGGTCGAGCTCTCCGACGGCGAACTGATCCCGTCCTCCACCGTGATCTGGACGGCCGGCATGGCCGCCAGCCCGCTCACCCAGTGCATCCCCGGCGAGCGCGACCGGGGCGGGCGACTGCGGGTGGACGAGTTCCTGCGCGTTCTCGGAGCGCCCGAGGTGTTCGCGACGGGTGACACCGCAGCGGCTGTCGCCGAAGCGGGACACACGGTGATGCAGAGCTGCCAGCACGCCATCCCGATGGGCAAGTTCGCCGGCCACAACGTGGCCGCCGATGTTCTCGGGCTGGACCTGGCGCCCTTCGCCCCGAATCCCTACGTCACGTGCCTGGACCTGGGGGCCGCCGGCGCGGTAGTCACCACGGGCTGGGACCGGACCGTCCAGAAGACGAGAGAGCAGGGCAAGGCGCTCAAGCGTCGGATCAACGCCGAATGGATCTACCCCCCGGTCGACGACGCCGATGCCATCCTCAAGCTCGCCGACTACCAAGGCAGCTGGTCCATGGAGGAGTTCTACGCCTGACCGGCGTGCTGGGGGCGAGCCGAAAGCTGCTCCGCGCACCGGCTTCGACCGGGCCCTGGTCCTTACCAGGCGGGAACAAAAGCGCGGTGAGAAGCTCGAAGACGTAATTCCCATTGCGCATCACCGCCGCTCGCAACAATGGCACAGATGAGGCGAGGCCGAGGCAGCCCTTATGGGTCGTCCGGCCACACGACGAGGAGGAACCCATGACTGAGTCAGAGACTGAGAAGCAACGCGTCAACATGGGAAAGCAGCACCCGACCAATTACAAGGCTCTTCTCGCCTTGTCGTCGGCGGTGGAAGAGACCGCCACCGCGGCAGGTCTCGACCCGCTCCTGGTCGAGCTTTTGAAAATCCGCACATCCCAGATCAATGGCTGTGCGTTCTGTCTCAGAATGCACACCCGCGACGCGCTCAAGAAAGGTGAGAACCCGGACCGGATCGCAGTGCTGCCCGCGTGGGAAGAAACAGGTTACTTCTCAGAGACCGACCGCGCGGCCCTACGTCTGACTGAGGCGATCGCCCGCGTGTCGGAAGGGCACGTGAGCGACGCGGACTACAACGCGGCCGCAGCTGTGCTCTCCGCAGATCAGGTCTCGGCGGTCGCCTGGCTGTCAACGCTGATGAACGCCTTCAACCGCGTCGCGATCACAAGCCGATACCCGGTCGCCGGCACCTGAACCAGCCTGTACGTGCCACAAGGATCGATGGCTCCCCGACCACGCTACGTACGGGCGGGGAAGCCGAGCTCCGACTGCCCAGCCCCTTGTGTGAGCGGTTTCCCCTGCGGCAAGCTGCGCCGAAAACGTACTGTCCTGGAGAGTGTTGGGCCGGAGCGCTAGAAGCTGTTGTCTTTCCGATCTTGAGTGGTGTCCGTCGAACGGGAGTCTCGATCGGGTGATCGCGGCTGGGGCCGGGCATGAGAACAGGGCCCCTTGGTAGCTCGGTAGCGTCAACCAACTCAAATAGCAGAAGGCCTTGTTGTCGCAGTTGTACGCTGCCAAGACCTCAAGTCCAGCTCGGTCACCGCGGGGTCATGCCCACCAGCGCACCTCCACAAGATCCTGTTGCGAGCTCGTAGAGCGAAGTCTCGGTTGGCGCATGATGCGCCGACGTCTGGCTCGCGACTCATAACGGACACGAGTGCCTTCTCATGCGCCGTTTCTGATGGCTGCACACCGCGCAGGACCGACTGGTTCGTTCAGGGGGGCATGCTGCTCGTCGGTCGGAGATGTGGAAACTCCATCCGTTCGATGCTTGGTACGAGGAAGTGGGAACATGCGTTTGAGGTGGCAACTCCGCGGTCGGAGCCGCCCGAAGCACCTCGATCCGCAACGCTGTTGTTGTGACCGCTTCCGTCCACCAAGAGTCCCATGGCGCCCATGCCGCCGCCGAGTTCGGAGTTCCGGCAGTGCTTTTCGACGTCACCCGCAGCGAACTCGCCGACATTTTCGGCGAGGACCGGCTCGCGACCCTCCCCGCCACCGCCTTCCCGCCCTCCACCGCGGACACCGAGGGCGCCCGCCTCCTGCAGACCGTCGGCGTCCCGACCGGGACGCTCTGGCTGCGTGAGCCCGACGAAAACTCCGGTCGGCTGCCCCTCGTCCAGGATGTCGTGGACGCCGAGGACTTCGAGGACGCCTCGGAGGAGGCGGGCGAATGGCCCGTCGTCGGCTGGCTGCTCAACGCCCACCTCGCCCTCGACCCCGGTTCCGGCAAGGTGCACGCCTTCGACGCCGACGAGGAGGCCGTGCGGGAACTCCACACGGACGTCTCCTCCCTCGTCCAGGTCACCCTCCGGTTCCAGCGCCTGCTCGAGGAGTTCACCTTCAGCGGTGACGACGGCGACGAGGAAGCCGACTTCGAGCGCCTGGAGCGCGAGGTCGAGCGTATCCGTCAGGAGACGAGCAGCATCGACCCGCTCCCCTTCCAGGACGACGAGACCGTCTGGTCGATGGTCGGCGAGGAGATCGCCGCAGGCCAGCGTTTCAAGGGCAACAGCCCGGGAATCCGCTCGCTCTACGGGTGATCGCCGGCCGATATCGCCCACGAACGGCGGTCTAATTGAACTCGTAGAGACGGCCCCGGAGTCCTAGCTCGGACACCAGCCGCAAAGTAGGTCTCGGACAGCCGGACGGGTCCCGTTTCCCTGTCCTGGGCGCCGTCGTCGGTCTGATCGAGTGATCGAGGCCAAAGGAGCGGGCGTGCGGCGAGAGTGATCGCCAGAGGAGCTGTTGGCGAACTGGACGTTGGTAGACGGCGACTGGGACCCGGTGGCGAACAAGAGCGTGAGAACCCGGCTCGGCTTCAGCCTTTTGCTGAAGTTCTTCGAGCTGGAAGGCCGGTTCCCCGATGTGCTGGAAGAGGGCCCGCCGGCCGCGGTGGAGTACGTTGCCGATCTGGTGAAGGTTCCGGCCACCGACTTCGCGAAGTACACGCTGGTCGGCCGGACTGCCGAGTACCACCGCAAGCAGATCCGCGAGGCTCTGGGGTTTCGGCCGTCAACGGTCGCGGACGAGAGGCGCTGGCCGAGTGGCTGGCCGTGGAGGTCTGCCCGGTCGAGCTGGTGGAGGACCGGCCGCGCGAGGCCCTGCTGGTCGAGTGCCGGGCCCGGAAGATCGAGCCGCCGGGCTGTACCCGGGGCGAGAAGGTACTCGTCGCGGGGCGGAGCAAGAGGGAGGAGACGTTCTGCGCCCGCACGATCGGCCACCTGGGCGAGACGGGCACGGCCCGGCTGCTGTCTGGTGGCCGAGGACAATGAGGCGGGTACCGCCCTGCTGGCCGCGCTCAAGCGCGACCCGGGCGCGGTCGGCCTGGACTCCCTGCTGACCGAGATCACCAAGCTCTACGACGTGCGCAAGCTCGGGCTGCCCGACGGGCACGGGCGATCAAGACGTACCCCTCCGACTTCCGCGACACCAGCGAGGGCGTACGGATCACCCTGCTCGCGGCGCTGTGCTCCTCACGCCCGGCGGAGATCACCGCCGCCCTGGTGGACCTGCTGGTCGCCCTGGTGTCCAAGATCAACGCCCGTGCCGAGCGGCGGGTGGAGAAGCTCTCTTCAAGCTGGCGACGGCGGCCGTCGACAAGCCGGACGAGGTCGTACGCCGGGCACTGTTTCCGGTGGTCGGGGGGATGACGCTACGCGAGCTGGTGGCCGAAGCGAAGGCGAACGGGAAGGCCTTCAAGGCCAAGGTCCGTACACCCCTTGATGCCGTCGGCCAGCGCGCGCAGGGCCTGCTCCCGGCTGATCCCCGCCGACTGCTTCCCTGCGGTCCAGCAGTCCCTGGCGTGGACGTACACCGAGTCCTGCCCGGGCAGGCCCCGCTCGGTCAGCCGGTCGGGGCGGGCGGTCGAGCCTGGACGCCGCGCTGCCGCTCCGTCTCCCCGCGCTCCTGCTCGGCGATCTCCTCTCGGACCCGCCCCTGGGCGAGCGCGAGGAATGTCTCGACCTTGCGGAGGTGCGGCAGGTCGGGCGATAGATCAGCGGCACGTCGTTCGCGCGTTCGATTGCGTGGGGTGGGGCGGGCGGCGGCATCGCAAGGGGGGCGAGCGCCGAGGAGACCACATGTCCGACGACCTGGAGCGGCTCACCTTCCTCAGCATCGCCCTCCCGCCCGCCTGGACCCCGCACCGTATCGCCCCACGCGCGGACTGGTGGCCCCCGCATCGACATCGTCGTCGACAACGCCGGGATCACCTGCCGGGGCGGCCTGCCCGAGTCACCTCAGCGAGCCCTAGCCCACCTCGACGTTCACTCATCGGCTCGTCCCACACGATGCGGGCCGCGTGTGCGTACGTGGTCGAGCAAGCAGGGCTGCGGACGAGTCGTCCTGACGACGGGGCGGCATGTCCGGCCTGGACAACAACCTGTCGTGCGCGGCAGCGAAGGCCTGGGGTGGCCGGGCTGCCCGCGGCGCGAAGCCGGCCGGCGAGTCGCACGGGATCATGGTGAACCTGATCGCGCCGGCAGCGGGAGGCCGGCTGCGCTGGTCCACCACGATGTCAGGGACCCGGCCCGGAGGCAGCACGGTCGGCCAGGCCACCCGCGCCGAGTGGTCCGGTGTATCGGAGAGGCTCCACGGCCTCCAGGCGGGGCAGTTCACGGCGCGACATACGCAGTACCACGGGTGGCAGGGCCGCACGCACCGGTTGGGTCAGGCGCAGCCACGCCGGCGCGTACACGGCCGTACGACGGCGCTCCAGGCCGCGGACCAGGCGGGCGGCGACCGTGTCCACGGGATACACCTTGCGGGCCGGCGCCGGCATGTGGGCGCGCAGTTCGCGTAGGACGGCGTGCCGGTCGGCGTCGCGGATCATGTCCGTGTCCGTCCAGTTGAGATAGGCGATGCCCACGCCGACCCCCTGGTGCGCCACCTCGGCCCGCAGGGTGTGGGCGAAGGCCTCGACACCTGCCTTGGAGGCGCAGTAGGCGCTCATCAGGGGGGCGGCGCCGATCGAGGCCAGTGAGGCGATCTGGAGGAAGTAGCCGGCCGTGTCGAGCAGGTCGGGCAGGAAGGCCCGGGCCGTGTGAGCGCTGCCGGTGAGGTTGACGTCGATCACGCGGCGCCAGGCGGCTGGGTGGGAGGCGAGGAAGGGGCCGCCCTCGGCGATGCCCGCGTTGGCGACCACGGCGGAGGGGGGTCCGAGGCCGGCGCGTACGGCGCGGGCCGCTGCGTCGAGCGCGGTGGGGTCGGTGACGTCGACCTCGACGGCCAGGGCCGGCCCCGGCAGGGCCGCGGCCACCGCGTCCATGGCGGCCTTCTCGTGTCCGAGCAGCGCCACCCGGGCGCCGCGCCGGGCGATCTCGTGGGCCAGTGCCGCGCCCAGGCCGCGGGCGGCTCCGGTGACAGCGACCGTACGGTCGGCCAGTGGGCTCGTGTGCATGGGCTGCCCTTCCTTCCCGGTTCGGTGGCCGTGTTGTCGGCTACTTCTACTTCCCTGCGGGGGCGGTTTCGGGATGCGCGTGCGTGGGCGGGCGGGCGCGCGGTGTGGTCGGGGTGGCCGTGCGTACGGCGGCCCTCCTTCATCTCCGCCTCGTCAGGTGGTCACGGCCCTGGGCCGACTCCTGCAGCGGGCTCGCCTCCAGGTGCTGGAACGGCCGGTAGTAGGTGGCGTCGCAGGCATGGAGGATCTGGAACGTCCAGTGCCCGGGGATGGCCTTGCGCCCGGGGACCGCACCGGCAGCACCAGGGAGCGTGCCATGCGCAGTCTGCCCGCCGCGCGCAGCCGCAGCGCCAGCCGCGCTGCTGCGCGGACGGGAGGGAACGGGGTGAGCAAAGCGTCCAGGAGGTCGTCGCGCAGGCGCTGCCACACCTCGTGCAGTTGTCGCCAGGCGGCTGCGTCGCCCGGTGCGAAGGCCTCGAGGGACGCGGCGGTGGTGTCGAGGTTCCGGTCCAGGACGGCGCAGGTGCCGTCGGTGAGGGGATGCGCCAGGACACTGGGCGCGTGGCTCCACCGCAGCCCGTGGTCCTCCAGGCGCAGCGCGGTCAGGACGGGCGAGGCCGCTGCGAGCGGGTAGAAGGAGCTGAAGAGATCGTGGACGAAGGCCGCATCGACGCCTCGGTCGTGACGCGCCGCGCCTCCGGGCTCCGGCTGCTGCTCCAGCACCTCGACTCTCCACCCGGCGTCCGCCGGAACGTCGGCGGCCACCAGGCCGTTGGGGCCCGCGCCGATGACCACGGCGTCAGGCATGGCCGGCTCCGCCCGCGGCCGGCACCGCCGACGCGAACTGCGCTTGCTGCAGGGCTGGACGGCCGGCGCGGGGCGCCTGGCTCTCGCACAGCCGAGCAAGCCGGGCGAGCATGGCGCGGTGGCGCAGGTGGATCAGCGCCTCGAAGCCGGCGTTGTGCAGCCGGCCGCCCGCTCCCCGCAGGGGGTGTTCGTCCAGGATCACCAGGCAGTGCTCGCCCCACGGCCGCAGCTCGATCGCGATGCGCGCCGTGCCCAGCACACCGGCGTGGGCCTCCAGCTCCAAGCTGACGTCCTCCTGGCTGTGGCGGACGACCGTCTCGTTGGAGAGGCGCAGCGGGCCGAAGCGGATCTGGTAGTGCAGCGCCGCGTGCGACTGCGGCCAATGCCCGCGAACGGGGTGGGACTTCGCGGTTCCCACCACCCACTGCGCGTATTGGTCGCCGTCGGCGAGGACGGCCCATACGGCACTGGGGCTGACGTGGATCAGACGATGGCGAATGGCCACGGGTACCTCCATGTTCAGTCGGCCCGGATGGTTCGTCGGCCACACCGCAGCGCCCCGGAGCACGGCCTGCACGCTCCCTCCGCCCCGGCAGCCTCCACGGTCCGTCGGCGGGAGGTGCGTCAGAGCTGGACAACCGCCCGCCTGCTCGGCCGGCGGCACGCCTGTGGGGGAGGGCGTCATCGGTGTGACGCGTAGAGGTATGCGGTGCCGACGCCGCGGTCGGATGCACCCGCCGCTCAAACCGGATGAACGGGCCTTTGTGTGGTGCGGCGCCGTCGGCATCGTACGGGGGCCCTCGGCGCACCCGCCCACGCGTGGCAGACGGTATTGCCCCTGCCGTCACCACACCTCCCCTGCCGTCACATCACCTCGGCAGGCCCGGCAACGGGCTTGTGGTCCGCACACGCTGTTCAGGCCGTCCCCCGGCTACGGCGGCTCCACAGCGCTTGAGGGCGGAGGTCTCGAAGGCCGCCGAGGAGCTCGGGCGCTACGGCCGCCCGGTACGGGGTGGCGCTGGCGGTCTTGGACGGTGTGGCTGCCGGGCCGCCCGGAACGAACGGCCCGCTGTGCATCCGTAACCCGCCTTGCCGGGGAAGCGACCATGGACAGGCAATCGCCGCGAAGGAGGCGGGACGATGGCGGCTGACGGTACGGACGCGGGCCTGACCTGCCTGGTGACCGGGGCCAGCGGCTACATCGGTGGGCGGCTGGCCCCCGAACTGCTGGCCGCGGGCCATCGCGTGCGGTGCCTGGCGCGCTCGCCGGAGCGGCTGCGCGGCCATCCCTGGGCCGGCCGGGTGGAGGTGGTGCGCGGGGACGTCACGGACGCCGCGTCGGTGGCCGACGCCCTGGCCCGCGTCGACGTCGCCTACTACCTGGTGCACGCCCTCGGCACCGGCCGCGACTTCCAGGACACCGACCGGCGTGCGGCGCGCGTCTTCGCCCGGTGTGCCCGCGCGGCGGGCGTGCGGCGCATCGTCTATCTCGGCGGGCTGACCCCCGCCGAGGTGCCCGAGCAGGACCTGTCGCCGCATCTGCGCTCGCGTGCCGAGGTCGGCCGGATCCTGCTGGAGTCAGGGGTGCCCACGACGGTGCTGAGGGCGGCGGTCGTCCTCGGCTCCGGGTCGGCCTCCTTCGAGATGCTTCGCTATCTCACCGAGCGGCTGCCGGTGATGGTCACGCCCAGCTGGGTGCACACCCGTATCCAGCCGGTGGCGGTGCGGGACGTGCTGCGGACCCTGGCGGGCAGCGCCGGTATGCCCGCTGACGTCAACCGGTCGTTCGACATCGGCGGTCCGGATGTGCTGACCTACCGCGACATGATGGTCCGTTACGCCGCCGTCGCGGGCCTGCCGCGCCGTCGCATCCTGCCCGTCCCGGTTCTCACCCCCCGCCTGTCCAGCCACTGGGTGGGGCTGGTCACCCCGGTACCTGCCGCCATCGCCCGCCCCTTGACGGAGTCACTGCGCCACGAGGTGGTCTGCCAGGAACATGACATCGCACGGTATGTGCCCGACCCGCCCGGCCATCCGATCGGTTTCGACGAAGCGGTACGGCTCGCGCTCAGGCGGGTACGTGACGCGCAGGTCACCACCCGGTGGTCGTCGGCCTCCGTGCCCGGCGCCCCCAGCGACCCGCTGCCCACCGATCCCGACTGGGCGGGCGGCAGCCTCTACACCGACCGCCGTGAGCGGACCGTCGACGCCTCCCCTCAGGCGTTGTGGCGGGTCATCGAGGGTATCGGCGGTGACAACGGCTGGTACTCCTTCCCGCTGGCCTGGGCAGTCAGGGGATGGCTGGACCGGTTCGTCGGCGGAGTGGGCCTGCGCCGTGGCCGCCGTGACGCGGCGCGACTGCGAGTCGGCGACTCGCTGGACTTCTGGCGGGTCGAGGAGATCGACCCCGGCCGGCTGCTGCGTCTGCGGGCCGAGATGCGGCTGCCGGGCCTGGCCTGGCTGGAGATGTACGCCGACACGGACGCGGCGGGCCGCACCCGTTACCGTCAACGGGCCCTGTTCCATCCGCGCGGCCTGCTGGGGCAGGTGTACTGGTGGAGCGTCTCGCCCTTCCACGCCCTGGTGTTCGGCGGAATGGCACGCAACATCGCCCGCGCAGCGGCCAGGACGCCCTTCCTGCCGCCGCGGGAACGGGCCGCCGTCTCCTGACCACGCATCCGGGGGAGCGCCCCAGTCGGAAACCAGGGACTCAGCCCCCGCCGTAAACCAAGGACACATGACACAACCGCCCGGTGCCCCCAGCCGGAAACAGGCAACACACGCCCCGGGAACCACCCGCCCGCCCAGAACCGGAGCCACCGCCATGAACGTCTCGGTCGTCGTCTTCACGTGCGATCTGCGGCTGCACGACCATCCGCCGCTTCGGGCGGCGCTGGACGGCTCGCGAGACGTGGTACCGCTGTTCGTGCGCGACCCGGCCGTGGACGCGGCGGGATTCGCCGCTCCCAACCGGCTCGCCTTCCTCGCCGACTGTCTGCGCGATCTGGACGCGGGGTTGCGCGAGCGCGGCGGCCGGCTCGTCGTGCGCTCCGGCGACACGGTGGCCGAGGTGTGCAAGGCGGCCGCCGAGGCCGACGCCGACGAGGTGCACCTGGCGGCCGACGCCAGCGGGCACGCCCACCGGCGTGAGGCGCGGCTGCGCCGGGCCCTGGAGGCGGAGGGCAGGCGCCTGCACGTGCACGACACGGTGGCCACGGCCGTGCCGCCCGGCGCGGTCACCCCCGCTTCCTCCGACCACTTCTCCGTCTTCACGCCCTACTTCCGGCACTGGTCGCAGCACCCCCTGCGGACACCCCTCGCCGTGCCCCGAAGGGTGCCCGTCCCGGACGGCATCGGCTCGCAGCCGCTGCCCTCCCGCGGCGCTCCTGGCGCCCTGTCCCCGGGGCTGGCACGGGGCGGTGAGACCGAGGGCAGAAAACGTCTGGTCGCCTGGTTGCGCGGCGGGCTCGGCGCGTACGAGGACCGCCGCGACGAACTGGCCGGTGACGGCACCTCCCGGCTCTCCCCTCACCTGCACTTCGGCACCCTGTCTCCCGTCGAACTCGCGCACCGGGCACGCCGCGTGGGCGGCTCGGGCGCCGAGGCATTCGTACGACAGCTCGCCTGGCGCGACTTCCACCGCCAGGTGTTGGCGGCACGCCCGGACACCTCCCGCACCGACTACCGCACCCGGCACGACCACTGGCGCACCGAGGAGGAGGCTCTCGCGGACATCGAGGCGTGGCGGGAGGGCCGTACCGGCTACCCGGTCGTCGACGCGGCGATGCGCCAGCTGCATCACGAGGGCTGGATGCACAACCGTGGACGGTTGCTGACCGCGAGCTTCCTCACCAAGACCCTCTACGTCGACTGGCGGATCGGCGCGCGGCACTTCCTGCACTGGCTGGTGGACGGGGACCTGGCCAACAACCAGCTCAACTGGCAGTGGACGGCCGGGACGGGCACGGACACCCGCCCGAACCGGGTCCTCAACCCCGTCCTCCAAGGCAAGCGGTACGACCCCGGCGGCGACTACGTACGCCGGTGGGTGCCCGAACTGGCCGCCCTGGCGGGGCCCGCGATCCACGAGCCGTGGAAGCTGCCGGGCCCGGACCGCGCCGCGCTCGACTACCCGGACCCCGTCATCGCCCTCTCCCACGGCCTCGACCGCTTCCGCACCGCCCGTGCGGGCGACACGGCGGCCTGCTCCTGAGGCCTTCGCGAGCGCCCACCCGCCCCACGCGCACACGGTGCCGCGGCACAGGCACGACCACCCGTGCCGCGGCTTCCCGGACCGTCACCGAGCCGCATCGCCCGGCGCCACCGGTGCCCCGCGGACACCGGACAGCATCTCCATCGCCTCCCGCAGCCCCGTCGGCCTGAGCATCCCCGAGGCGGAGTGACCGGCCCAGCCGGGACCGCCCAGTACCACCAGCGGCTGCCTGCGCGCGCCCTTCACCCCCCACCGCATGCCGGCGACATGCCGGGCCAGCGGCACGCTGGCCATGGAGCGGGCCTGCGCCCACAGGACGACGGCCGCGGGGCCAAGACGTCGCACCGCCGCGGTCACCGCCTCGGCGGGTACGGCGCCGCCCAGCATCCGCGTCGGCAGACCGAGCCGGCCCAGCCCGGCATTGAGCGCCTCCAGCGGCAACGTGTGTTCCTCCCCGGGCACACAGGCCAGCACGACCGGCCCCGGCGCCATGCCCCCGCCCGGCGGCGCGGGAGGCGGCGTGCAGCGGCGCAGGACGGTGGAGACATGCCAGGACAGCAGGTGCTCGACCTCGACGTACCGGTCGCCGGAGGACTCCCAGTTGCGTCCCACCGCGTGCAGCGCGGGGACCATCACGTCCTGCCAGGCGACGGCGAGCCCGTGCCCCTCGACCACCTGTGCCAGCAGCTTTTCCACTGCGGGCGCGTCGAGCCGTACCGCCGCCCGGGACAGGCCACGACAAGCCTGGAGCACGTCGCCCCCGGGAAGCGTTCCCGCCGGCCCGGGGCCACCCGCCGGTCCTGGGTCACCCGGCAGTGCCAAGCCGACCGGTTCCGGGCCGCCCGGTCCGGGGACGCCGGACGGTTCAGGGCCAGGCCGTGCCAGGCCGCCGGACGGTGCCGGCGCGGTGGCAGCCGTGTCGTGCGGGACGGCAGCCGCCTCGCCCTTGGCCACCACCCGCGCCGCCTCGCCCTTGGCCACCCGCGCCGCCTCGCCCGGCGGCATCCCGGCTGCGGTCAACCGGCACATCGCCTCCAGCATCGCCACATCCCGCGCGGACCAGCGGCGATGCCGGCCGTCGGCACGGCGTGCGGGCCCGATGCCGTACCGACGGTCCCATGACCGCAGCGTCGTGGGCGACACACCCAGCCGGCGCGCGACCGCCCCCGTGGTGAGCCCCGGATCCTCGCGCCGAAAGGCTGCGGAGCGGGCCCGCCCGGATGTGCCGTTCTGCCCCGAATGCGCCATACGACGACTGTACGACGCACAATCGATGCAGGTGGTGGCGCTTGCTTCCGCACTCCCAGGATGGCGGAGTCGACAGGAGAACTGCCCTTGAGGTAAGGAGCCAGCGCCATGAGCCTTTGTCCGCTCACTCCGAGCGCCGTCTTGCCCACAAGGCAGCCGCCCACCGACGAAGAGCTTGCCACAGGGCTGATCGCAGGCGACGAGGTCTGTCTCGCCGCGGCGTACCACCGCTGGGCGACGCTGGTGCACACACTCGCCTGGCGCTCTTTGGGCGATGCCAAGGAAGCCGAGGACGTCACACAACAGGTGTTCCTCGGACTGTGGCGAGGCCGGCACGGATACCGGCCCGAACGCGGCAGCATCGCCGGATGGATCATCGGGATCACCCGCCACCGCATCGCCGACGCCCTCACAGCCCGCACCCGACGCAGCGAACTGATCGCCGCAGCCAGAGAGACCCTCGCGGTTCTCGCACCCCGCGGCGGCCCCGCCGACGCCACCGACGCCGTCCTCGACCGCATCCTGCTCCAACAGGAACTGGCCCACCTCTCCGAGCCCCAGCGGCAGGTCCTGTACCTGGCCTTCTATGAAGGCCTCACCCACACCGAAATCGCCCACCGTACCGGCTGGCCCCTGGGCACCGTCAAAAGCAACGCCCGCCGCGGACTGCACCACCTACGACACTCACTGGAACGGCACATCCAGGCCTGAGGACATGACGGCTGGCACAGCACATCCTCATCGCCGGGCTTCGATGCGACGTCAACGCAGTGACCGACGCATCGCCGGGCCGGTGCATGCCCCCCGCCCGCCCTGCCGACGGACGGCCGTGCGGTCCCGCGGGCCGGCCTGACCGCTTCCGTGCATCCGACCGCGGTCGGATGCGGGAATCCAACGTGAGACAGCGCCTCCGGGCGAGGTGTACTCGCCCGAGGAGTACTCGCCGCCGTTCGGCGCCGGCGAAGGCGCCGCGACAGGAAGGAATGCGGCCATGACGACCTCCACGCACGCGAGGACAAACGTCCGCGTCCCCGTCCAGCGGGCAGCGCTGCTGGTCGGTTCAGTGTTCCTGCTCGTGGGGGTCCTGGGGTTCATCCCTGGGATCACCACCGACTACAGCACGATGGAGTTTGCCTCCGAAGACTCCGGGGCCCAACTGCTCGGAATCTTCCAGGTGTCCGTCCTGCACAACCTCGTGCACCTGGCATTCGGCGTAGCGGGTATCGCCATGGCCCGCACGGCCTCGGGCGCCCGCACGTTCCTGCTGGCCGGGGGCGTGATCTACCTGGTGCTGTGGCTGTACGGCCTGATCATCGACCACGACAGCGGAGCGAACTTCGTACCGTTCGACACGGCCGACGACTGGCTGCACTTCGTCCTGGGCATCGGCATGATCGTCCTGGGCACCCTGCTGTCCCGGTCCCGGGGCGGGACCCGCACGCCGACCGCGATGTGACGGCCCCAGCTCCTGTGCGGGACCCCCAGGCCGCAGGACGAGCTCCTCGCACACGCAGGTCCCCGCCCGGCAACACCGGGCGGGGACCTGCGTGTACTGTCCACCTGTCAGCGGCGTTCCCGCCGCGCCTGGCCAACTCGGCGGGACACGCCGCCAGGCCGCAAAAGGCCGGGCCGAAGCCAGGCGGCGGTGACGCCTGTCCCCACAGGAGGGTTCCGAGGGTGAGGACCGCGGCCAGGACGTTCCCGGTCAGCGTGACCCCACCGGCCGCGGCGGCCAAGCGAGCCGGTGGGGTGAGGAGTTCGCGCTGATGGCGGTGCCACTGCCGCCCTAGTGGGCGGCGTTCGGTGCAGATTCCTTGACGCTGAGCGTCTGGGTCGCCAGCGCGAGGCTCTTGTCCTCCGCGCTGCCCCAGGCGTAGACGATGTTGCTGGTGTTCTCCTTCATGGTCAGGTCGGCCGGGCCGATCGCCACGGTGTTCGTGCCGGCGAGCACTACGTCGGCTGAGACGGTGCCGGCGCCGACCGTGGTGGTGGCCTCCTTGGGATTCTCCAGTCCCTTGAATACGGGCTGTCCGCCTGCTCGGACGTCCACGGCCGGAGCAGCGGCGACGTGACGCACTGTCAGCCGTGCCTTTCCGGTGTCCGTCCGGGAGACGTCGTTGGCAAAGGCCGTCAGTCGGGGCTTGCCGTCTGCGGAGAGGTGGGCCGCGACGGCGGCGTTCGCTCCGGCCGGTACCTTGATCTCCTTCTCGATGGCCGGTGTGCCGTCAGGGCTTTGGCCGGCTTGGAAGACCTCGATGTCGTAGGTCCCGGCGTCGAGGGCCTGGGGGCTGGTCACGGTGCCGGGCTTGAAGTCTTCGAGCAGCTTGTCACCGTTGGCATAGACATCGACGGTCAGCCCGGGAACGCCGTGGAAGACGGACACCATGGCCGCGTCGTCACCGCCCGCGGCGGGGGCCGCCGTGGCGGGCGCCGTGACGCCGAGGGCCAGAGCACAGACGCCGGCCATGGCGGCGAGGGCGAGGGGGGTCCGGGAGGTCATGTGGAATATCCCTTCATAAACAGGTTCCGCCAGTTGCGGAGTCTCATCTCTGCTTCGGGCACGGGCGCCACCACGGATGCGAGCGACCAAGGGGATCCCGAGGCGGCTACACGGCCTTCCCACCGACGCGGCGCTGCTCGATCCCTTCACGCAGCCGGTGCAGGCCGCGTCGACTGTGGCTCTTGACGGTGCCCAAAGGCATGCCGGTCCGTTCGGCGATCCGGCTTTGGGCCAGGTCGTCGTAGAACGCCATGCACAGCACCTCGCGCTGGCCGTGGGGGAGACCTGACAGGGCACCGACCAGGAGCACCCGGTCCACGACGTCGTCGGGTGCACTCACGTCCGTGCGGTGTGTGTCCGCGTCGCGCGCGATCGAGTCGATCAGTGTGAGACGCCTCGTTCTGGCTGCCAGAGCGTCGATGATCTTCCGGCGTGTGGTGCCGACGATCCAGGCTCCGAGCGGTCCGCGCTCCGGACGGAAGCCGGCCCGTCCGCGCCAGACGCCAAGGAACACCTGCTGGGGCACGTCCTCGGCCTCGTGCGTGTCGCCGAGTGAGCGGGTCGCCAAGATGTGTACGAGTGGCCCCCGTCGCCGGTAGACGGCCGCGAACGCGTTCTCGTCGGCCGCGCACAGGCCGCGCGCCAACTCGTCCTCGTACCGGATCTCCTCCGCGGCCGGGAAGCGGTCTGCTGTGGATCGCATCTTCGGGCTCTTGACCGGTTCCTCCTGCCGGGCGAACGGTGCGGGACGGAAAGCCGCCTGCCCAGCGGGTCCGGCCAGGGCGTGCGCCGCAGCGACCGGACTCGTGGGTTGCAGTCTCAGAAGCACAAACGACGCGAAACAACATGCATCGTTTGTGCGTCGTACGAGCGGAGCGTGGGCAGCGACAGAAGCGACGGTGATCAGACCGGTGCACCGCATGATGGAGGGCTGACCACCGGTGAGGTGGCGAGGCGGCTCGGGGTGGCGCCCACAACGGTCCGTTCATGGGATCGTCGCTACGGCCTCGCCCCCACCGGCCGCACCGTGGCCGGCACCGCCGCTGGACCGCCGTCGACGTGGCACGGCTGGAGCGGATGTGCGCCCTCACAGCGAGGTTGCCCAGCAGCCCGGACAGACGGCTGACCTGCACAGCCATTGCCCGTCGTCCGTACGGCCGAGTGGGGATCGGGACGGTGCCCGGCCGTGCGGGCAGGTCCGGTTATAGGTGCTGGGCGGGGCACCGCCGGGCCAGATTCGCGAAGTTCAGCTCCGCCCGAGGGTTCGTGCCTGAATGTCAGTGGTGCGTGTCAGGATCTTCCGCATGACCGTCACGCTGCCTCCGAAGGCCAACTCCCTGGTGCCGTACGTCGACTGGGTCCTCGCCCACGACGCGGGCGCCGAGCCGGCCGCGCGCGAGTTGATGGAGGCGGCGGAGGCGAGCCTATTCCGGGCGTACGGGAAGCCGGGCCGGTTCGTGGACGACATGGCCTGGCGGGCGCGGGAGTTGCCTCCGGCGCACCTGCCACCGTTCTGGGACTCCGTGACCCACCGCATGAGCCCGTCGTTCCCCAAGCCCGCGGTCCGCGCCTACGCACTCGCCCGGAAGGCGGAGCGGGACCACGCGCTGCCCGTGGACGCGGACCGGCACCGGGCGAACGTGCTGCTGTTCGCGCGGGCAGGGGCGCTGCCGGCCAAGGAGTTGAGGGCGCATCAGCGGTGGCTGGCGGCGACGCTGCCGCCGGAGCGGGCGCACCAGGAGTTCGTACGGCTGCTGGAGGCGTGGGCGGCCCCCCCGGGGACCTCCCCGCCGATCTGGCCAAGCTGATCCGGTCCTCGGCCCGCGCCGCTGGGCTGGGCGCGGCAGAGGAGGCCCGGCTGCCGGGCGAGGTGCTGCGTTCGGCACGCGGCAAGGCAGTGCCGAACGCCCTGCTGGACGCGGCGGCGACCGTACTGGCCGAGCACCCCCCGGAGCGACCCCGTGAACGCGGCCTTGCTCGACCTGTTCCCGCCGACGCGGGCGGACGCCGCCCCCTGGATGCGGCTGCTGCTGCGCTCCGGCGCGGCCGAGTCGGTGGCGGCGGGACGCATCGCCCCCGAAGGCGGGTTGCCCGCCTGGTCGAGCCGGTTCGCGCGGGAGTATGCCTACCGCCAGGTTCCGTACGGCGGCGTCTCCCGCCAACCCATGCCGCACGAACTGTTCGAGCTGCTGCCCCTGTTCGCCCCTCGGCTGCGGGCGGCTGGCGAGCCCGTGCGGCTACATGAGACCAAGTGGCGGCACCACACCGACCTGGACGCGGACCTGCTGGACGCCTGCCTGGCCGAGGGCATTGAGGTACACGAGCCGGGCGAGACGGTTCTGCTGCAGTTCTGGGGCGACCGCTCCCGCCGCGATCTGAAGGCCGTGGCCGCACACCCCGTCTTCGGGCGCCGCCTGGAGGGCACGGTCCATGCCGGCCTTCGCGGAGGCTTCGGCGGTACGGCGATCACCCTGCTTCCCGGCAATGAGGGCATCGCCGCCGAGGTCCTGACCAGGATCAACGGCCTCCTCGACGCCCTGCGCGGCGGCGGCCTCGGCGCCGCGCACGAAGCGATCGACGAGCTCACCACCCTCCTCGACCCGCCGACCGTCGCGGCACTGGACGGCGTCGAGGAGGCCCTCACCGCACTGGACCTGACAGGCCCGCTGCTGCGCGCTCTGCGCGCAGGGCTGCCGGAGGAGCTGGCCTGGCCCGCCCTGGAGGACGCCCTCACAGAGCTTCCTCTCGCCGATCTCGCGCATGCCGGATGGCAGCCCTCCGACTGGGCGCGCGTCATGCTGCATCGGCGTCGCAAGACCGTCGTGGCCTGCGACACCTGCCATGACCGAATTCACTCAAAACGGCCTGCCAAAACAGACACGCAGTAGTCACTGGAGAGCCGGATGACCGGGAAACCGTCATGTCCGGTTCGGCGGGAGGCCGCGCGGAACAGGACCTGCCACGGCGGGCACCTCACCGCGCGGCCGACCCAACCGGGTGGCTGATGTTCCGCCGCCTCACCGGCGAAGTCACCATCTCCTGACGCGACCCGACACTCCGGGATCAAACACTCATTTCGGGATGAAACATCGGGAGAAAACGACCTCTTAGCGAGAACTGGCGGACCCTGCGCAGGACACGCGCCGTGTCGGACACCATCTTGGGGAGCTTGTCGGGCCCGACCAGAATGACGGCCAGCACAACCAGTGTCACAACTTCGAACGGCCCGATGTCGCTGAACGTCTGCGACTCCCGTCTGGGACGGTGAGGGCTCCGGCGCGCCCGGGCAGGCGGCGAAGCGTCTTGTGCCGCCCGCATGCGGAGCGGGCCGTGCGACGGCGTGAGGACCGTCCTGGCTCATCGCCCGGAGACGCGACCGCGCCCTGACGTGGGTTTGCCTTGGTCCTGTCCGCCGGGACACCGGCGGACAGGACCAGCACGGCCGAGGGCTCGGCGTCAAGGGCGGCCGGACGTCCGGGCGTTTCCCGCTAGCGGGACGAACGGGACGCGGCGGCAGCGCGGTACGGGGCCAGGAACTCGGTCAGCGCCGTCAGCACCTGCTGTGGTGCCTGCTCGGCGACCCAGTGGCCGGAGCCGGGGATGACCACGCTCCGCACGTCGCCGGCGAGGGCCTGCATCGCGCCCCCGACCGCCGGACCCCGGCTTTCCGATCCGCCGATCGCCAGGACGGGCATCGCCAGCTTCGTCTTCGCGCGATCGTCGTTCTGCTTGACGGTGGCGTCCCATGCGCGGTACAAGCCGAAGCTGCCGCGCAGGGCCTGGGGGTCCGAGAAGAGCCGGATGTAGTACTCCCGCGCGTACTCCGGCAGCCTCTCCCCACCCTGGATGTCGAACTCGTAGGTGAAGAAGATCTCCTCTCGTCCCCTGACGAGCTTCTCGGTCAGCTCGTGGTTGACCCGGTTGAAGGGGATGTGCCAGAGCCTGTTATTGATCGGCTCGGGCTCGAACAGGAGGGGAGAGGCCTCCTTGCGCGGGGGTCCGGGGACGTCGGCGACGGCCAGGTACTCGACCCGGTCGGGGTGGTCCGCGGCCAGCGCGTAGCCGATGATCATTCCGGTGTCGTGGCCGGCCACCGCGAACCGGTCGTAGCCGAGCGCGTCCATCAGCGCGACCAGGTCGTTGGCGAGGGTGGCGGTGTCGTAGCCGCTCTTGGGCTTGTCGGTGAGCCCGATACCGCGCTGGTCGACCGCGATGACCGTGAAGTTGCGGGCCAGGGCCGGCATCACCATGCGCCACGCGTACCAGTTCTCCGGCCAGCCGTGCACGAGCAGCAGCGGCGGTCCGTCACCTCCGATGACCGCGTGCTGGCGCAGTCCACCGGCCTGGATGAAGCGGCTGGTGAACGTCTTCTCGAACCCTGCGGGGAGCCGCGGAGCCGTGGAGACCGAGCCGAAGCCCTTCGGCCTGCGGACGGCGGGGGCGTCAGTGGGGCCGGCGGTGGCGGACGGCGCCAGTCCGGCGGCCAGCGAGAGGCCGGCAGCCGCGGAGGCGGCCGCGCCACCGACGAAGAGGCGTCGCGACAACCCGCGCCGGGCTCGGTGCGACGCCGGCTCGCGTCCGGGGCCGTCCTGGTCCGGCTCCATGGGGGGATATTCATGGGTTTTCTTTGGTGATGTCTCTCGAACGTCAGGGCGTAGCCGCGAACTCAGCGGTGAGGAGGCATGCGCGCTCGGTGCCGGAACCGAATGGCGAGGGAGCACGCTCGTGTTCGGTTCGTCGGCTCCGCCGGGGACAGGCCTAGGGCTGAACGGGCCGGGCCGCCACGCAGCTGGTGAGGCCCGGTCGCACCCGCGGGTGACTGGCGTGGTGTCAGCGGCCGGGGAACCGCTGCTGGATCTCCTGGAGCACCCAGCCGTTGCCGTCTGGGTCGCTGAAGGTGGCGAATGAGCCGTAGGAGGCGCGCTCGGGGTGCAGGCCGACAATGCGGTCCTGGCCCTCGAGCTGGTGGGTGATGTCCCCGGCCTCGTGGCCGTGGAAGAAGAGTCCACCGGCGTTGTGGAAGATCTCGCTCACCTCGATACCGCGGCTGACGAGCTCCGCGCGGGCTGCCTCGATGTCGTGGACGGCGAGGTACAGGCCCTGGGACGAGCCCGGCTCGGCCGAGGTGATCCCCGTGCCGAAGATGATCGAGCACTCGGAGCCGGGCGGCGTGAAGTGCACCGCGCGCCAGTCCTCACTGACAGCCTTGTCGAGGTCCAGACGGAATCCCAGCGCCTCGTAGAAGGCCTTGGCCCGGTCGACGTCGGAGACGGGCAGCACGGTGAGTTCGTACTTCATATACATGTCGGGTCTTTCCTTCTTGATTTCGGCGAATCTCGCACCCGCGAGTCACCGGTTCCATGGCCGAAGTCGGGAGAGCGCTGGGTGCCGCCCAGCTGCCGATGCGACCTGGATGTCTGTCCTGCAGATGTGAGGGAAACCGTGACCGGGACCCACACCCCGAACCGCACGGCCGTCCTTCCGGTCGATCCCTTCCGGGTCTCTCCGTCCGAGCGGCAAAGCGGCGGGCTGTCGGCGATCACCGACGCCAGAGGTGCCTGCGCGGCGTGCGCGGGCCGGGAGCGGAGCTCGAGCAGGCTTCCCCAGAGCTGTTCCGCAGGGCGTGGTGCGATCGGCATGGTTATGACCGTAGGCAGATAGACCCTAACGAGCAAATCCTCGCGGGGTGAGGAACATCGCATTGTGTGGTGGCGTGCCAGTGGTGTCGCGTGAGTTCGATGGATCCTGCAGGTCGTACGCGACCAGGTCGCTTGATGGCGAGGCGCCCGTGCTGTGGTGCGGACATCAGGAACTGAACGGACGGCGCACTGGAAGCGACTCGGTGCCGAGGCCCGTTGCGGCGGTCGAAAGCCGGACGGTGCGCATGTGATGTTCGATGACAAGGCGGCCCGCCGTGTGCCGACGCGTGCGTACGTCGGGATCTTCGACGGTGCTGCGTCGGTGGTAGGCCGCCTGGTCGAAGCCAGGTGACTGGCCGCCATGTCGACCGCGGTGCGCCAGTGCCGTCGCTGGTCGGGCTTCTCCGGGTGGTATGGCCGATGCCGCGTCGTCGCAGGCGGGGCGGAGCTTGGCGGTCAAGCCCTCTCGGAAGCGCCCGAGGGCGAGCACACGCGCGAGCACACAACGGCGGGAGTGCGTGGACACCGTTTTCCGCGGACCGCAGCGTTCGGGCAGGTCACCCAGGAGAGCCATTGCGGGCCTTGTAGATCATGCCGTTGACCAGCCTGCGGTCGCCCAGGCGCTCGACCCGTCACAGGCCAGGCGAGTGCGGCGGGCAACTCCCCTTATGTATCGGTGAGTTCATGCCGACGCACCAGAACGTGATCCCGCCGGCAAGATCACTTTGAAGACGGGCCCCAATCGGAGGCCAGCGCTTTCTTCCTCTTCCGGTACGCCCGCATGGATTCGCGGGAGCCGCATTTCGTGCCGCAGTAGACGGCGGTTCTGTTCCGCGTCCGGTCGAAGAAGCCGAAGTGGCACGGCTGGTGCCGGCACGCCCGCACCCTGTCCCACACGCCCGCTTGGGCGAGTTCTGTGACGTTCGCCAGTACGGTACCGAACAACCCGGGGATGCCGGTCTGGGCGGGCGCCAGGGATGCCCCTGAGGCGGTGACGACCGTCACCAGCGGATACCGGGACGCGGCATGGCGCAGGTATCTCTCCGCCTCGGCGAGCACCTCCGGTGTCGTGTCCTTGTCGCCGGAATGAGCGAGCAGCACGGTGATCAAGGCCTCGCGCAGTTCGCGTGCACTGGCCGCGTCGGCCTCCGTGACGTGGGCGGTCTCCGAGCCCATCGCCTTTTCCAGCAGCCATGCATGCAGGTCCTGGGCGCTTCCGAAGCGTTCCGGCAACCTGTGGGGTCCCGCGGGGTGTGTGTTGACGAACTGCAGGACAGCGTCAGCCGCCGGCGGCTGGATCAGCGGGCTGGGCTCGGTCGTGCGCGGGGATATCGTCGGCCTCCTTGATCGAAGGAAAGCTAAACCATGAAGTGTTACTTGCGAAACTGCTACGGTGCCAGTTTCCTTCCTGCGAGGTGAGGGCTCACCCTGCGCAGAGCAACCGCCGTACCACGCTCGACGCCCTCCACGCCGCCCCCGACCACCTGATGCGCCGGCAACGTCAGTAGCGGCCATGTTGCGCGCCATCAGTTCAGACGAGGGATCTTGTTCGACCTGACGGTCGGAGGAGTGGAGCCCCGCTGTGGCGATCGTCACGAAGGTCTTCGAGGGTCGTTGCGTACGCTGACCTCGGCCGTTGGTGAGAGGCAGCCCGGGGGAGTGGGGACGACCCCGAGCACCCTTTCCGACGTCTGATGCGCCGTCAGGAAAGTCGGCATTCGGTCGGCATGAGGCCGGCAGTGTCCTTGCTTGCTGACCTGCACCCCGTCGCATGGGCCTGCTGCGCCGCTCGGAAAGCTTGATACGTGGCTCGACAGCTCGTCCGTGGGATGGGGTCGTTCTTCAAGGAGTGCGGTTGTTCCGGGCCGACCCGCTGCCCGCACCCGTACACGATTCGGTTCCGGGACGCTCTCGGTAAGCAGCGTGAAGAGGCCAGCTACGGCACGTAGGACGACGCGATCGAGCGCCTCACACAGATTTACGCGCGGAGAAAGAAAACGGCGTCATCCGTTGCCGAAGCCCGCCGGGAACTCGGTCAGCAGACAGTCGCGGAATGCACGAAGCGGTGGCGGCCCCGGCAACGCCGGATGGCGGAGTACTCCACGGGCTGGCACGTGGACAGCTCCATCAATGTGCACATCACCCCCCCGTATCGGATCGCGGAAGTTGAACTCGGTAACGCCGATCGTGGTCGAGCGGTTCTTGGACGAGATGGAGGCGGACGGGGTCGGGCGCGGAAACCAAGAGAGGGTGGTCATCCCGTCCCTCACCTACGTGAAGAAGGTGCTGACTGTCGCTGACGTAGATCTCACGCTTGAGATCGTCATGATGGTGGGCTGCGGCTCGCGAAACGGGGAAGCCCGGACGGTGAACCTCAACAATGTAGTGGCGGACGACGTCTACCGGGTGCACGAGCAGATGTACTCCGACACGCACAAGCCGGCGAAGCTGAAAAACCGCAAAGCGGGTGAGTTCCGGGAGGTTTCCTCTGCCGCGCTCGGTACGGGAGGCGATGGAGCGGTACGAGGAGAAGCACGGAACTACGAAAAACGGTTATCTGCTGCGCGGTCCGAGCGGGTACTACACGGAGCCGATGGAACGTCGCCGTGTGCAGCGGCTCTTCAGGGACTTCCCCGCGGAGGACGGTGTCGGCATGTACAGCTTCCGACACTACTTCGCCTCGAACGCCCTCGGGAACGGGATACCGATCACTGACGTGGCGGAGTGGATGGGCCACAAGTCCGTCAAGGAGACGTATCGCACCTATCGGCATCTGATGCCGGGCGCGGCATCACCAAGGCGGCCCGCATCCTGGACGCCGGTCTCTGGGAAGCGGCTTGATGCGACCATGGCCCGTCAGGGAGAACGCGCCGCAGCGGAGCTGCCGAGAAACTTCGGTCAGGCAGCAGCCGCTGCCGGCTGTCGGGCTATTGAGCTGGTCGCCGTTCATCCGTACCGACAGGCGGGCCCTCATGGCCATCAGCAGGGACCGGCGCGAACGTCCTGGATCAGGGCCGCGCCGGTGGCAGCTCGTACGAGCCGGGGCGTCCCGGGCACCGGACCGACGATGCCAGTGCGCTACCGCCTGCACCGCTCGCATGTGACCGCGACCGACGCGGAAGCGCGCAGAGAGAAGCCGTCCGCAACAGAAGCCGGCAGTGCCGACGCCGCTGCCCTGGCCCGACGCGGCGGTGCACGCCGATGGTCGGGCGACCCTTTCTGCCGTGCTCGGTACGACGGTCACAGATACCGGGCCAGGAACTGGAGGGCCAGGCTGGTGGCGGACACCACCAGCCACAGGCAGCCCCCGAGCAGCAGGGGTGCGGGGCCGGTCCGGCGCAGCCTGGCCGGTTCCGTGGACAGGCCGATCGCGGACAGTGCGACGGTGATCAGGAAGACGGCGAGCGTGCTGAGCGGGCCGTGGGCGCCGGACGGGATCAGGCCGGCGGAGTTCGCGGCGGCCAGGACGAGGAAGCCGACGAGGAACCGCGGCACCAGCCGGCCGACGCGCACCGGGCCCGGGAGAACCCGCTCGGCATCCGCCGCGCCGGCGTCGGCCGGTGCGTCCGCCGTCCGCGCGCGGCGGCGGGCGAGGGCGGCGAGGCCCAGGCAGATCGGGATGATCAGCAGCGTGCGGGCCAGCTTGACCACCACCGCGTAGTCGGCCGCCGGGCCGCCGTAGGTGGCGGCGACGGCGACCACCGACGACATGTCGTTGACCGCGGTGCCGGCGAACAGGCCGAAGGCGTGCTGGTCCATGCCCAGCAGATGCCCGACGGCGGGGAAGGTCAGCACCGCGGCGATGTTGAAGACGAAGATCGTGGAGACGGCATAGGCCACCTCCGCCCCGGCCGCGCCGATGACCGGCGTGACCGCCGCGATCGCGGAGGCGCCGCAGACGCCGGTGCCCACACCGATCAGGGTGCGCAGGTCGCGGACGACACCCAGGCGGCGTCCGATCCCGTACGCCGCCGCCAGGCAGACCGCGAGGGTCACGATCATCACCGGCAGCGAGCCGACACCGACCCGCAGCACCTGGCCCAGGGACAGTTGCGCGCCCAGTACCACCACGGCGGCCTGGAGCACTCCGCGCCCGGCGAAGGTGATGCCGGGACGCATCCGGTGCCCGGGCCGCACCGCGACCGCCACCAGCACCCCGAGCACGATGCCGCTCACCGGCCCGCCGACGACGGGGGCCAGCCGGCCCAGCGCGGTCGCGACGAGGGCGACACCGACGGCGAGGGCGAGTCCGGGCAGCCGGGCGGCAAAGCCGTGGAGCCGGGCGGCGAGGGCGGCGCCGGGCCTTCGGGTGGTGGCAAGGCGGAGCGGGCGGGTGCTCCCTGACCGGGAGAGGCTGGTGTCCTTCATGATCACCACTCTGGGCAGCCCTGCGTTCATCCTGTAGCCCCTGATCCAGCAGGAGGTCATAGCCCAGATGCATGACAGACCCATACGCCGACGCTGTGACACACTCCCTCCATGGCGGATCCCCGTACCGTTCCCCTCCCCCTGCGCACCCCCGACCTGGAGTCGCTGCGGCTCCTCGTGCTCGTGGCCGACCTGGGCAGCCTGGGCCGGGCGGCCGAGCGGCTGCGGATCTCCCAGCCGTCGGCGAGCCGCCGGCTGTCCACGCTGGAACGCGGGCTGGGACTGGTGCTGGTCGACCGGACCCGCCGCGGGTCCCGGCCGACGCTGGCCGGGCAGGTCGTCGCCGGACACGCCCGGCGGGTCCTGGACGAGCTGGACGAGCTGCTCGCCGGAGCCGGCAAGCTGCGCGACCGGCGGGAGGCCGAACTGCGCGTCGCCGCGAGCCTGACGATCGCGGAGTACCTGCTGCCGACCTGGATCAGTAAGCTGCGGGGCCGCCGGCCGGATCTGTACATAGGGCTGCAGGTGACCAACAGTGAACACGTGCCCGAACTGGTCGAGTCGGGCGAGGCCGACATCGGGTTCATCGAGGGGCCGCGCCTCTCCCGTGTGATGTCCACGCGGCAGGTGGCCGAGGACCGGCTCGTCGTTGTGGTCGACCCCGGGCACCCGTGGGCTCGGCGACCCGAGCCGCTGTCGGCGCGGGAGCTGTCCCGTGCGCCGCTGGTGCTGCGGGAAAGCGGTTCCGGCACGCGGCAGACCCTGGACCGCGCCTTGCACCTGGCTGGCTGCGAACGCGTACGGCCCCTGGTGGAGCTCGGCTCGACGGCCGCCGTGCGCGGCGCGGTGATCGCCGGTACCGGGCCGTCCGTCCTGAGCGAGCTGGCCGTCCGCGGGGACATCGCCGAGGGCCGGCTGATCGGCGTCGACGTTGCGGACGTCGACCTTACGCGCGACCTGCGCGCGGTCTGGCCGACCGGGCGGCGTCTGGTGGGCCCGGCGGCGGAACTGGTCACGGTGGCCCGCCGAGCTGTCACCCGCGAGAGGCCGGCCCGCGCGTAGGGCCCGAGGGGACTACGGCGCCTGCCTCGCCGTGCCGCCGCGGCAGGGCGCCCGTGTCCGGGGTCGATATCAACTGCTCCGGCACCGTTGATGGCAAGACGAAGGAAGAAGGGGCACGCCGCCGGTGGCTACAACATGTGCGACGCACAGCTGGATTCCGGTCTGTTCGGCAACTGGGACTGACGGTTTCGGCCGAGCGACGCCTCCTATGGGAATTGGCAGCCCGGCGCAGGCACGGGCCGTCACGCGCACCGAGGTCAGCGGGGCGCTCCTTGTAGTGTCTGCTCGGTCCAGATGGTCTTGCCGTCGGCCGAATAGCGGGCTCCCCAGGTTTGGGCCAGCTGCGCGACGATGAACAGTCCGCGCCCCCCTTCGTCGGTGGTGCGGGCATGCCGGAGGTGCGGTGCCGTAGCGCTTGAGTCACTCACTTCGCAGGTTAGTGCGTGGTCCAAAATCAAACGCAACTCCAGTGGGGGGCTGCCATGACGGACTGCGTTGGTGACCAGTTCGCTGACTATGAGTTCGGTGTTGAACGCGATCTCGTCCCCCACGTTCCAGTCGGCGAGCTGATCGGTGGTGAAGGTGCGAGCCGCTGCGGCAGCGGTGGGTTCGTTGTCCAGTGGCCATGTGGCGACTCGGTCGGCAGGGAATGGGCGTGTGCGGGCCAGCAAGAACACCGCGCCGTTGTCCCCGATGTCGGCCGGGAGGGCACAGAGGATGTCGTCACCCAGCTTCTGAAGCGTGAGATCCGCCGACGCCTGCCCTGCTTTAAGGACGCTGGTGGCGGTTGTCAGGTGTGCGGCCAGCGAAGGGGGACCAGGGAAGGCCATGACGCTGCTGTGCGGTATCTGGATGCTGGTTGCGGCGAAGGGCGCCTGGTCAGCGCTGCCCAGCCGTGGCCCGGGCGACGTCTCGGGCTGGTTGATGGTGCCGTCCGGCTGGGCGATGACAGGCCCTGGGTGGCCGGCCCGCGCGATGGTGCAGCTCCTCGTCAGAGGGTCGTAAACGGCATAGACGCAACTGGCGGTGGCCGGGAGGCGGTCTGGTTTCCTGCTGGTCGGAAGTGATGCCTGCTCGGTCATCAAGCGGGTTGCGGTGTCGTTCAGACGGGCCATGAGGTCTTCGGGGTCCAGATCGAGCGAGGCCAAGGAGTGGATCACGGTGCGCAGTTGGCCCACGACGGCCGTGGCCTGAATGTTGTCTCCGGACACCGATCCGGCGACCAGCGCTGTTCGAGCGCCGGACAAGGCGATGGTGTCGTACCAGGCGTTGCCACCGTCACCGGGACGGGCCATGCCTGTGGTCTCCAGGGCCGTCCGGGAGGCGGCATGCACGGGGACCAGGTGCCGGAGGACTGTCGCGGCGACCGAGTGGTCCCGCGTGTAACGACGAGCGTTTTCGGCGCACAGGGCAGTGTGCCGTGCGATATCGCGGGCCAGCGCAATGTCGTTCTCGTCGTACCGGTTCTCGGTCGTGGTGCGGTAAAGACTCACCAGTCCGAGCACCACGTCCCGGAGCGTGAGAGGAACGACCAGGAGGCTGTGCGCTCGGGATTCGCGGATGGCCCGGCCGCGGGCCGGGTCGGTCTTCAGCCAGGGCCAGTCAGGGGTGAGGTCGACGGCCTGGGGGAGTTGTTCGGCCAGGGCCCGGCTGAAGGGAGTAGGTGCGGGGAGCACTTCGACATGTCCCACGGGGTGAGCCTGTGGCGCATCCTCCCCGGCACTGCTGCGAAAAGCGGCCCGTCTCAGCGTCACACAGCTCGGGAGCGGCGACGGCGGATCGTCGCCACGTATCACGGCCTCCACCAATTCCACGACTGCCACGTCCGCGAATTCCGGAACGACTGCGTCGGCCAGTTCTTGGCAGGTCACCACCATGTCCAGGGAGCGGCCCACCCGCTCCCGCACCGTGTCCAGCATACGCAGTCGGGTCAGAGCCCTTTCCCGGTCGGTCACGTCCACGACCGTGATGCTGGCGCCGAGCACTGCGCCGTCCGGATCCAGGAGACGGAAAGCAGCGAGTTCGTAGAGGCGCTCCTCGCCGTGGTGGGCAGGGGGCCGCGCCCGCAGGATCCGCCCGCGCACCGACACACCGCTTTCCAGGACCTCCCGTACGAGAGTCTCGGCCGCCTCCGGATCGACCACGTAGTGCGATCCGGGGAAAGTGCGTCCGATCACGTCTTCTTCCAGCGTGCCTTGCATGGCCGGCGTGGCGGTGTTGATGCGCACCACCCGCAGGTCGCTGTCAAGCACAGCCAGGCCGATCGGCGCCTGGGTGAACAGTGCGTCGAGCGTCACCGTCCCGACATCCCTCGCGCCTATGCCATCACCGTCTTCGGCCATGGAAGCCACCTCCCCTGCCGTCCGAGGCGGACCGCGGATCCCCGAACCGCTTGGGCTTTCTCCCTCAGGTCTACTCCGACACCGCCGACACGGCGACCCCACCAGATCATGGCCGGCCCTCCTCCGCTCAGCGGGCACGACCAGTGAGCCGGTGGGACGATGACGGTGTCCCGACCGGCAGGTGGCGGGAGGAACGGGCATGGAAATCAAGCCGCAGGCAGTCGTCATCCCCAAGGACACCGGCCATCTGGAGCAGGGGAAGTACGGCCCCGTTTTCCCCAGGACCCCGGCGTGTTATGGGTTCACCATCGTCGCGCGGGTCAAGCCTGGACGGGCAGAGGCGGTGCGGGAGTACGGCTACGCACTGGCCAAGGCGCTGGAGCAAGATCCGTATCTGCTCGCGCCCTTGAAGTTGCACTACCTCCGGTGGGTTCTGTTCGACGACGACACGCGTTTCATGTACCAGGGGATCTTCGACACCGACTTCGACAAGTACACCGAGGACGCGATCGCGCTCTTCGCGAAAGCGGGTGTGAGTACCGTCTTCGAGAATCTCGAGGGGTTTCCCGAGGACTGGCGGACCAACCCCGAGGCGTTCATCCGCTTCGTGCGCGAGCATCACTGTCCGAGCTTCATCGAGTACGGAGAGTACCCCTACGTGACGGCGGACGAAATCAAGAAGGCTCTGCGGGTCAAGGGCGCTCTGTCGGAGATGCTCGACCAGTTGCAGTGAGGGCCGGGGCCGGCCCTGCCGGAGAGTGAATCGCCGCGCAGCGTGCGACCGCGGATCGGAGGCGATCGACATGGGCGAGGTCAGGACCGCGCGCACATACAACCAGAGGCACATCCCACGGGAATGCACCCCCGGTGGGAAACGGGTGAGTATCTACGTCTCGTGGAGTTATCCGGCCGAGTCGGGCCGGTACGCGACGGAGTTGGACAATCGCTTCTCGACCATGACCGAGGTCAGGCGGGTGGCGTGGCCTGCCTATGAGGATCCGAAGTGGTCCGACCCCTATCGGTTCCAGCAGGGCATCGCCGGGGCGTTGGAGCTGTTCTTCTGGGCGTGGGTGCCGTTCCAGGATTTCGTCGAGGAGACCACGGGGCATCCGGTTCCGGTGTACCAGCGCATCGATCAGGCAGGCTTCCACACCCCACTGGACGAGCGGGTCCTGGCGGACACCGATGTCCTGTTCGTCTTCGGGCTGGACCACATGATCACCGAGCAGGACGCGCAGCCGGGCGAGATCGAGGCACTGCGGGCCTTCCTCGTCCGCGAGGACGTCCGCCTGGTGCTCGGCCCCCATCACGACGTCGGTGCATCGGACGATCTGTCCGAGCGGGAGATGGAGTACCGCCACCACGGCGATCCCCTGGTGCCTCGCCAGCAGCGGTTCGCCACCTACGTCAGGGATCTGATGAAGGGTTTGGGCGTTCCGGTGGTGAACCGCTACGGACTGCGTCCCGCGACCGGTGAGGGCAACAAGATCGCTCCGCTGTCCACGGTCGGGGACCTGGACGCCAAGGGGTGGCTGGACGGGGTGACGAACTTCAACTTCCACATGCATCTGCCGCACTATGAGGTGACGACCGACGAGCCGGACGCCATCCATGTTCTGGCGAGGCAGCCGATCGACACGTCCAGGCCGCATCCGTTCACCGAGGCCGGCAACACCGAGTTCAACATGTTCCTGTGGATGCCGCCGAGCGGAGACCGGGCGGGCGACGTGCTGCTGGCGGACTCGACGATCTTCAGTTCCCTGTTCGGGGGTGATGAGAGCCTGCGCAACTTCTGGCGGAACCTCGTCTCGAAGTAGGGCCCGCAAGGAGGTCATCCGTGAGTGAGCCCCTGGAAGCCGAGCTGGAGCTGGACGACATCCAGCGCGGCGTCCTCAGCCCTCGGCCGACCCCTTACGCGGCCGCCTACCTTGCCCTTCGGATCGACGACCGGGACCAGGGGCGGGAGCTGATGCGGCGCATCAGCAGGGCGGTGACCTCCGCCACCGACCAGGTCAGTCCACTCGGGGACACCTGGGTCAGCGCCGCCCTGACCTGTCACGGCCTCAAGGCCCTGGGAGTGCCGTCTGCATCGCTGGACACGTTCGCCTGGGAATTCCGGCAGGGAATGGCTGTCCGTGCCCGAGCACTCGGCGATGTCGGTGACAGTGCCCCGGAGCACTGGGAAGCACCGCTTGGCACCCCCGGCGTCCACGTGGTGATCACCGCCATCGCCCCCGACTCCCTGAGCCTGCAGGCGGCCATCGACCGCGCCCGCCCGGCCTACGACCGCCTCCCCGGCGTTACCGCGATCTGGCGGCAGGACTGCTACGCGCTGCCCACCGAGACCGAGCATTTCGGTTACCGCGACGGAGTCAGCCACCCCGCCGTCGAAGGAAGCGGCATCGCCGGGTCGAACCAACTCGAAGTACCTCTGAAAGCCGGTGAGTTCGTTCTCGGGTACCCCGACGAGCTGGGCGGCACCCAGACCCCGCAGCCGGCCGTGCTGGGGCGCAACGGCAGCTACGCCGTCTTTCGTAAACTCCACCAGAACGTCGCCCAGTTCCGCCGTTACCTGAGGGACAACTCCACTGGGCCCGAAGACCAGGAACTCATCGCCGCGAAGATCATGGGGCGCTGGCGCAGCGGGGCTCCCCTCGCACTCGCCCCCCAGCACGACGATCCGGCGCTCGGTGCCGACCCGCACCGGCGCAACACCTTCCTGTACCAGCGGGACGACCCGATCGGTTTCCACACCCCCGGCGGCTGCCACATCCGCCGGGCCAACCCCCGCGACGCCTCCGTGGCAGGAGAAGTGCGCCTGCACCGCATGATCAGACGCGGCGCCGTCTACGGACCGCCACTGCCGGACGGGGCGCTGGATGACGACGGACTGGACCGCGGCCTGATGTTCGCATTCATCGGCGCACACCTGGGGCGGCAGTTCGAGTTCGTCCAGTCGCAGTGGCTGAACGACAGCGTCTTCTTCGGCGGAGGAGATGGCAAGGACCCCGTGACCGGCTCCCAGGACGGCTCCAGCGGCTTCACCATTCCCCGGCGGCCGCTGCGACGACGCCTTGCCCCGCTGCCCCGGTTCGTCGTCACCCGAGGCGGTGAGTACTGCTTCCTGCCGAGCCTGAGCGCCTTGCGCTGGCTCGGCGATCTTCAGGACTGACAAGCGGTGACGCGCGCTGCGGCAACGCCCGGAGATCTCCGCTCCCCGGAGGGGAAGGCCGATGGACACACTGCACCTGGTGCTCAACGCCGTCACCGTCATCTTCATCATGGCCACGATGTTCGCGGCCGGCCTGGGGGCAACCATCCCCGCACTGCGGGGTGTCTTCAGCAACGTCCCGCTGCTCCTGCTGGCGCTGCTCGCCAACATGGTGATCATCCCGCTGCTCGGCTGGGGCATCGGCACGGTGCTCGGCCTGCCCTCGGCCTCGTTCGTCGCCCTGGTCCTGGTCGCCTCGTCCCCGGGCGGCCCCTTCGGCGCGAAACTGGCCATGGTGCAGAACGGTGATGTCGTCGCGGGCGCGGCGATGCAGGTACTGCTCGCCTCCATCGGCAGCCTCACGTTCGCACCCACGGTCAACGGCATCCTCACCGCCGCCGACATCGGCACCGACGTGTCCCTCGACGTCGGGGCGCTGGTCCGCACCGTGGCGTTGCTCCAGCTCGTGCCGTTCGCCATCGGCCTGCTCATGCGCCGCTACGCCATGCCCACGGCGCAGTCATGGCATCCCACGGCAGCCGCAGTCTCCAACATCACCTTTCTGATCGTGCTGGCGGGCATGCTGCTCGGCAACTGGCGAGCAGTCGTCGAGCTCTTCGGCTCCCTCTCCCTGCTCGCCGGCTTCCTGCTCGCGGCCGCCGCCTTCGGCGTCGGTACCTTGCTGGCCACAGGCCCGCCGGTGCGCCGCACCACCATGGGTGGCGTCGCTTCGGTACGTAACGCGGGTCCCGCGCTGGCCGCGATCGGGCTCGCGTTCGACAACCAGACCGCCGTGCTGGGGGCGCTGGCAGCGGTCCTGCTCAGCGGACTGGCCGCGGCCCTGCCGATCGCCACGCTCCTCAGCCGCCGACGCCAAACCCCGGCGCCGCCTGGCACCGACCACGGCACGCCGCCGGCCCGTACCCGCCCTTGAGCTTTGCCGAGGCGTGAGGCTCACCAGCGGACCGACGGCGGCGGGACGGTGATCTCCCGCTTGAGGATCTTGCCGGTGGGGCCCTTGGGGAGCTCGGCGGTGAGGGCGACGATGCGCGGATACCTGTAGGCCGCGACACGTTCCTTGACGTAGTCACGGATCTCCTCCGGCGTCGCCTCCTCGCCGGTCCTCAGCACGACGACCGCAGCGACTTCCTCGCCGTGCACCGCGTCCGGAACTCCCACGACAGCGGCCTCGGCGATCGCGGGGTGTCCGTACAGCACCTCCTCGATCTCCCGCGGGTACACGTTGTAGCCGCCCCGGATGATGAGGTCCTTCTTCCGGTCGACGATGAAGTAGAAGCCGTCCTCGTCGACGCGTGCCAGGTCGCCGGTGTGGAACCAGCCGTCGCGGAAGGCTTGGGTGCTTGCGTGGGGGTTGTTGAAGTAGCCCTTCATCACGTTCTCACCGCGGATGGCGATCTCGCCGACCGCGCCGGGCTCCACGGTGGTCCCGTCGTCCGCGACGAGTTTCATCTCGACTCCCCGCACGGGTGTGCCGATCGAGCCAGCCTTGCGCGGGCGGTCCGGGTGGTTGAATGCGGCCACCGGAGAGGTCTCCGACAAGCCGTAGCCCTCCAGCACGGTCGCCCCGAAGGTCCGCTCGAAGCTGTGCAGCACCTGGACCGGCAGGGCGGCACCACCCGACACCGCGAGCCGGAGCCGGGATGCGTCAGGCCCGTCGGAGCGTCGGGCCTGCAGAAGGGCGGAGTACATCGTCGGCACGCCGAGGAAGACGGTGACCTCGTCGCGGCGCATGACGTCCAGAGCCCGTCCCGCATCGAACCGGGGCAGCAGCGTGAGCGTCGCGCCGGCCGCCACGGAGGCGTTCATGGCGCAGGTCTGCCCGAAGGCGTGGAACAGTGGGAGACCGCCAAACAGGACGTCTTCCGGACCGAGCAGCAGCAGTGTCTGCGCGGTCGTGGCCGTGTTGGTCAGCAGGTTGCGGTGGGTCAGTTCGGCTCCCTTGGGCGTGCCGGTAGTGCCCGATGTGTACAGGATCAGGGCGGTGTTGTTGTCGGCCCGTTCGACGACGCCGGCCACGGGCTGGGCAGCGAGCAGCAGCGCGTCGAAGGCGTCGGAATCCGTGACCAGGCACGCCGCTCCGGTCTCGGCGGCTGCCTTTGCGACCTCCTCGGCGCACATCGGATGGGCCAGCGCCATCCGGGCCCCCGAGTCGCGGAGCACGAAAGCTGCCTCACGGGCCTTGAGCAGCGGGTTCATCGGTACCACCACGCCACCGGCCCGCAGGATGCCGTAGTACACGACCGGGAAGAGCGGCACATTGGGCATGGTCATCGTGACCGCGTCGCCCGGCCGGACACCCCGGTCGTGCAGAACACCGGCGAGCCGGGCACTCGCCTCGTCGAGCTGCTCGTACGTCAGGGCGGTGTCGTCGTGGCGCACGGCGATGTGCGCTCCATGCACAGCCGCGGAGTTCACCAGGAGCGTGGCGAGATTGCTCATGACCGTCGTGTCCTCGATTCGTCTCAGTGGGTGCACAGCGGCGGACAGCCGCAGCCGGGGCGTGCCCTGCGCAGGCTCCGGGGGCGGATGACGTCGCGTGGGGTGACCCCGGCGCGTGTCGTAGGGCGGAAGTGTGCTCCGGCCGCCTGATCGGCCGAGTCGGCGTCCCCGTGGCGGGCCAGCCACAGACGCAGCAGGTGGCGTTTCTGCTCCGCGGCGTCGAAGTCCTCGTACGCCGAGCGGGCGTGCAGCACCACATGATTGTCGAGCAGCAGCAGATCACCGGGCTGGAGATCCAGTTCAAGTCGGACGGCGGGCGAGGCGGCCGTCGTCTCGATGAAGTCGTACAGTTCCTTGTCGGCGGCCCGGGCGCCGTCCTGCCCATCCCCGCGGGCAGTGCGTGCTCCGCTGCTCAGGCGGGCGCGGTCGTATCGCATGCTGGGCCTGTCGCCGTGCCGGGTGACCAGAGGGGAGGCCAGGCCAGCCCCCTCGCCGGACGCCCGCTCCTCCTGGCGGTCGAAGAGGTGGGTGCGGTACAGGCGCGCGACGAGATCCGGGCGGAATTCGACCACGGCGTTGTGCACGGCAGCGGCACTGGCGAGGAGCGTACGGCCGCCCGAGCGCGCCGGCCGCAGGCACAGCAGGCCGAGCAGGTCCGACTCGGCGGTATGGAACGGCAGCGCCGCCCGGGTCAGGCACGCCGGCGGTGCCGGGTCGTCCTGCGTCGGGCCGGCGTCCCGAATGTGGCAGAGGGTGCGGCCGTCTGCGGTCTGCGGGACGGGCCTGCCGAGGTACTGGCCGATGCCGCGCAGCACGGCGCTCGCTTCAGCCTCCCCGAGCAGATCCGCCGGGATGCCCTTGATCAGGAGGAAGCCCCGCCCTTCGGACAGTGTTCTCGCAGCGCGCTTCAGCTCGGCGGCGAGTGTGGGCAGCGGGAAGTCGGCGACGGTCATCCGCAGCAGGGTGGCGGCGCGAGCGCGGGCGGTGTGCAGTGCCGTATGCAATTCCTCACGGGTCTCGGCGGACAGACTCAGAACCCAGTCGTCATGGCCCGCCAGGTCGGGTCCGTACCAAAGGGCGGGGCCCGTGAACGGTTCGGTCGGCACCGTCGGCGTGTGTGGGGTTTCGGCCATGGTCGCCTCCGCGAGGTCTGATGAGCCGGGCAGTTTCTTCCGGCGGTGCGATGGCCGGGCGGCACGGCCGCCGCACCGCCGCACGGGCCGCGTTGAACGGGGATGCTACGTATCACCCGCTCCCCACGCTTGACGTGCGGGGACGAGAAACTTAACTTCTGGGGACCTGCCCCTGGAGCGTGCCCATGAGGCCCCTTGCCCGCACCGCCGCGCTGAACGGCTACGTCGAGCTGAGCCGATCTCTCGGTCTCGATCCCCGCGCCCTGATGAAGGGCGTCGGCCTGGACACCGCGGACCTGGCCGTGCAGGACCGGTGGATCTCCGGCACGGCAGTGGTCAGACTGCTGGAGCTGTCGGCCGCCGCGTCCGGTCGCGAGGACTTCGGTCTGCTTCTGACCGAGCGGCGGCGCTTCTCCAACCTCGGCCCCATCAGCCTGCTCGTCCGTGAAGAGCCCGACGTGCGCAGTGCCTTGGCCCTGTTGATCCGTCATCAGCACACGTACAACGAGGTCCTGCACGCGCGGCTCTCGGAAGGCAACGGGGTGGCCACGCTGAAGGTGGACCTCCGGCTCGGCGAACCGCAGCCGGCCCGTCAGGGCACGGAGCTCGCCGTGGGCGCGTTCCACCGCGTTCTGTGCGGCTTCCTCGGCCCGCACTGGCGCCCCTCGTCGGTCTGCTTCGCCCACCCGGCGCCGCGGGACACCGCAGGCCACCGTCGCCTGTTCGGGCCCTCGGTGGAGTTCGACCGCGACTTCAACGGCATCGTCTTCTACGCCGAGGACCTGGACGCCCCCAACGCCATGGCCGACGCCCAGTTGCGCAGCTACACCCGGCAGTACTTCGAGCCCATCGCGGCCCCCAGGGAAGCATCCGAGGTGGACCGGGTACGCGACCTCATCGAGGCGCTGCTGCCGACCGGGCGATGCTCCATCGAGCAGATCGCACGCAGCCTCGGCGTCGACCGGCGCACTGTTCACCGCCATCTGGCCCGCTCCGGAGAGACGTTCTCCTCGCTGCTCCATTCGACCCGCACGGCGCTCGCGGAGCAGTTCGTCGCCAACCCCAACCGTTCCTTGACCGAAGTCTCCACGCTGCTGGGGTTCTCGTCGCTGAGTGCGTTCTCCCGCTGGTTCCACGAGCACTTCGGCACCGGTCCGCGGGAGTGGCGCAAGAGCCGGGGCGGCCCGGCAGTGCCCGGCGGAAACTGAGCCCGCAGGACGCACGCCGGCCGTGGCACGAGTGGGCCCGGCCATATGTCCCCGATTGGCAAGTCACCTGTCACCACAGGCAAAGCGGCCGCGTGCCGCCCGCCCTACCTTGGCACCACCGCACAGGCGGTCGGCCTCCGGAGGGAGCGCTCCGCAGCTCCCCTGAGGGCGCACTCCCTCCGGATCGGCCCGCAACCACTGTGCCCGTTGTTGCCATCGGCCCCGACTTCCGCCGTCGCAGGACCTGTCGTCGCGTCCACTGCCCGCTCCGTGACGCGATCACCCCTACGCCAAGGAGAAGCCCCGTGCACTTCCACGACGACTCCCTCTTCCCGGAGAACCAGGAGAAGCTGGTGATCCAGGCCGCGCCGTACGGCCCCGAGTGGCTTCCCGGGGACGCGGACGACCTGCCCCTGACCATGGACGAGCACGTACAGGCGGCCGTCGACTGCTACAACGCCGGCGCGACGGTGCTCCACATCCATGTGCGTGAGCTCGACGGCAAGGGCTCCAAGCGGATGTCGATGTTCAACGAGCTGCTCGGGCGGCTGCGCGAGGCCGTTCCGGACATGGTGCTCCAGATCGGCGGGTCGATCTCCTTCGCCCCCGAGGGCGAGGGCGGCGACGCCAAGTGGCTCGCCTACGACACCCGCCACCTGCTCGCCGAACTCACCCCGGCGCCGGACCAGGTGACGATCGCGATCAACACCAGCCAGATGAACATCGTCGAGATCATGACCGACGACGACCTTCAGGGCACGTCGATCGCGAAGCCGGACTACTACCGGGCCTACCGCGACATGGTCGTGGAGGCCGGTCCGGAGTTCTACCTGGAGCACCTCAAGCGCCTGCACGCCAACGGTATCCAGCCGCACTTCCAGCTCGCCCATCTGGCCCAGCTGGAGACCGTGGAGCGGCTGATCCGCGCGGGCATCCACACCGGTCCGCTGATCCTCAACTACGTGGCCATCGGCGGCGGTTTCGCCGGTCGGCACCCCGCCGATCTGATCGAGTTCATCCGCCGCGTGCCGGACGGTGCCGTCCTGACCATCGAGAGCTCCATGCGCGCCGTGGCCCCGATGAACGCGGTCGCCATCGCCCTCGGCCAGCATGTGCGCGTCGGCAACGAGGACAACCTCTGGCGTGCCAAGGGCGAGCGGATGTCCTCCGTGGCCCAGGTCGAGCAGATGGTGCGGATCTCCGAGGCGCTCGGCCGCGAGATCGCCACCGGAGCCGACGCCAAGCGGATCTACAAGATCGGCGAGTACTACGCGGATGCCGACGAGACCCTCGCCCGGCTCGGCATGGTGCCCAACCGCCGCCCGGGACAGCGCGGCTTCATGCTGCGCGACGTCACGGCCTGACCCATGCCCGGTGTGCAGGGCCCGGCCCCGCACGCAGGCAACACCCACCCGCGCCAATCCTTCGGAGCACTCTGTGGCACACGCCGTCCGCTTCTACGAAACCGGTGGCCCCGACGTCCTGAAGTGGGAGGAGGTCGCCGTCGGCGATCCCGGCCCCGGCGAGGTGCGGATCCGGCACGAGGCCGTCGGCCTCAACTTCGCCGACACGTACTTCCGCAGCGGGCTCTATCCGGTCCGCCTGCCCGACGGCATCGGTGTCGAGGCCGCGGGCGTGGTGGAGGCGGTGGGCGAAGGCGTCACCGACGTCGCCGAGGGCGACCGGGTGACGTACACCGGAAGTCCGCTCGGTGCCTACAGCACGGAGCGGGTCATGCCCGCCTCGCATCTGATCAGGCTGCCCCCGGAGATCAGCTGTGAGACGGCGGCCGCGATGACCATGCGCGGTCTGACCGCGGCCTATCTGCTGCGCAGGATCCATCCGCTGAAGCCCGGCGACACCGTGCTGCTGCACGCCGCCGCGGGCGGGGTGGGCCTGATCGTGTGCCAGTGGGCCGCACTGCTCGGCATCCGTGTGATCGGAACGGTGTCCAGCGAGGAGAAGGCTGACATCGCCCGAGCACACGGATGCGAGCACGTCATCCGCTACCGGCACGAGAACGTGGCCGACCGGGTCCGCGAGCTGACCAGCGGCGCGGGCGTCCCGGTCGTGTTCGACAGCGTGGGCAAGGACACCTTCGCAGGCTCGTTGGCCTCGCTGTCCCGCCGCGGGCTCCTCGTGTGCTTCGGTACCGCCTCCGGCCCCGTGCCGCCGATCGACGCGATGCAACTCGCCGTCCACGGATCGCTGTTCGTCACCCGTCCCGCCTTGGCCGACTACATAGCCGACCCCGCCGAGCGCGCCGCGCTGGCCGGCGAGCTGTTCGAGCACGTCGCTGCCGGGCGCATCAAGATCGAAATCAATCAGCGCTACGCCCTCGAGGACGCGGAGCAGGCGCACCGCGACCTGGAAGCCGGCCGGACCACGGGGTCCTCCGTCTTCGTCCTGTGAGGGCGCACCTCTTTCCATCCCAGGGAGTGAGCACTCATGCCAGACACCCTCTCGTCCTCGCGGCAGGCCCCGGCCCTGGTACGCCCGAGCGCACGCCGCACCTCCCTCACGGCCGAGCCGCTGACCTGCACCATAGGAGCCGAGGTCAGCGGTGTGAGCCTGGCCGACGCGGCCCGTGACGACGACCTTTTCACCGAGATCAAGAACTTGCTGCTGCGGTACAAGGTCCTCTTCCTGCGGGACCAGGACATCTCGCGTGCCGACCACGTCGCGTTCGCCTCGCGCTTCGGCCCACTGGAGGACCACCCCGTCGCCGGCAGCGACCCGGAACACCCCGGACTGGTCCGGATCTACAAGGAGCTGGACAGCCCGCCGGAGCACTACGAGAACGCTCTGCACACGGACGGCACCTGGCGGGTGAACCCGTCGATGGGCGCCGTACTGCGCTGCGTCGAGTCGCCCGCGGTCGGCGGCGACACGATCTGGGTGAACATGGCCGAGGCTTACCGTCGGCTCCCCGAGCACATCAAGACCCGGATCGAGGGGCTGCGCGCCCGGCACAGCATCGAGGCCACCTTCGGCGCCGTCATGCCCGAGGAACAGCGCCACGCACTGAAGGAGCGGTTTCCGGACGCCGAGCACCCGGTCGTGCGCACCCACCCCGAGACGGGCGAGAAGATCCTCTTCGTCAACGCGTTCGCGACGCACTTCGTCAACTACCACACGCCCGAGAACGTGCGTTTCGGCCAGGACTACGCACCGGGCGCGAGCCAGCTGCTCACCTATCTGATCAGCCAGGCAGCGATCCCCGAGTACCAGGTGCGCTGGCGCTGGAGCCCCAACAGCGTGGCCATCTGGGACAACCGCTCCACCCAGCACTACGCCGTCCAGGACTACTGGCCCGCCGTCCGCAAGATGGAGCGCGCCGGAATCGTGGGCGACAGACCGTTCTGACCCTCCCTTTCAAGCAGTCGAGGTGATGACAATGGAGTTTCACAACACTGCGCAGTACACGGCCCCGACATCGTCCGCGTCGGAGTGGCCCGTGTCCAAAGGCTATGCCTGGACGGTCTTCGCACTCGGCTTCGGCCTGCTGCTGTCCGACTACATGTCCCGCCAGGTCCTCAACGCCGTCTTCCCGATGCTGAAGGCCGAGTGGCTGCTGTCCGACGCCGCCCTGGGCTCGCTCAGCGGCATCGTGCCCCTGGCGGTCGGCGTGCTCACCTTCCCCATGTCCCTCATGGCCGACCGATGGGGGAGGGTCCGGAGTCTGCTGCTCGCCGCCACGATGTGGAGCCTTGCCACCCTGGGGTGCGCCGTATCGGCGAGTTACGGCGAGATGTTCGTCGGCCGACTCTTCGTCGGCATCGGCGAGGCGGCGTACGGCAGTGTGGGCATCGCCGTGGTCCTCAGCATCTTCCCGGTCACCCTGCGGGCCACCCTCTCCGGTGCCTTCATCGCCGGCGGCGCCTTCGGCTCGGTGCTGGGCGTCGTCGTCGGCGGCGCCGTGGCCCAAGCGGCCGGTTGGCGCTGGGCGTTCGCCGTAATGGGGATCTTCGGTCTGGTGCTCGCCGCCGTGTACGCGGTCGTGGTCAAGGAGAGCAGGTTGGCGCCCCGCGGACGCTCCTCCGACGGCGAGGACGGTGCGGAAGCACGCGACCGGCTGCGCACTCACCTGCCCCGCCTCTTCTCGTCCGTCTCGGTCATCAGCGCCTATGTCGGCAGCGGACTGCAACTGTTCATCGCCGGCGCGCTGTTGTCCTGGCTGCCCAGCTTCTTCAACCGCTACTACCACATGGCCCCGGCCGAGGCGGGCGGGGCCGCCGGTGGCTTCGCCATGATCATCGGCTTGGGGATGATCTTCGGGGGTGTGGCCTCCGACCGCATCAGCTCCACCGCCCCCATCCGCAAATGGGCCGTCGCGGTCGGCTGCAGCATCGGCGCGCTCCTCCTGCTGACCCTCACCTTCCAACTACCCACCGGACCAGCGCAGTTGCTAGCCCTGGCCGTCGGTTGCCTGCTGTCGGCCGGTTCCGCCGGACCCGCGGCAGCCATGGTGGCGAACCTGACCCCCGCCTCCATCGCGGCGACCGCGTTCGCCACCCTCACCCTGGCCAACAGTTTGCTCGGGCTGGCCCCCGGCCCCGCGATCACGGGCGCGCTGGCCGACCGCTTCGGCCTGCTGGGCGCCCTGCGCATTGTGCCCCTCGTCGCGGTCGTGGCCACACTGGCCTTCCTGGTCGGCAGGCACTGGTACGAACGCGACCTCCTCCGCATCGCTGACCTCACCACGAAGGCGGAGCCCAAGCACACCTCGGAGATCCCCTCATGAGCGCCACCGCGGAACCCACCGTGGTCATCGTCCCCGGTCTGCGCGACCACGTCGCGGACCACTGGCAGACCGTGCTGGCGGAACGTCTCGCCGAGGCCGGACGAGTCGTCCGTACCGTTCCCCCAGTGGCCAAGCAACGACTCAGCCTGGACGCCCAAGTCGGCAACCTGGCCGCGACGCTGGCGTCCCTGGACAGGCCGGTCCTGCTGGTCGCCCACAGCGCCGGAGTCATCACCACGGTGCACTGGGCCCGCCGCCACCGAGCCGACGTGCGCGGCGCGCTGCTCGCCACGCCGGCGGACCTCGAGACACCACTGCCGGACGGCTACCCCACCCCCGCCGAACTGGCGGAGCACGGCTGGATCCCTGTCCCCCGCCTGCCGCTGCCCTTCCCCAGCCTCGTCGCCGCCAGCGCCGACGACCCGCTGGGCGCACCCGAACACGTTGCCGAGCTGGCCCGGAGCTGGGGCAGCCGCCTCCTGGAGCTGGGCGCGGTCGGCCACCTCAACCCGGCCTCGGGATACGGCGAGTGGCCCGAGGCCGAGGAACTGATCCGCGTGCTGGAGTCCGACTCCGGCCGCGCACCGCTCGGGGCGACGCCCACCGGAGGGTACACATGAGGCCGGACACCGAACTGCTGTGGACACCGGGGCGCCGCGAACTGGAGGACTCCAACGTCGCGGTGTTCATGGAATGGCTGGAGGAGACCCGCGGTCTGAGCTTCGCCGGCTACGCGGAGCTGTGGCGGTGGAGCTCCACCGATCTGGCGGGCTTCTGGTCGGCGGTGTGGGAGTACTACGGGCTGGACACCGTCACGGCATACGACGATGTGCTGGGCGACGCCACCATGCCGGGCGCCCGCTGGTTCACCGGCGCCCGGCTGAACTTCGCCGAACGGTGCCTGGCCCAGGCCACCGACGCGCGTCCGGCCCTGGTGAGCGTGACCGAGGGCGGGGAACCCGTCGAGACGTCGTGGGCGCAGCTGCACCGCGAGGTCGCCGACGTATCGGCCGCCCTCCGGCGCATGGGCGTGAAGCCCGGCGACTGTGTCGCCGGCTACCTCACCAACCTGCCGCAGGCGGTGGTGGCACTGCTGGCCACCGCGGCGATCGGTGCCGTGTGGACGGCCTGCTCACCCGACTTCGGCACGCCTAGCGTTCTCGCCCGGCTGACGCAGGCCCGGCCGACGGTCCTCGTCGCCGCGGACGGCTACCGCTACGGGGGCAAGGAGCACGACAAACGGACCACGATCACCGAACTTCTGGACGGGCTGCCGACCGTCCGTCACTTCCTCGCCGTCGACAACCTCTTCCCACCACAGACGGACGCGTGGTCCGTACGATCCGACGTCACCGTGCACGCATGGTCTGCGCTGCCGTCCACCGACCAGGCACCGGACTTCTCCGACGTACCCTTCGACCACCCGCTCTGGATCCTTTGGTCGTCGGGAACCACCGGCGTCCCGAAGGGCATCGTGCAGAGCCACGGCGGCATCGTGGTGGAACTGCTGAAGGCGCTCGGGCTCGGTGTCGACCTGCGCCCCGAGGACCGGTACCTGTTCGTCACCTCCACCAGCTGGATGGTGTGGAACTTCCTGGTCGGCGGTCTGCTGCACGGCAGCACGATCGTCCTCTACGACGGCAGCCCCACCTTTCCCGACGCCGCCGGCGCCTGGCGCGTCGCCGAACGGACCAGAGCGACGATGGTCGGGGTGGGCGCAGCCTATCTCGCGGCCGTGGAGAAGTCCGGCCTGCATCCGGCAGCAGACCTCGACCTCGATGCCGTCCGCTCGGTCCTGCAGACAGGCTCGGCCATGGCTCCGAGCACCTGGCGGTGGGTCCACGACCGGCTTACTCCCGGCGTGTGGCTGCAGTCGATCTGCGGCGGAACCGACGTCTGCTCCGTGCTCGCGGGCGGCTCCCCGCTCCTCCCGGTGCGCGTAGGGCGCATTCAGTGCCCGGCACTCGGCGTGGCCCTGGCCGCGTGGGACGAGAGGGGACGGCCTTTGACCGGCGAGCAGGGAGAGCTGGTGGTGACCGCCCCACTGCCGTCCATGCCACTGCACTTCGTCAACGACCCCGGTGACACACGTTACCGGGCCAGCTACTTCGACACCTATCCAGGCGTCTGGCGGCACGGTGACTGGGTGACCATGGATACGGACCTGTCGGTCGTCGTGTCCGGCCGGTCCGATTCCACGCTCAATCGCATGGGGTTGCGGATGGGCTCGGCCGACATCTACGCCGTGGTGGAGCAGCTGCCCGGCATCTCGGACAGCCTCGTCGTCGGCGTCGAGCAGGCCGACGGCGGATACTTCATGCCACTCTTCGTCGTGACCGATGATTGCGCGGAAAGCGACGACGGCCTGCGGGAGCGGATCACAGCGGCCATAAGACAGCAGCTTTCCCCGCGCCACGTGCCCGACGTGATCGCGCGAGTGCCCGCCCTGCCCCGCACGCTGACCGGGAAGAAGCTCGAGGTGCCGGTCAAACGGATTCTGCAAGGCGCCCGCGTGGCCGGCGTCACCGGTCCTGGAGCCATCACCAATGGCCACATGCTGGACTGGTTCGCGGAATTCCGAGCACGGACGAACTCGAGCGGGAACATGTGAGGCAAGACGTAATGATCGGGCACATCAATGGCCTCACGTGACCGACCTGGCGCACCCTCAGACGAGTCAGCAAGCGGTCAGCATCCGTTCCTGAACAGAGGTCGCCCCACCGTCGGCAAAGCGTGTCGTTGTAGGGTGAGGAAACGCCCTTGACCTGCACCGAGCAGGCAGGGAGCCTAGGTCCGGGAGTACCTCCATGCTGCGTACCATGTTCAAGTCCAAGATCCATCGAGCCACCGTCACCCAGGCCGACCTGCACTACGTGGGATCGGTGACCATCGACGCCGAGCTGCTGGACGCCGCCGATCTGCTGCCCGGTGAGCTCGTGCACATCGTCGACATCACCAACGGCGCCCGGCTGGAGACGTACGTCATCGAGGGCGAGCGCGGCTCGGGCGTCGTCGGTATCAACGGTGCCGCGGCCCATCTGGTCCACCCCGGCGATCTGGTGATCATCATCAGTTACGCTCAGGTCACCGACGCCGAGGCGCGGGCACTGAAGCCGCGGGTCGTGCACGTGGACCGCGACAACAGGATCGTGGCCCTGGGTGCCGACCCGTCCGCACCGGTGCCGGGCTCGGACCAGGAGCGCAGCCCGCAGGCCGTGTCGGCCTGACCTTTCCGACCAGGAGCGTGCCCATGAGCGACATCGAGATCCGCGACGACCGGGCGGCCGGCCGCCTCGAGGCCCTCGGGGACGGCGGCGAAGTCGTCGGCCACATCGAGTACTTCGTGCTCGAGGCGCCGGAGCGGGCGCTGGTGCCCGTGCACACCATCGTCGAGCCGGCGCACGAGGGGAAGGGCATCGCGGGCTCGCTGGCGCGCGAGCTGTACACCATCGCGAAGCGTGAGGGCATCGTCGTCGCCCCGTTGTGCCCCTACGTCGTGAAGTGGGCGGAACGCCACCCCGAGGAGGCTCCGGCGGCCGACCCGGAGCTGCTGCGGGCGGCGAAGCAGTGGCTGTCCGCGCACCCCGGCCGGTTCTGAAAGAGGGAGCCCTCTCAGGTGCTCGCTCTCCTGCACACCTCACCCGTCCACGTCCCCGTCTTCGACGCCCTGCGCGACGAGGACCACCAGGGCCTGGAACTACGGCACTTCGTCGACGAGAAACTGCTGGACCGGGCCCGTGACAAGGGCCCAGAAGCGGTGGCGGACGACCTGCGCGCGGTCCTGGAGCGGGCGGTCGCCGACGGCGCGCGGGCCGTGCTGTGCACCTGCTCCACCCTCGGCGGCGTCGCCGAGACGGCCGGCGCCGGCGTCGGGGTGCCGGTGCTGCGCGGTGACCGTCCGATGGCGGCCGCCGCAGTGGCCGCGGGGTCCCGGGTCGTCGTCCTCGGGACGCTGGAGAGCACGTTCGGGCCGACCGTGTCGCTGATCGAGGAGGAGGCCCGCCGCGCCGGACGTTCCGTCGAGGTACGGCCCCGTTTCGTGGAGGGCGCGTGGCAGCGGTTCGAGGCCGGCGACACGGAGAGTTACGTACGTCTCGTCGCCACCGCGGCCGACGAGGTCACCGACGCCGACGCGCTCGTCCTCGCCCAGCCCTCCATGGCCCCGGCCCAGCAGCTGACGACGACATCGGTGCCGGTGCTGTCCAGCCCCCGCCCGGGGCTGGCGGCGGGGGCACGGGCGGCGCGGACCGGGCTGTCGCGCTGACGTGTCCGGACAGACCCCGGAGGGTCCACCTGGGGCACGCGGTGACTTCGGCGAGTGACTGGCGGCGCCGGGCCCCGGGTAGGCGGGGAGTAGTCCACAGCCGACGTTCACCGACTGGCGGAGGACATCATGACCAATCCGTACCCCGATCCGGTCCCGCCGGGTCCCACTCCCGGACCGGATCCCCATCACCCCGAGCCGCACCCCGACCCGGTGCCGACTCCGGAACCGCCCCCCGGCCCCGGGCCGACCCCTCCGCCTCCGGCTCCCGAGCCGCCGCCGGGGCCCCGCCCGGTCCCGGAACCCGATCCCTCCCCGATCCCCCCGGGCCCGGAGCCCGTTCCGAACCCGGAGCCGGGACCGCCGCTCTCCTGAGCGGCCGCATCACGAAGGGCGGTGAGCGCCCCTGACGCGTGGTGGGCGACCACGAAGGCCGCCCACCACTGCCGTACCGCAGGACCGGCCCTGGCCACGACGCACCTGCACGTGGCGTACCGGACTTCCGGCGGAGCGCTCAGCCCGACACCTCCGAGCGGTCCCCGCCCCACAGCGTGTGGAACGAACCGTCCCGGTCGGTGCGCCGGTAGGTGTGCGCGCCGAAGAAGTCCCGCTGCCCCTGGGTGAGCGCGGCGGGCAGCCGCTCGGCGCGCAGGGCGTCGTAGTAGGCGAGGGCCGCGGCGAAGCCCGGCGTCGGTACGCCCTGCCGGGTGGCGGCGACGAGTACCTCGCGCCAGTCGTCCTGAGCCGCCGCGATCTCCTGGGCGAACGTCTCGTCCGACAGCAGGCTCGGCAGATCCGGCCGGGCGTCGTAGGCGGCGCGGATCCGGTCCAGGAACGCCGCGCGGATGATGCAGCCGCCGCGCCAGATCGAGGCGACCTGGCCGAGGTCGATGTCCCAGTCGTACTGCTCGCTGCCCGCGGCGATCTCGTGGAAGCCCTGGGTGTACGACACGATCTTGGAGGCGTACAGCGCCTGCTCGACCCGGTCGGCGAAGGCACCGGCCTCAGCCTTGTCCAGCGGGGACGCCTTCGGGCCGGCCAGGTCTCGAGACGCCTCACGCAGCGCCGCGTGTCCGGACAGTGAGCGGGCGAACACCGCCTCCGCGATCCCGGAGACCGGAACACCCAGGTCCAGCGCGATCTGCACGGTCCAGCGGCCGGTGCCCTTCTGCTCCGCCTGGTCCTGCACCACGTCCACGAACGGCTTGCCCGTGGCCGCGTCCACATGCGACAGCACCTCGGCCGTGATCTCGATCAGGTAGGAGTCGAGCCGGCCGGTGTTCCAGGTGCGGAAGATCTCCGCGATCTCGGCGGGGGAGTACCCGGCGACATCGCGCAGCAGCTGGTACGCCTCGCCGATGAGCTGCATGTCGGCGTACTCGATGCCGTTGTGCACCATCTTCACGAAGTGCCCGGCGCCGTCCGGACCGACGTGTGTGACGCACGGCGCGCCGTCCGCCGCCTTCGCGGAGATCTTCTCCAGCATCGGGCCCAGCGACTCGTACGACTCCTTCGAACCCCCCGGCATGATGCTCGGACCGTGCAGCGCGCCCTCCTCGCCGCCGGAGATGCCGGTACCGACGAAATGGATGCCCTGCTCGCGCAGCTCGCGCTCCCGGCGCCGGGTGTCCGCGAAGTGGGCGTTGCCGCCGTCGATGATCATGTCGCCGGGCTCCAGGAGCGGGGCGAACTCCTGGATCACCGCATCGGTCGGATCGCCGGCCTTGACCATGATGACCAGACGGCGGGGCCGTTCCAGGGCGGCCACGAACTCCTTGGCGGTCTCGGCCTTGACGAACTCGCCCTCGCTTCCGAACTCCTCCACCAGCGCGTGCATCCGGGACGCCGTCCGGTTGTGCACCGCGACCGTGTAGCCGTTGCGCGCGAAGTTGCGGGCGAGGTTGCGGCCCATGACCGCGAGACCCGTGACGCCGATCTGGGCTGAAGTGCTCATTCCGCCTGCTCCTCAAGGGGTCCAGTGGATCCCGTAGATCGTGTTTGCCGGTCGTGCCGGTCATGCCGTCAGTATCGCCCCCCGGGCCATCCTGACGTGCCGAAACGCCGACCGCACGTCCGACCCTACGGGGCTCAGTACGTAGGGGAGGGGCCAGGTGCCTCAGCGGTCCGCGCCCGAACTCGTCAACGAGGGTGCTTTCTGCGCCACTTGGCCTGACCGGGCGGCCGATTGCCGTCTTGTCATGGCCTGTTCGTGGCCCTTACTTTTGGCCCTCCTGACGCTTGTCGAGGGGGCACTTCCATGGCCTTACGCGGCCGGCACCGCCGGTATCAGCCGAACAGGATCAACCGCGCCTCGCTCACCGTCACGGCGGGCGGCGCCGGAATGGCCCTCCCGTTCGTCGGCACCGGTGCCGCGCAGGCGGCCGACGTGGACACCTGGGACAAGGTCGCCGCGTGCGAGTCGACCAACGACTGGGACATCAACACCGGCAACGGGTACTACGGCGGGCTGCAGTTCAGCCAGTCCACCTGGGAGGCGTACGGCGGTACGGCCTATGCGCCGCGCGCGGATCTGGCCACCAAGGACCAGCAGATCGCCGTCGCGGAGAAGGTGCTCGACGGGCAGGGGCCCGGCGCCTGGCCCATGTGCTCGGTGCGGGCCGGACTCACGCGCGGTGGCGAGACGCCCGACATCCGGCCGGGCGGGGGCACCTCGATCCGGACCGCCAAGAGCTCCGTGGCGGACGTACGGCCGCACACCACGCCCCAGTCGCGCGCAGGAACCACCGAGATGTACACCGTCGTCCGCGGCGACACGCTCTCCACCATCGCCGAGGAGCAGCGCGTCCAGGGCGGCTGGCAACGGCTGTACGCCGCCAACCGCAGCACGATCGGGACGGATCCCGACCTGATCCTGCCGGGCCAGCGGCTGAACCTGCGCGCCAAGGCCACGGCTGCCCCGGCCCCCGCGCCGACCACACCGGCGGCACCCGAGTCCCGGCCGAGGACGAGCGCTTCGGACGACGCCGACGACCGGCGCGAGGACTCCCTCGTCGCCCCCGTCAGCGGCTCCCTGGGCACCCCCTACCGGGCGACCGGCTCCAGCTGGTCGAAGGGCTACCACACCGGCGTCGACTTCCCCGCAGCCACCGGCACCTCCGTGAAGGCCGTCGGGGCGGGCCGGGTCGTCACCGCCGGATGGGGCGGTTCCTTCGGCTACCAGGTGGTCATCCGGCACACCGACGGCCGGTACACCCAGTACGCGCACCTGTCGGCGATCTCCGTGAAGGCCGGCCAGTCCGTGGGCGGCGGACAGCGGATCGGCCGGGTCGGGTCCACCGGCAACAGCTCGGGCCCGCATCTGCACTTCGAGGTGCGGACCGGGCCCGGCTTCGGAACGGACGTCGACCCGGTGGCGTACCTCCGGGCCGGCGGGGTCAGGATCTGACGCCGGCGCGCTGCTCCACGCTCGGGAACGGGATGTACGAGGCGCCGTACAGGGAGGAGTAGTAGGGCGCGGTCCCGTCGGCGCGACCGACGGGCGCGTCGTTGCCGTACGTGCTCTCCGTGACCGGGCTCGGCAGGAAGACGCCGCCCTCCCGGTGCACGGCGGGCTTCTCGGGGAGGCCCTCGAGGAACGCGGTGGCGGGCTCGTCGGCGGGCCGCGCCGGGGCGACGATGCCGGACAGCTGCCCGGTGAGGGGCTCGGGCAGCGGCTCCGCGTTGTCGGAGTCGTCGGACTGCCGGATGCGCTCCGTCGTCAGCAGGATCAGACCGCCCGCCGCCACCACCCCGCAGCTCAGGGCGAGCACGGTGCCCGTGGCGCCGTAGCGGAAGGTTTCGCCGAACATCGTGATGCCCACCGCGGCCGCCACCACCGGGTTCACCACCGTCAGAGTGGCCAGCGGCGCCGCGAGGCCGGCGCCCCGGTACGAGGCCTGGGACAGCAGCAGACCCGAGACGGCGAACACTCCGATCGCGGCCAGGGACGGCAGATCCGCGCTCGACACCCCGCCGGTCCAGTCGACCGCGACCGTCTTCGTGAAGACCGAGGACATGCCGAACGCGATACCCGACGCGGTCGCGAGGAGCAGGGCCCGCACCGCCGGACGATGCCGGACCGCGCGGCCCGCGAGCATCAGCGCGGCGACCCCGCCGGCGGTCGCCAGGAACAGGGACACCTGCTGTGCCCCCTCCAGCGACCGCGAGTCGGACGTGCCGACCAGGGACAGCAGACCCGCGAGGCCGACGGTCGCCATCACAGCGCCCCGCCAGGCCGTCCCACCGGCCTTGCGGCCCACGAACAGCGCCGCCATCGGCAGCGCGAACACGATGGTCAGCGCCCCCAGCGGCTGCACCACGCTCAGCGGACCGTAGGCGAGGGCCGCCACGTGCAGCAGCCCGCCGAGACCGTTGAGCGCCACCGCGGCCCACCAGCCCGCCTGTCGCATCGGCGCGTACTCACCACCCGGCAACGACACCGCGACGCGCTCCTGCACGATCGCCCCGCCCGCGTACGCGACAGCGGACACCAGCGACAGGAGCACGGACAACGCGAGGGCGCTCATGAGCTGCTCCTCTGCCTGAGGCTGGGGCGCTGGGCCCGGCGGGGCGAACGGTCGGCTTCCATGACCAACACGATGCCTGCTCGCCCTGTTCCCCGTCGTCGTCCCTGAGCACGCAATGAGTCCTACTGCCGATGGAGTACGAACGCCCCCCGGTCATCCCCAGGGTGGGTGAACCGGGACGGAGACCCCCTGATCCCGTCCCCTAGGGGGCTTGGTACTACTGCTCCTCGTGGACCTCGACCCCGATCTCGCCGCCCTGAGTCCGCTCGGCGGGTTCTTCGCCCTGCGCACGGTCGTGGACGGGCCGCCAGTCCCCGGGAGACCGCTGCCGACCCTGGCGCAGGCCTACGACCTGTCGGCCTCGGATCCGGATCCCCTGGGCGTCCGGATCCGAAAAGTGGCGGCCGCTCTGAGCGCTCCCGAGGTGCGGATCGCGGCCTCGGTGGCGCACCTCGGGCTCGCGGCCCGGCTGTGGTCGACGGCGCTCGGCTGCGCCGTCCTGTACGGCCGCATCCCCGACCTCGACTCGCGGCTGCTGCACTGGGACGCCGACGGCAGCGCACCCGACGACCTGTGGCTCGCTCAGGTGCGCCCGCTGCCGGGGGACGCGGCGACCGTCGTGGACGTCGTGCTGCACGGTCACCTGGAACCGCTGGCGGCCGTTCTGCGCGCCCGCCACCGGCTCGCGGCGGGGCTGCTGTGGGGCAACGCCGGATCCGCGCTGGCGGGCGCCGTCCGCGAGCTGGACCGCTGGGCGTGCGCGAACGGCCGTACCGAGGCCGCCGTCCGGGCCCGCGCGCTGGCCGGCGAGCTGTTCGCCCACCCCCGCCTCACCGCAACCGGCACGCTCACGGGCACTGCCTTCCGGCGCCGCAGCTGCTGCCTGTACTACCGGGTGCCCGGCGGTGGACTGTGCGGCGACTGCTGCTTCACTCGGCCCCCGGGCTCTTCCCCACGCGCCACATCTGGGTGACCATGAGGGAACCAGCCGCCGAGACAGGGGGTTTGCGGGTGCGAGTGGGACTGCTGACCCGGGAGTACCCCCCGGACGTGTACGGCGGCGCGGGCGTCCATGTCGAGTTCCTCGCCCGGGAGTTGAGATCCCTCGTCGACCTCGAGGTGCACTGCTGGGGCGAGGGCCGCGCGGAGGGCGTGCTGCGGCATCGCCCCTGGCCCGCGCTCGACACCGCCAACGACGCGCTGCGCACCTTCTCCGTGGACCTCGCCATGACCGCCGCCATCGAGGGCCGTGAACTCGTCCACTCCCACACCTGGTACGCCAACCTCGCCGGCCACCTCGGCAAGCTCCTGTACGGCATCCCGCATGTGATGACCGCCCACTCCCTGGAGCCGCTGCGCCCCTGGAAGGCCGAGCAACTCGGCGGCGGATACGCCCTGTCGAGCTGGGCCGAGCGCACCGCGATCGAGGCCGCCGACGCGGTGATCGCCGTGTCCGGTGCCATGCGCACGGACATCCTCGACTGCTATCCCGCGCTGGACCCCGCCCGCGTCCACGTCGTGCACAACGGCATCGACACCGACCTCTACCGGCCCGACCCCGCCACCGACGTCCTGACCCGCCTCGGCCTGGACCCGGCCCGCCCGTACCTCCTGTTCGTCGGCCGGATCACCCGGCAGAAGGGCGTGCCCCATCTGCTGCGCGCGGCACGGGACATCGACCCCGCGGCGCAGGTCGTGCTGTGCGCGGGGGCGCCGGACACCCCGGAGATCGACCGGGAGTTCCGCGACCTGTACCAGGAGCTGAGCCGCGTCCGCGACGGTGTGCACTGGATCCCGCGGATGCTGCCGCGCCCGGAGGTGATCCAACTCCTCACGCACGCCGCCGTGTTCGTCTGTCCTTCGGTGTACGAACCGCTGGGCATCGTCAACCTGGAGGCGATGGCCTGCGGCACACCCGTCGTGGCCTCCCAGGTCGGCGGCATCCCCGAGGTCGTCGCGGACGGCAAGACGGGCCTGCTGGTGCCCGTGGACGACGACTTCGAGACGGGCCTCGCCCGCGCCCTGGGCGCGCTCCTCGCCGACCCGGAGGGCGCCCGGCGGATGGGCGAGGCGGGCCGGGAGCGTGCGGTGGGGGAGTTCGGCTGGGACACGGTCGCCCGCCGTACGGCCCGGCTCTACGCGGAGATCCTCGAACAGGCTTAGCCCGCCCGGCTCAAGGGCAATCATGGGTCAACCAGGGTGAGGGGAGCGGCCATGCGTCGTGGTGGGCCTTCGGTGCTCGGGATCGTATTGGCAGGCGGAGAGGGCAAGCGCCTGATGCCCCTGACCGCGGACCGCGCGAAACCGGCGGTGACCTTCGGCGGCACGTACAGACTTGTCGACTTCGTCCTCTCCAACCTCGTCAACGGCGACATCCTGCGCATCTGTGTCCTCACGCAGTACAAGTCCCACTCGCTGGACCGGCACATCACCACGACCTGGCGGATGTCCAGCCTGCTCGGCAACTACGTCACGCCCGTCCCCGCCCAGCAGCGGCTCGGCCCGCGCTGGTTCCTGGGCAGCGCGGACGCCATCCTGCAGTCCCTGAACCTGATCTACGACGAACGGCCCGAGTACGTCGCGGTGTTCGGCGCCGACCATGTGTACCGCATGGATCCGCGGCAGATGCTCGCCCAGCACATCGAGTCCGGCGCGGGCGTGACGGTGGCGGGGATACGCGTCCCGCGCACGGAGTCCTCCTCCTTCGGCGTGATCACCCCGGGCTCGGACGGAAGCACCGTCGAGCGGTTCCTGGAGAAGCCCGCGGACCCGCCCGGCCTGCCCGACGACCCCGACTCCGTCCTCGCCTCCATGGGCAACTACATCTTCACCACCAAGGCGCTGATCGAGGCCCTCCAGCGGGACGCCGACGACGCCGGCTCCGTGCACGACATGGGCGGTTCGATCCTGCCCCAGCTCACCGAGCGCGGCGAGGCCCACCTGTACGACTTCGGCGACAACCACGTCCCCGGCGAGACCAGCCGCGACCAGGGGTACTGGCGTGACGTCGGCACGCTCGACGCGTACTACGAGGCCCACATGGACCTGATCGCCGAGCGGCCCGCCTTCAACCTCTACAACCGCAGCTGGCCCGTCTACACCCACTCCAACCAGCTCTCGCCGGCCCGCTTCAACGCCGGCGGCATCGCCGGCGAGTCCATCATCAGCGCCGGCTGCCTGATCCGGGGGCAGGTCACGCGGTCCGTGCTCTCGCCGGGTGTCGTGGTCGACCCGGGGGCGGTGGTGCAGGGGTCGGTGCTGCACGACAACGTCCACATCGGGCGGGGTGCGGTGGTGCGCGGCGCGGTCCTCGACAAGAATGTCGAGGTGCCGCCCGGCGCGACGATCGGCGTCAACCCGGAGCGGGACGCCGAGCTGTACACGGTGTCCAAGGGCGGCGTGATCGCGCTGGGCAAGGGGCAGCGGGTGCCGTAGCCCGGCCGCTTCGGCAGGAGCGGCGGCCCGTCACACGATCGAGCGGACACGCCGGGCCGGGCCTCGGTTCACGCCTTCGTGGGCGCTGACCTCGACACTATGACCTCTTACGCCACATAAGTCCCGCCTCTTTCGCAGGAGGCGGGACTTAATCTGCTGTTAACTGTACGTAGCCTGATCGTACTTGACCGTAATCGCCCCAGGGCGATTGACTGCTGGCCCACCCGTCATCGTCGCGAGGCAAGCCATTGACTCCTGACCTGCTCGCACCACTCGACCTGGCGTTCTGGAACATCGAGTCCGACCTGCATCCCATGCATCTCGGCGCGCTCGGCGTGTTCGCGTCCCACTCGCCCGCCGCCGGTGCCCACGCCGCCGATCTGCTCGCCGCCCGTGCCGCCGCGGTGCCCGGGCTGCGGATGCGGATCCGGGACGTGTGGCGGCCGCTCGACATGGGGCAGCCGTTCCCCTTCGGACTCCGCCGGCCGCTCGCCTTCGGCGGCGCGGCCAGGGAGCCCGCCCCCGACTTCGACCCGCTCGACCACGTCCGGCTGCATGCCCCCACCGCCGACTTCCAGGGGATGGCGGGCCGGCTCATGGAGCGTCCGCTGGAGCGCGGCCGGCCGCCGTGGGAGGCGCACGTGCTGCCGGGGGAGGACGGCGTCTCGTTCGCCGTGCTCTTCAAGTTCCACCACGCCCTGGCCGACGGTCTGCGCGCGCTGACCCTGGCCGCGGCCGTCCTGGACCCCACGGACATGCCGGCCCCGCGGCCCCGCCCCGCCGAGCCCCCGCGCGGCCTGCTGCCCGACGTGCGCAAGCTGCCCGGACTGCTGCGCGGCGCCGTGTCCGACATGGGCCGGGCGCTCGACATCGGCGCCTCCGTCGCCCTGTCCACCCTGGGTATGCGTTCGTCGCCCGCGCTGACCTCGGAGCCCTCCGGCACCCGTCGTACCGCCGGAGTGGTCCTCGACATCGACGACGTGCACCGCGTCCGCAAGGTCGTCGGAGGCACCGTCAACGACGTCCTGATCGCCGTCGTCGCGGGCGCCCTGCGCCGCTGGCTCGACGAACGCGGCGACGGCAGCGAGGGCGTCGCGCCGCGCGCGCTGATCCCCGTCTCCAAGCGCCGCCCGCGCACCGCGCACCCACGGGGCAACCGGCTGTCCGGTTACTTGATACAGCTCCCGGTCGACGACCCCGACCCGCTCGGCCGCCTCGAGACGGTCCGCACGGCCATGGGCCGCAACAAGGACGCCGGCCCCAACCGGGGCGCGGGTGCCGTCGCGCTGCTCGCCGACCATGTGCCGGCGCTCGGCCACCGGCTCGGCGGCCCGCTGGTCAGCCAGGCCGCCCGGCTGTGGTTCGACATCCTGGTCACCAGCGTGCCGCTGCCCGGCCTCGGCCTGAAGCTCGGCGGCAACCCCCTCACGGAGGTGTTCCCCTTCGCCCCGCTGGCCGCCGGCCAGTCCCTCGCCGTCGCCGTCTCGACGTACCGGGGGCGGGTCCACTACGGGCTCGTCGCCGACGCACGGGCCGTACCGGACCTGGACCGGTTCGCCCAGGCGGTGTCCGACGAGGTGGAGACGCTGATCAAGGCCTGCGCTCCTTGATCGTGACGGGTTTGGTGGTGCGGCCCGGCGCTCCGTAAAATCTGCCGTTCGAATGCGGGCGCGACCGGAGCGCCGCGACGGCAGACACAGGGAACGGCAGCGGCGATGACGGTGACAGAGGACGGCTCGGCGATCACGGACGAGGTGGTGTACGGGCCCGGCATCGACCCCGAGCGGCTGGCCGTCTGCCTCAGCGTGCTCGAGGAGCTCGACAAGCTGGAGGTCGACCACCCCGACGCGATCGCCGTGCGCCGGGCCACCGCGGGCATCTACCGCACCGTCAAGCAGCGCCGCCGCCAGGAGCGCCGGGCCGCCAAGACCGCGCACGACAAGACGGTCACGGAGGCCACGGCGACCGGCTCCGCCCAGCGCATCGACGACGAGACGGAGGGCATCCTCCCGTCGTCGATCACGGAAGAGGGCAAGATCGCGGGGATACTCCAGCGCCCGCGCTCCTGCTACACCTGCAAGACCCGGTACGTGGAAGTCGACTACTTCTACCACCAGCTCTGTCCCGACTGCGCCCGCCTGAACCGCGCCAAGCGCGACGCCCGCGCCGACCTCACCGGCAAGCGTGCGCTGCTCACCGGCGGCCGCGCCAAGATCGGCATGTACATCGCGCTGCGGCTGCTGCGCGACGGGGCGCACACGACGATCACCACACGGTTCCCGAAGGACGCCATCCGCCGTTTCAAGGCCATGGACGACTCGGCGGACTGGATGCACCGCCTCGAGGTCGTCGGCATCGACCTGCGTGACCCGGCGCAGGCCGTGGCCCTCGCCGACCAGGTCGCCGAGGCGGGCCCGCTGGACATCCTCATCAACAACGCGACGCAGACCGTACGCCGTCTGCCCTCCGCCTACGCCGCCCTGGTCGAGGGCGAGAGCGCCCCGCTGCCCGCCGGTGAGCTGCCCGCCCACCACGTGATCGGCGCCTTCGGCTCCGGTGCCGTCGACGGCCTGGCCGCGCTGCCCGTCGGGATCTCCGGCCTCGACGCACAGCAGGTCGCCGACCTCGCCCTGGTCGCCGGCAACGCCAGCGTCGCCCGGCACCACGACGGCACCGCCATCGACGCGGGCGGCCTCGTCCCCGACGTCGTCGACACCAACACCTGGGTGCAGACCATCGAGCAGATCTCCCCGGTGGAGCTCCTCGAGACCCAGCTGTGCAACTACACGGCGCCGTTCATCCTGATCAGCAAGCTCCGCCCGGTCATGGCCGACGCCGCGAAGAAGGCGGCGAGCGGGCGCGCGTACGTCGTCAACGTCTCGGCGATGGAGGGCGTCTTCGGCCGCGGCTACAAGGGCGCGGGCCACCCGAACACCAACGCCGCCAAGGCCGCGATGAACATGGTCACGCGGACCAGCTCCCAGGAGATGTTCCAGACCGACGGCATCCTCATGACCTCGGTCGACACCGGCTGGATCACCGACGAGCGCCCCCACTACGACAAGCTGCGCCTGGCCGAGGAGGGCTTCCACGCCCCGCTCGACCTGGTCGACGGCGCGGCCCGCGTCTACGACCCGGTCGTGCGCGGCGAGGCGGGCGAGGACCTGTACGGCGTCTTCCTGAAGGACTACGCGCCCGGCAAGTGGTGAGGCCCGGCGGGCGTCCGCCACGAGGCCGGACCGGGCGGACGCTACTCGACGGCCCCGAGCCGTGAGTTGCGGGCCGCCACGAGCTCCAGGACCGTGCGCCAGTCCTCCAGGACCCCCGCGTCGAACCCGATGGCCTTGCCGGCCTCGTCGGCCTGCCGCAGGGTCACGGCGTCGTCGGCGAGCGGGTCCCGCTCGAACGCGGCCGCCTCCGCGGGACTCATCGGGCCGCCCTGCCTGCTCAGGGTCTGAGCACTTCGCGGGGACAGCTCACGCCCCGGAGACACGGCGGCCAGATAGCGCTTGGCGGCCACATGCAGTCGTACGAGACGGGAGACCCGTTCACCGAGCAAGGCCCGGACGGCGTCCGCCGCATGGTCGGCGTGACCGGCGTCGTCGCCGGGCCGCAGCAGATACCCGATCTCGTGCACCAGGCCCGCGATCTGGAGTTCCTTGTCGGCGGGGCGACTTCGGCGCAGCAGTGCGGCCGTCTGCAGCGCGTGGTCGTGCAGGTCGACCGGGTCGCCGGTGCAGTCCGGGGTGTCCCGGACTCCGCGGCAGGCGTTCAGCAGATCCATCAGCTCTTCGATACTGCGCAGCTCCATGCGCCAGTCCTCCCGCCGGACAAGCCGTTGCCGGACGTCAGCAGATCATGGCCGCCTTGCGAATCGGCCAACGGGACTTGAACTGCGTGGCCCCCCGCAGCCGCTGGTCGAGGGCGTGTTCGCCCGGGTAGGCCGTTCGAGTGAACCAAAAGAGTCCATTGCGTAACAAATAAGTGTAGATTTCCCCTTATTGCGCACGGGGTGACGCGCAATAGTTACCCACTGTTTTCAGCCCTATCGAGCGGACCCCCGCTCATTTGGTTAGTCTGGTTCAGGCGGACAGCCAGAACGGGTCCCTACCCACACCCACCGTCCGTCCCGGGGCAAGCCGGTGCACAACGGCCTGCTCTCACGCGACCCACCGACGCCACCGCGTCCGCGCAGCAGCACGTCAGACCCAACGGGCGTCGGGCAGCGGACCGCAGACCGCCGACGCGCCCCGAGGGTGACCCGACACATAAGGAGTGCGCGGTGACACCGGAGAAGACGAATCGCGAACAGCGCCCCAAGGAACGCACGGAGCGCGCGGGCCGCCGCCCCGGCGAGCTCGGCAACCTCGACGTGTGGGCCAGGTCCGCCCCGATCCGCCTGGCGGGCTACGAGGACGACCTCGCCGAGCCGCACATCCTGCCCAGCGTGGACTGACCCGGATATACCCGGCAGGCCCCTTCGCGATCGCCGACGGCATGGGCGTGCGAGACTCACGCCCATGCTGATCAGGGAAGCAACGGCCGACGACTGGCCGCACATCTGGCCGTTCTGGCACCGCATCGTCGCCGCCGCCGAGACCTACGCCTGGGACCCGGACACCACCGAGGAAGCGGCCCGCGCCCTGTGGATGAGCCCGGCCAAACGGGTGTACGTCGCCGAGGACGAGACCGGAGCCGTCGTCGGCTCCGCCTACCTCATCCCCAACTACGGCGGCCCCGCCGCCCGGATCGCCAATGCCGGCTTCATGGTCGACCCCGACCAGGGCGGCCGCGGTATCGGCCGCGCCCTCGCCGAGCACATCCTGGCCGAGGCCGAAGCCCAGGGCTACCGGGGCATGGTGTTCAACGCGGTCGTCGAGACCAACCCCGCGGTCGAGCTCTGGACTTCTCTCGGCTTCACCATCCTCGGCACCGTGCCAGGCGCCTACGACCACCCCCGGCACGGCCCCGTGGGGCTGCACATCATGTACAAGGCGCTGTAGTCAGGGCCGCCTACTCCAGCGGCGCCGTCCGCTGCCACGGACGCGCGGCCTCCAACTGGGCTGCCAGCCCCAGCAGTTCCGTTTCCGAACCCGGCCGCCCCACGAGCTGTACGGCGCAGGGGGCGCCGGAGGGGAGGGTGCCCAGCGGCACCGTCATCGCGGGCCAGCCGGTCAGGTTCCACGGCGGCGTCATCGGCGAGTAGGCGGTGTTGGCGGCCACGTTGCGCAGCCAGCCCCGCTCGTGCCAGGGCCCGGCCTTGGGGGAACGGCGGGCGAGCGCCGGTGTGAGCAGCACGTCGTACTCGGCGAAGAACGGCTCCAGACGCCGGCGCAGGGCGTCCCGGCTCCCGCCGCCGCGCACGGCTCCCACGAACCGCCTCCCGACGGCCGCGTGCACCCGGGTGCGCCGGGCCAGCAGCCGCCGGTCCAGGCCCTGGGCGTCGACGGAGGTGCCTGCCGTCCAGTGGGCGAGCGAGGTGAAGCTCAGCGACAGCGGATACGGCGGATCAGCACGCCGCACCTGGTGCCCTGCCTTGATCAGCAGCCGGGCCGCTTCCTGGGCGGCGGCCGTATACGGTCTGCTGACGGTGACCCCGGCGAGGGGGCTGCGCAGGGAGACGGCGACGCGGTGGGTGTCGGGCGCGCCACGCCGTACGACCTCGGTGTCCGCGAGGACGGACAGCATCAGCCGCGCGTCCGCCACGGTCGTCGCCAGCGGCCCGTTCTCCGACATGCCGAACCAGTCGCCGTCACTGATGCCCGCCGGAACCACCCCGCGGCCCGGCTTGATGGTGACGACACCGCAGTTGGCCGCCGGTATCCGCAGCGAGCCCATACCGTCGTTGCCCAGGGCGATCGGCACCAGGCCCGCGGCGACGGCGGCCGCGCTGCCGCCGGACGAGCCGCCCGCCGTGCGCGTCGTGTCCCACGGGTTCCGGGCGATGCCGTGCACGCCCTCGGTGGTACCGAACACGCACAGCTCCGGCACATTGGTCAGCCCCACGACCACCGCACCCGCCGCCCGCAGCCGGGCGACGGTGACATGGTCCTGGTCGGCCGGCGTGTCGGCAGTCGCGGCCGAGCCGATCCGCACGGCCTCGCCGCGCACCGCCAGATTGTCCTTGACGGCCACGGGCACGCCCGCGAGCGGGAGTTCGCCCAGATCACCGCGGGCGCCCACCTCGTCCGCCTCCGCGAGCGCGGCCTGTGCCCGCACCGTGCGAAAGGCGCCGACACGGCCGTCGATCCGTTCGATCCGCGCGAGGTGCTCGGCCACCACCTCCCGCGGCGTGACCTGCTTCTCGCGTACGGCGGCGGCGATCTCGACGGCGGTCCGTCCGACCCAGTGGGTCACGGGCGCTCCTTGGGGCAGGGGGCGGCTGATGCGCACGTACTCGCGAGTACGTAGGCAGAACTGTGCCCGGACGCGCCCGTCACGTCGAGAGTGCCGACCACGAATCCGGCTGACATCCGACGACTTCCTCAACTCCGGCCCTGTCACTGACCGTACGGCGAAGGGGCTGCCCCGCGTGCGGCGGGGCAGCCTCTCCGGGCTCAGCCGACCGGAGCGCCCGCCGACTCCTCGGCGAGGCGTTCCATGCCGCTGGTGGTCTTCAGCGGCTTCTCCTTCAGGAACACCACGGCGATCAGCGCGAGCAGCGCGAACGGCGTCGCGATGAGGAACAGGTCGGCGGTGGCGACGCCGTAGGCGTGCTCCACGATCGACCGCATCGGGGCGGGCAGCGTCGTCATGTCCGGCACGTGCGAGGACTCGCCGCCCGAATCCTGGCCCGCCGCCCCGGTGAGGCCGGCCTCCTCGAGGCCCTTGGTCATCTCGGTCGCCACGCGGTTGGCGAGGATCGCGCCGAGGACGCTGGTGCCGATGGTGCCGCCCATGCTGCGGAAGAAGGACAGCACGGAGGTCGCCGTGCCCAGCTCGGCAGCGGGCACGTCGTTCTGGGCGGCCAGCACGAGGTTCTGCATCAGCATGCCGACGCCGACGCCGAGTACCGCCATGTAGATGCTGAGCAGGCCGAAGTGGGTGTCGGTGCCGATCGTGGCGAGCAGTCCGAGTCCGGCGGTCATGATGACGGCGCCCGCCACCAGGTACCGCTTCCACTTGCCGGTCCGGCTGATCACCTGGCCGGCGACGGTGGACGACACCAGCAGGCCCAGGATCATCGGCAGGCTCATCAGACCCGCGACAGTCGGCGACTTGCCGAGGGACACCTGGAAGTACTGCGACAGGAACACGGTCCCGCCGAACATGGCGACACCGACCAGCAGGCTGGCCACGGTGGTCAGCGTGACCGTGCGGTTGCGGAAGATGCCGAGCGGGATGACCGGCTCGGGGGTGCGGGACTCCACGAACACCGCGGCCACCAGCAGCAGCACGCCACCGCCGGTGAACGCCGCGGTCTGCCAGGACGCCCAGTCGAACTGGTTGCCGGCCAGCGAGACCCAGATGAGCAGCGCGCAGACACCGGCGACGATCAGGAACGCGCCGAGCCAGTCGATCCGTACCTTCCGCCGGACCGTGGGCAGCCGCAGGGTGCGCTGCAGCAGCGCGATGGCCAGCAGGGCGAACGGCACGCCGATGAAGAAGCACCAGCGCCAGCCCAGCCAGTCGGTGTCGACCAGCACACCGCCGACCAGCGGTCCGGCCACGGTGCCCACGGCGAACACGGCACCGAAGATGCCCGCGTACCGGCCCAGTTCGCGCGGCGGGATGACGGCGGCCATGACGACCTGGGCGAGCGCGGTCAGACCACCGGCGCCGATGCCCTGAACGACCCGGCTGAAGATGAGCAGTCCGACGCCCTGGGAGAAGCCCGCGAGCAGCGACCCCACGACGAACATCGACAGGGACAGCTGCAGGAGCAGCTTCTTGTTGTAGAGGTCGGACAGCTTGCCCCACAGGGGCACCGTCGCGGTCATCGCCAGCAGTTCGGAGGTGACGACCCAGGTGTAGGAGGACTGGCCGGCCCCCAGGTCGGCGATGATCCGGGGCAGCGCGTTCGAGACGACGGTGCCCGCCAGGATCGCGACGAACATGCCGGCCATCAGACCGGACATGGCCTGGAGTATCTGCCGTTGGGTCATGGAGGTGGGCGACGCCTGTTCCGGCGTCTGCGGTGGTGCGGTCACGACAGCTCTTTCGATGGTGGTGATCGGATGATCCGCGCGAGAGGGCACGCTCGGGAGGCGGGGAGGAGGTGCTCGGGCGGCGCGCGACGGGAGAGGGGACGCTGACCCGGGGTCGGACCGGGCGGCGGGTGCGATGCTCAGCCGGGCGGCGCCGGCAGCCCGGCGGCGAGGCTCGCGAACGTCTCCTGGAACACGTCCGCGAACTGGCGTTCCGCCGGGTCGGCGCTCCAGTGCTCCACGGCGACCCGGACGGCGGTGCCCGCGACCGCGGCCAGCAGTCGCGGATACAGGTCGAGGCTCCGGCGGGCGTCTTCGTCCGTCGCGGTCGTCCCGGGGACGTCCGCGGGGCCGCCGCGCAGGCGCCGGGCGATGGCCACGGCCAGCCCGGTCTCGTCCGCCAGGTGGGCGCCGAGGCTGCGCACCAGCAGATGCGGCGCGGCCCGCAGTACCTCGGCATGGAGTTGCCACAGCTCGTGCTGCTGCTCGGCCTCGGCGAGCTCGGCCGCGATGGCGTCGCGCACGGCGTCGAGCGGGGGGACCTCGGCCGGGGCGTGCAGCACGGTGCTCCGCACCCGGGCGCTGATGTCCGTGTCGATCACCACGAAGGCGTCGTCACGTGCGTCGAAGTAGTTGAAGAACGTCCGCACGGAGACACCCGCCGCGGCACTGATGGCCTCGACGGTGACGTTCTCCACCCCGTGCTCGGCGGCCAGGCGTACCGCCGCCTCCGCGAGCGCGGCCCGGGTGGCCCGCTTCTTCTGCTCACGCAGGCCGCCCCCTGCGGCACCCTTCTCCGGCATAACTTGCATGGTATGCAAAGATGCACGCCCTGCAAAATTGGCCCAGGCCCGCGTCTCGGCCGCCCCGTGCCGCCGCCTCCGCAGATGACCTGCGCTTCGGGCGGCACGGTTCGAACTGCGCGCCGTAGGGGAGCTCTACACCTCGTCGGACCCCGTGACCGTGAACCACACCTGGTAACCATCGCGACCCAGCTACGGAGGCACCCCGCATGCATGACGACCGCAGCCTCGTGGAAGCCCGCCTGAGGCGTGTCCTCGACGAACGCATCCGACCCGCCGTGTATCCCGAGTCCGTGCCACTCGACGTGGCCGTCTGGCACGCCCCCGACGAACCCGTGCCGGTCGCCGAAGGGCTCGCGGCCGAGCCCGCCCCGATCGAGGTGGGCGCCCGGTGGGGTGCTCCCTGGGGCACCAGCTGGTTCCGGGTCACCGGGACCGTGCCCGAGGCGTGGGCCGGCCGGACCGTCGAGGCGATCCTCGACCTCGGTTTCGACGAGAACATGCCCGGCTTCCAGTGCGAGGGCCTGGTCTACCGGCCCGACGGCACGCCGGTGAAGGGCCTCAACCCGCGCAACCAGTGGGTGCGCATCGGCGCCCCGGCCGAGGGCGGCGAGGAGGTGCGCCTGCACATCGAGGCCGCCTCCAACCCGGTCGTCCTCGGCTACCACCCGTTCCTGCCCACGCAGCTCGGCGACAAGGAGACCGCCGGCAGCGAGCCGCAGTACACGCTCACGCGCATGGATCTGGCCGTCCTCGACGAGACGGTGTGGCAGCTGGTGATCGACCTGGAGGTGCTCGGCGAGCTGATGGCCGAGCTGCCGGTGGAGTCGGCGCGCCGCTGGGAGATCCTGCGGGCGGTGGAGCGGGCCCTGGACGCGGTCGACCTCCAGGACGTGGGCGGTACGGCGGCCGAGGCCCGTTCCCGGCTCACCGACGTCCTCGCCGCCCCGGCGGCTCCGTCCGCGCACCGCATCAGTGCCGTCGGCCATGCGCACATCGACTCGGCGTGGCTGTGGCCGCTGCGCGAGACGGTCCGCAAGGTGGCGCGTACGACGTCCAACATGACCGCGCTGCTCGACGACGAGCCGGACTTCGTGTTCGCCATGTCGCAGGCCCAGCAGTGGGCCTGGGTGAAGGAGCACCGGCCCGAGGTGTGGGCGCGGGTGAAGAAGGCCGTGGCGGACGGGCGGTTCGTGCCGGCCGGCGGGATGTGGGTCGAGTCGGACACCAACATGCCGGGATCCGAGGCGATGGCCCGGCAGTTCGTGCACGGCAAGCGGTTCTTCCTCGACGAGTTCGGCATCGAGAACGACGAGGCCTGGCTGCCCGACACCTTCGGCTTCGCCGCCGGACTGCCGCAGATCATCAAGGCCGCGGGCAGCAAGTACCTGCTGACGCAGAAGATCTCCTGGTCCCGGACCAACAAGTTCCCGCACCACACCTTCACGTGGGAGGGCATCGACGGCACCCGGATCTTCGCCCACTTCCCGCCCGTCGACACCTACAACTGCTCCATGAAGGGCAGCGAAATCGCCCACGCGGCCCGCAACTTCAAGGACAAGGGCGTCGCCCGCCACTCCCTCGCCCCCACCGGCTGGGGCGACGGAGGCGGCGGCACCACCCGCGAGATGGTCGCCAAGGCGGCCCGGCTGCGCGACCTCGAAGGCTCGGCGACCGTCGCCTGGGAGACCCCGGCGGACTTCTTCGCCAAGGCGGCGGCCGAGTACCCGAACCCGCCGGTCTGGGTCGGCGAGCTCTACCTCGAACTCCACCGCGCCACCCTCACCAGCCAGGCCAGGACCAAACAGGGCAACCGCCGCAGCGAACACCTCCTGCACGAGGCGGAGTTGTGGGCGGCCACGGCGGCCGTGCGCACCGGATTTTCCTACCCCTACGAGGACCTGGACCGCATCTGGAAGACGGTGCTGCTGCACCAGTTCCACGACATCCTGCCCGGCTCCTCCATCGCCTGGGTGCACCGCGAGGCCCGCCGTACCTATGAGCGGATCGCCGAGGAGCTCAACCGGATCATCGACGCCGCCCAGCGCGCCCTGGCCGGCGAGGGCACGACACCCGTCGTCTTCAACGCCGCCCCCCATGCCCGCGCCGGCATCCCGGCGGGCGGCGCAGCCATGCCCACGGCCAGGGGAGGGACCACGCTCGCCGCCCGTCCGGACGGCGGCCACGTTCTGGACAACGGGCTGCTGCGCATCGAGGTCGATGCCCGGGGCCTGGTCGTGTCGGTGTACGACATCCAGGCCGACCGCGAGACGATCGCCCCCGGCCGGGCCGCGAACCTCCTCCAGCTCCACCCCGACTTCCCGAACATGTGGGACGCCTGGGACGTCGACGAGTTCTACCGCAACACGGTCACCGACCTGACCGACGCCGACGAGGTCGGCCCCGGTGAGGACGGCGTGTCGGTGCGGATCGTACGGTCCTTCGGCGCGTCGCGCGTCACCCAGGTGCTCTCGCTCGCGCCGGGGGAGCGGCGGCTGGTGGTGGACACGGAGGTGGACTGGCACGAGACGGAGAAGTTCCTCAAGCTGGCCTTCCCGCTCGATGTGCACGCCGAACGGTACGCGTCGGAGACCCAGTTCGGGCACTTCCACCGGCCCACCCACACCAACACCTCATGGGAGGCGGCCAAGTTCGAGGCCTGCAACCACCGCTTCGTCCACCTGGAGGAGCCCGGCTGGGGGGTGGCGATCGTCAACGACTCGACGTACGGCCACGACGTGACCCGCACCGTCCGCACCGACGGCGACGGAGGTACGACGACCACGGTCCGCGCCTCGCTCCTGCGCGCCCCGCGCTTCCCCGACCCCGAGACCGACCAGGGCGTCCACCGCTTCCGGCACGCCCTCGTCCCGGGCGCGGGCATCGGCGACGCGGTCCGCGAGGGCTGGCGGATCAATCTGCCGGAGCGGCGGATCACCGGCGCGGGGGAGGTCGCGCCGCTGGTCGCGGTCGACCAGGAGGCGGTGGTCGTCACCGCGGTCAAGCTGGCCGACGACGGCAGCGGCGACGTGGTCGTCCGCTTCCACGAGGCCCACGGCGGCCGGGCCCGGGCCACGCTCACCGCGGGCTTCCACGTCACCGGGGCCACGGTCACCGACCTGCTGGAACGCCCGCTGCCGGAGACGGCCACCCCCGCCCGGGACGGCAACGGGATCACCGTACGCCTGCGCCCCTTCGAGCTGATGACCCTGCGGCTGAAGCGGGCCTGACCTCCCTCGCGGGACCGCTCACCGCGCGAGTCGGTCCCGCAGCCACTCCTCCACCTCGCCCACATGCGCGGCCGCCGCCGCCCGGGCCGCCTCCGGATCCCGGGCGGCCAGGGCGCGGTGGATCGCGGCGTGTTCGCGGCGGGTGCGGGCGAAGGCGCCCTCCTCCTGGTAGCCGCGCCAGACGCGGGCGCGGAAGGTGCGGGAGGACAGGCCCTCCAGGATGGCGGCCATGGTGTCGTTGCCGGCAGCTGCCGCGATCTCGCGGTGGAACGCCAGGTCGTGGGCGAGGATCTCCTCGGGGTCGTCCGTGGCGTTCATCGCCGTCAGGTGCTTCTCGACCTCCGCCAGCCGGTCCGGTGTGATGCGCGCCGCCGCCAGGGCCGTCGCCGTCGACTCCAGGATGCGGCGCACCTCCAGCAGCTCCACCAGACGGGGACCGCGGGACAGGTCGGCCACCACACCGAACGTCTCCAGCAGGTCGCCGGCCTCCAGTTGCGTGACGTAGATGCCGGAGCCGTGCCGGGCCTCCAGCACCCCCAGCACCGTCAGCGCGCGGATCGCCTCGCGCATCGAGCTGCGGGAGATGCCGAGCCGGGCCGCCAGATCACGCTCGGTCGGCAGCCGCTGGCCGGGCTCCAGCCGCCCCTCGGCGATCATCGCCTTGATCTGCTCGATGGCGCGCTGCGTCACGGTGCCCTTCTGCGGGGCTGTCTCGTCCACGCCGTTCCTCCCGTCGCCCGAGGCGCCTGAGGGCGCCTGGTGAGCGGCAGTGTAATCACCAGGTTGGTCGGACCACTGCGGCCAAAACAGCGAGAATCTGCCTCCGCAGGGTGTTGTACCGGCAAAGTGGTCTGATAAATATGCGGGCATCTGCTCGACACGCTCAACGAGGAGCTGCCAGATGCCCGGCACAACAGCGCGGAAGCAGAACAGGTCAAGGATGGTCAAGGCGGTGGTCGCGGTCGCCGGTGTCTCGCTCGTGCTCGCCGCGTGCGGCAGCACCAAGGACACCGGCGCCTCCAGCGCCGGAGGAGGCGGCGGTACCGGCAAGGTGGGAGTGATCCTGCCCTTGCTGACCTCGCCGTTCTGGCAGTCGTACAACGACTACGTGCCGAAGACGGCCAAGTCCGAAGGCGTCGACGCGCTCAAGACGGTCAACTCCAACAGCGACCCCTCGCAGCAGATCACCGACATCAACAACCAACTCAACCAGGGCGTGAAGGGCCTGGTCGTGGCCCCGCTGGACAGCGCCGCCATCGAGGCCGGCCTCGACCAGGCGGAGCGCAAGGGCGTGCCGGTCGTCGCCGTCGACGTGGCGCCCGACAAGGGCAAGGTCGCGATGGTCGTACGCGCCAACAACGTGGCGTACGGCGAGAAGGCCTGCCAGTACCTCGGCGAGCACATCAGCTCCGGCAAGGTCGTGCAGATCATGGGCGACCTCGCCTCCGTCAACGGCCGCGACCGCTCCGAGGCCTTCCGCGCCTGCGTCAAGAAGAACTTCCCCAAGCTCGAGGTCCTGGAGATCCCGGCCAAGTGGGAGTCCGACACCGCGGCCTCCAAGCTCGACACCCTCCTGAACGCCAACCCCGACATCAAGGGCATCTATATGCAGGCCGGCGGCGTCTACCTCGCGCCGACCCTCCAGACCCTGAAGTCGAAGGGCATGCTGAAGAAGGCCGGGCAGGCCGGTCACATCACGATCGTCTCCAACGACGGCATCCCGCAGGAGTACGACGCCATCCGCAAGGGCGAGATCGACGCGACCGTCTCCCAGCCCGCCGACCTGTACGCCAAGTACGGCATGTACTACATCAAGGCGGCGATGGAGGGGAAGACCTTCGAGCCCGGCCCCACCGACCACGACTCGACCATCGTGAAGCTGCCCAGCGGCATCCTCGAGGACCAGTTGCCCGCCCCGCTGGTCACCAAGGACAACGTCGACGACCCCGAGCTCTGGGGCAACACGGTCAAATGACGACGCCCCTCGTCGATGCGCGGGACATCGTCAAGCGCTACGGCCCCACCACCGCCCTCGCCGACGGACGGCTCACCGTCCTGCCCGGCGAGTCCCACGCCCTCGTCGGCCGCAACGGCGCCGGCAAGTCGACCCTGGTCAACATCCTCACCGGCCTCCAGGCGGCGGACGAGGGCGAGGTCCGCTTCGACGGTCACCCCGCGCCCCCGCCGGCCGACCGCGACGCCTGGCGCCGCAAGGTGGCCTGCGTCTACCAGAAGCCCACCGTCGTCCCCGAGCTGACGGTCGCCGAGAACCTGTTCATCAACCGCCAGCCGCTCCGGCGTGGCTTCATCAGCTGGCGCAGGCTGCGGGCTGAGGCCTCCGACCTCCTCGCCACCTGGGACGTACACGTCGACCCCGAGGCCCGCACCGCCGACCTCAAGATCGAGGACCGCCAAATGGTCGAGATCGCGAGGGCGTTGAGCTTCGGCGCCCGCTTCATCATCCTCGACGAGCCCACCGCCCAGCTCGACAACCGCGAGATCGAGCGGCTGTTCTCCCGCATGCGGGCACTCCAGGACTCCGGCGTCACCTTCCTGTTCATCTCGCACCACCTCCAGGAGGTGTACGAGGTCTGCCAGACCGTCACGGTCCTGCGCGACGCCCGCTGGATCACGACGGCACCGGTCGCCGAACTCTCGCGCCGGGCCCTGGTCGAGGCCATGGCGGGCGAGTCCATCGAGACCATCGCCGAACAGGCCGCGGACCCCGGGGACGTCGACCACGACGCGCCCGTCCTCCTCGAAGCGCGCGGCCTCACCTCACCGTCGTACGAGAACATCGACCTCACTGTCCGCCGCGGCGAGGTCGTCGGACTCGCCGGGATCAGCGGCAGCGGCAAGGTGGAGCTCGCCGAGTCCTTCGCGGGACTGCACACCCCGACCGGCGGTACCGCTCAACTCGGCGGCGATCGGCTGCCGTTCGGCGATGTGCAGGCCGCTCTCAAGGCCGGTGTCGCCTGCGTGCCCCGCGACCGGCACGACCAGGGCCTGGTCGCCGGCATGACCATCGGTGACAACGCCACCATGAGCGTCCTCGACCGGCTCGGCCGCTTCGGCTTCGTCGGCACCGAACGCAAGCGCGGCTTCGCCACCGCCCTCATCGAACGCCTCGACATCCACACCGAGGGCCCCGACCAGCCCGTCTCCGACCTGTCCGGCGGCAACGCGCAGAAGGTCGTGATGGCCCGCGCCCTCGCCTCCGACCCCCGTCTGCTCGTGCTGATCAACCCCACCGCGGGCGTCGACGTGAAGTCCAAGGAGTCCCTGCTCGCCCGCATGGACAGCGCCCGCGAGGACGGCACCGCCGTGCTCGTCGTCTCCGACGAACTCGACGACCTGCGCCGCTGCGACCGCGTCCTCGTCCTGTTCCACGGCCGTGTCGTCGCCGAGCACCCGGCGGGCTGGCGCGACCACGAGCTGATCGCCTCCATCGAAGGAGTGGACCATGGCTGACACCAAGGCCCCACCGGTTACGCCCGTCAAGGTCCCCGATCCCCGTGCGGCCAGGACGGTCCTGCTCCGCCGCGCACGCGAACTCGCCCTCGTTCCCGCCCTGTTGCTCCTCCTGATGCTCGGCGCGCTGGTCAACGACTCGTTCCTCACCGAGCGCAACCTGATCTCCATCCTCGGCGCCTCCGCCGCGCTGGCGATGGTCGTGCTGGCCGAGTCGCTCGTTCTCATCACCGGCAAGTTCGACCTGTCCCTGGAGTCGGTGGTCGGCATCGCACCCGCCGTCGGAGCGCTCCTCGTCCTGCCCGCCGCGCAGTCCGGCTGGGGCACCGAACTCCCCGCCGCCCTCGCCCTGTCGGCGATCGTCGTCGCGGGAGCGGCCGTCGGTGCCTTCAACGGCATCCTGGTCGTGAAGTTCAAGCTCAACGCGTTCATCGTGACGCTCGCGATGCTGATCGTCCTGCGTGGTCTGCTGGTCGGGGCGACCAAGGGCAAGACGCTGTTCGGGATGCCCGACAGCTTCTACTCCCTCGCCACCACGACCTTCATCGGCATCCCGATGTCGGTGTGGCTCGCGGCGGCGGCCTTCGCGACCGCCGGATTCGTGCTGAGGTACCACCGCATCGGGCGCGCCCTGTACGCCATCGGCGGCAACGCGGACGCCGCCCGCGCGGCCGGTATCCGCGTCGAGCGCGTGATGCTCGGGGTGTTCGTCGTGGCGGGCATGCTCGCGGCCGTCGGCGGGATCATCCAGACGGGCTATGTCGGCGCGATCAGCGCCAACCAGGGCAACAACATGATCTTCACCGTGTTCGCGGCCGCGGTGATCGGCGGCATCAGCCTGGACGGCGGCAAGGGCACCATGTTCGGCGCACTGACCGGCGTACTCCTCCTCGGTGTCGTCCAGAACCTGCTCACCCTCGCCCAGGTCCCGTCCTTCTGGATCCAGGCCATCTACGGCGGAATCATCCTGGTCGCCCTCATGATCGCCCGCGTGACGACGGGCCGCGCGCAGGACTGACCCGCGCCTGACTGCCACCGACCGAAAGGCCCTCTGTGTCCCCGAGCTCCGCCCGCATCATCGCGGTCGACACCTACGACATCCGCTTCCCCACCTCGCGCGAGCTCGACGGCTCCGACGCGATGAACCCGGACCCCGACTACTCGGCCGCGTACGTCGTCCTGCGCACCGACGCCGGGGACGGGCTGGAGGGGCACGGATTCACCTTCACCATCGGGCGGGGCAACGAGGTCCAGGTCGCCGCGATCGAGGCGCTGCGCGGCCATGTCGTGGGCCGGTCCGTCGACGAGCTGTGCGCCGACCCGGGGACCCTCAACCGCGACCTGATCGGCGACAGCCAACTGCGCTGGCTCGGCCCCGAGAAGGGCGTGATGCACATGGCGCTCGGCGCGGTCATGAACGCCGTGTGGGACCTCGCCGCCAAGTGTGCCGACAAGCCGCTGTGGCGGCTGCTCGCCGACGCCGACCCCGAGTGGATCGTCCGGCAGATCGACTTCCGGTACATCTCCGACGCGCTCACGCCCGAGGAGGCACTGGCCCTCCTGCGCCGGGGCCGGGAGGGCTCGCAGGAGCGCGTCGCCCGGCTCCTGGAGCGCGGCTACCCCGCCTACACCACCTCCGCCGGCTGGCTCGGCTACGACGACGACAAACTCACCCGCCTCGCCGCCGAGGCCGTCGCCGACGGCTTCCGGCAGATCAAGCTGAAGGTCGGAGCGGACCTGGCGGACGACGTACGGCGCTGCCGTGTCGCCCGTTCGGTCGTCGGGCCGGACATCCGCATGGCGATCGACGCCAACCAGCGCTGGGACGTCGACGAGGCGATCCGCTGGACCAAGGCCCTCGCCGAGTTCGACCCGTACTGGATCGAGGAGCCCACCAGCCCCGACGACGTCCTCGGCCACGCGGCCATCCGCAAGGCCGTCGCCCCGGTGAAGGTGGCCACCGGAGAGCACGTGCAGAACAGGGTCGTCTTCAAGCAGCTCCTCCAGGCCGGCGCCCTCGACGTCCTGCAGATCGACGCGGCCCGTGTGGGCGGCGTCAACGAGAACCTCGCGATCCTGCTGCTCGCCGCCAAGTTCGGCGTGCCGGTGTGCCCGCACGCGGGCGGCGTCGGACTGTGCGAACTCGTCCAGCACCTGTCGATGTTCGACTACGTGGCGGTCACCGGCACCACCGAGGACCGCGTCATCGAATACGTCGACCATCTGCACGACCACTTCCTCGACCCGGTGGTGATCAGGAAAGGTCACTACACGGCACCCCTCGCGCCGGGCTTCTCGTCCGCCATGCGGCCCGAGTCGATCGCGCGGTACACGTTCCCCGGCGGTACCTTCTGGGCCGCCGACCTCGAGACGCAGAAGAAAGGCCGGGCCGCATGAGCGACTTCGAGGGCCTCAAGGCCCTGGTGACGGGCGGCGCCTCCGGCATCGGCCGGGCCACCGCGGAACTCCTGGCCGAGCGCGGCGCCCAGGTCGCCGTGCTCGACCTCGACCCGTCGTCGGTGGAGAAGCCGCTGCTCGCCCACCGCGCCGACGTCACCGACGACGCCTCTGTACGCCAGGCCGTGGCGGCCGCGGTTGCCGGCCTCGGCGGACTGGACGTAGTGATCAACAACGCCGGTATCGGCGCCCAGGGGACCGTCGAGGACAACGACGACGCCGAGTGGCACCGGGTCCTCGACGTCAACGTCGTCGGCATGGTCCGGGTCGCCCGCGCCGCGCTGCCCCATCTGCGCCGGTCCGCGCACGCGGCGATCGTCAACACCTGCTCCATCGCGGCCACGGCGGGGCTCCCGCAGCGGGCGCTGTACAGCGCGACCAAGGGCGCGGTCCACTCGCTCACCCTCGCCATGGCCGCCGACCACGTCCGCGAGGGCATCCGCGTCAACTGCGTCAACCCCGGCACCGCGGACACCCCGTGGGTCGGCCGTCTGCTGGATGCGGCCGACGATCCGGCGGCCGAACGCGCCGCTCTGGAGGCCCGCCAGCCCACGGGCCGCCTGGTCTCGGCCGCCGAAGTCGCGGGCGCCATCGCCTACTTGGCGAGCCCCCTCTCCGGGGCCACCACCGGCACCGCCCTCGCCGTCGACGGCGGAATGCAGGGCCTGCGCCTGCGGCCGGTGGGCCGGTGAAGCGGCTCGGCGGCAGCGCCGTCCAGGTCAGCGAGCTGGCCTTCGGCGCCGGGGGCATCGGCAACCTCTACACCGAGGTGGGCGAGCAGCAGGCGTACGAGGCGGTGGACGCCGCCTGGCAGCGCGGCATCCGCTACTTCGACACCGCGCCGCACTACGGCCTCGGCCTGTCGGAACGCCGCCTCGGCGCGGCCCTGCGCGAACGCCCCCGCGCGCAGTACACGATCTCGACCAAGGTGGGCCGCCGCCTGGAACCGTCGGACGGCACCGGCGACGACCTCGGCAACGGCTTCGCCGTCCCCGCAACGCACCGCCGCGTCTGGGACTTCAGCGAGGACGGCGTACGACGCACCCTGGAGGCCAGCCTGGAACGGCTCCGCCTCGACCGCGTCGACGTCGTCTACCTCCACGACCCCGACGACCACGCCGAGTGGGCCTTCCGGGAGGGCTACCCGGCGCTGGAGAAGCTCCGCTCGGAGGGAGTCGTCGGCGCGATCGGCGCCGGCATGAACCAGGCGGAGATGCTCACCCGCTTCGTCCGTGACACCGACGTCGACGTGGTGCTGTGCGCCGGCCGCTACACGCTGCTCGACCAGGGGGCGCTCACCGAGCTGCTGCCCGCCGCCCAGGCACGCGGCACCTCCGTCGTGATCGGCGGCGCCTTCAACTCCGGCCTCCTGGCGGACCCGAAGCCGGGTGCGACGTACAACTACGCCACCGCGTCACCCGAGTTGCTGCACCGCGCCCTGCGGCTGAAGTCCGTCGCAGACCGCCACGGCACCACCCTGCGCGCCGCCGCCCTGGCCTTCTGCGCCGCGCATCCGGCGGTCGCGAGCGTTCTCGTGGGCGCCCGGTCGGCCGCCGAGGTCGACGACTGCGCCGAGCAGTTCCGCACGTCCGTGCCGGCGGCCTTCTGGCAGGAGCTGCGGGAGACGGGCCTGCTCCCCACCGAGGAGACGTCATGAGAGTCGCCCTGCACACCAAGGTCCGCCCCGACCGCATCGCCGAGTACGAGGCCGCCCACCGCGAGGTCCCGAAGGAACTCACGGACGCCATCCGGGCCGCCGGTGCCACCTCCTGGACGATCTGGCGCAGCGGCACCGACCTCTTCCACGTCCTGGAGTGCGAGGACTACGGCCGCCTGCTCGCCGAGCTGGAGAAACTGCCCGTCAACGTGGCCTGGCAGGCCCGCATGGCCGAGCTGCTCGACGTGGTGCACGACTACTCCGGCGAGGGCGCGGACGCCGGGCTGCCCGTCGTGTGGGAGCTGCCGTGACCGTCGTCGACGCCCACCACCACGTGTGGGACCTGTCGGTGCGGGACCAGGACTGGATCACCGGCCCCGTACTTCAGCCGCTCAGAAGGAACTTCACCGTCGCCGACCTGGCCCCCGAGGCGCGGGCGGCCGGAGTCGACCGTACGGTCCTCGTCCAGACGATCACTGTGCCCGAGGAGACCCCGGAGTTCCTGGCCCTCGCCGCCGAGCACGAGCTGATCGCCGGTGTCGTCGGCTGGACCGACCTCACCCGCCCGGACGTCGCCGAGGAACTGGCCCGGTTGCGGGAGCTGCCCGGAGGGCGGTACCTGAAGGGCATCCGCCACCAGGTCCAGGGCGAGCCCGACCCGGAGTGGCTGCTGCGTGCGGAGGTACGGCGCGGACTGGCCGCCGTCGCGGACATGGGGCTGGTCTACGACCTGGTCGTCCTGCCGAACCAGCTGCCGGCCTGCGTCAAGGCGGCCGAGGCACTGCCGCAGCTCACCTTCGTCCTCGATCACCTGGGCAAGCCGCCCATCGCCTCCGGGGAGCGAGAACCCTGGGAGACCGCCGTCCGCTCTCTGGCCGCCCTCCCCAACACTGTCTGCAAGTTCTCCGGCATGGTCACCGAGGCGGACCTCGCCTCCTGGACGGTCGACGACCTGCGCCCGTACGCCGACGCGGTGCTGGACGCCTTCGGCCCGGACCGGCTGATGTTCGGCTCCGACTGGCCGGTGTGCACTCTGGCGGCGTCGTACGGTCAGGTGCTTGCCACAGCGGAGCAGTTGCTCGGCCCGTTCGATCGCACCCGGGTCTTCGAAACCACCGCCACCCGCGTCTACGGCCTCTGAGCCACCTCCGCCAGCCGGGTCGGCGGCAGATACTCCCGCACATACGTCCGCTCCCAGCACGCACCTGTCTCCCGCAGCTCCCGCCAGGTGGTGTAGCGGTAACGGAAGAGCCGGGCGCGGACGAACCGCGGGGGCTCGTCGGGCGGGAAGGGCGAGCGGCGCAGCAGCTTCAGCGTGTCCCGGTCGTTCTCCAGCAGCCGCTCCACCAGCGCGCCGAACCACGAGCCGGCGTACGCGGGCGACAGCGCGGCGAACCACATCATCCAGTCCAGCCGCAGATGGTACGGCGCGAACTGGCGCGGCCAGTGCCGGGGATCACCGGGCTTGCCCTTGAACTCGTACTCCCGCCAGTCGGAGTCCTCGTGCGGTACGGCGTCGGCGGTGCCCTCGACCACCACCTCGTACCGCACCCGGCTGACGCTGCCGAACGCGCCGTAGGTGTTCACCAGGTGGAGCGGGTCGAAGGAGCGGTTCATGATCTGGCGGCGGGAGATCATGTTGCGGACCGGCTGGTAGCTGAGGAACGCGATCAGCGCGGCGACCGCGAGGACCACGACCATGTACCAGAGGGGAGCGTCGGGCACCGCCGGCGGGTCGGCCGGGAACTGCACCACGGACAGGGCCAGCACGATGGTGATCCAGTTCAGCCAGGAGAAGTTGCCCGACAGAACCAGCCACAGCTGCGTGACGATCATCAGCGAGGCGGCGGCGGTGGCGACCGGCTGCGGGGTGAACAGCAGAACGGGCACCACGAGCTGGGTGAAGTGGTTGGCGGCCACCTCCACCCGGTGCAGCGGGCGCGGCAGACGGTGGAAGAACCAGCTCAGCGGGCCCGGCATCGGCTGGGTCTCGTGGTGGTAGTCCAGGCACGTCAGCTTCCGCCAGCATTCGTCCCCGCGCAGCTTGATCAGACCCGCGCCGAACTCCACCCGGAACAGGATCCAGCGCAGCAGGAACAGCACCACGATCGGCGGCGCCACCTCGTCGTTGCCGAGGAACACGGCGAGAAAGCCGACCTCCAGCAGCAGGGACTCCCAGCCGAACCCGTACCAGGTCTGGCCGACGTTGACGATCGACAGATACAGCGCCCACGGCACCAGCCACAGCAGCATGCCGCCCCACAACGGCAGCAGCGAGTCCAGGCCGGCCAGCAGCGCCGCCGACACCGCACAGCCCGACCAAGCGCACACCGCGAAGAAACGGTCGGAGTAGTGGAGTTGAAAGAGGCTCGGCGCCCGCTTGAAGGGTATGTACTCGACGAACCGCGGCACCGGCAGCATCCCGCGGGCACCGATCAGCGCCCGGAACTGCAGGGCCGCCGTCAGGAACGCGACCAGGTACACGCCGGCCAGAGCCCGCTGGAAGACCAGCCGGCTCAGCCAGTAGTCGGGTGCGGTGAACCAGTCCACGGGCATGCGCTCCTCTCTTCCATTCTGGCGTCGGCACGGTCTGCCCCCGGGCGGGTTCGTCGCTCTCTGCTTCCACCCTCTCTGTTTACGTGATCACAGGAGAGTGAAGCAGACATCTCCGGCAGTCCACCCGATGTCCTCGGCAGCTGACCCGGTCGAAGAATCGGTCGAATGCTGGCAAAGTGGGCGCATGGCTGATCGGGGAGCGAGCGCCCTGTCTCTCCCGGACGACTGGCCCGCCCACCCGGACCCGATCCTGGCGCTCAACCAGATGGGCAGCTTCGACTGGGACCTGGACACCGGTCTGTTCCATATGGACCCCCAGGCCCACGAGGTCTTCGACCTGCGTCCCGAGGAATACGACGGCCGCCCGGAGTCCCTGGGCGTCCGGGTTCCGCGCACCGAGGGCCGACGACTCGACACCCTGGTCGCCCAGGCCATCAAGGACGGCAGCGAGAACTACGGCGCCTACTTCCGCCTCCGCCGCCGCGACGGCACCCTGCGCTGGACCCACACCCAGGGCTACATCCGGCGCGACGAGACGGGCCGGCCGCGCCGGATCATCGGCATCGTCCGGGACGCCACCCAGGAGCTCGGCGAGTTCGCGGCGCGCCGCGAACCGGCCGGCCAGGACCACGCCCGGCGCGATCAGACCGACGTCGTGGAGTTCACCACGGCCGCCCTCGCGCACGCCCGTACCGTCCAGGACGTCATCGACGTCCTCAAGGACACCCACGGCGTCACCCACCTCGGCGCGGCCAGTCTGGTCATGGGCCTGGTGGAGGCCGGACGCATCCGGCTGGTCGCCGAGGGCCCCGAGGGCAGCTTCGTGCCCGGCACGCTGATCACCCGTATCGACGAGCCCTACCCGATGAGCGAGGTCGTGCGCACCCTCAGCCCCCGCTTCATCGAGTCCCCGGAGGAGTTCGCCGAGGGCTATCCCATCCTGTGGCCGCACATCACCGACCTCGACATCACCTCGGCCGCCTATCTGCCGCTCATCGTCCAGGCCCAGCCCATCGGCGCGATGGGCCTGCTCTACAACGACCGCCGCGGCTTCACCCCAGAGGAACGCAACATCCTGGTCGCGCTCGGCAGCAGCATCGCGCAGAGCCTGCAGCGGGCGATGTTCTACGAGCAGGAGAAGGACCTGGCCAGCGGTCTCCAGCAGGCCATGCTGCCGCGCACCATCCCCAGCGTGCGGGGTGCCGACGTCGCGGTCCGCTACCGGGCCGGCGGCGCCGGGGGCTCCCTCGGCCGGGACATCGGCGGCGACTGGTACGACCTGATCCCGCTCCCCGGCGGCCGGGTCGGCGCCGTCATCGGCGACGTCCAGGGCCACGACACACACGCCGCCGCCGTCATGGGCCAGCTGCGCATCGTCCTGCGCGCCTACGCCGCCGAGGGGCACACGCCCGCCACGGTGATGGCGCGCGCCTCCGTCTTCCTCCACGAACTGGACACCGACCGCTTCGCGACCTGCCTGTACGCGGAGGCCGACCTGGCCACCGGCGTGGTCCAGGTGGTCCGGGCCGGCCACATCGACCCGCTGATCCGGGCCCCGGACGGCAGCTGCCGCCGCGTGCCCGTCCCGGGCGGCCTGCCGCTCGGCCTGTCCGCCGAGTTCGGGTGCCTCGAGTACCCCGTCGGCACCGTCGAGCTCGACCCCGGCCACACCCTGCTGCTCTGCACCGACGGCCTGGTCGAAGAGCCCGGCGCCGACCTCGACGACGGCATGCAGGCCCTCACCGCGCTGGTTGCCTCCGGCCCCGAGGACGTGTGGAAACTCGCCGACCTGCTCATCGACGTGGCCGAGGAACGCGGTGGCGAGGACGACGTCGCGCTGCTCCTGCTGCGCCGCCGCGGCCTGGACGCCCCCCAGACCGGCGGCCGGCTCCAGCAGCACGTGGCCCCCGGCGACCCGGAGGCCCTCACCGAGGCCCGGCACATGATCCGCGCCGCGGTCGGCGCCTGGGGTGCCGCCGACCGCTCCGACGAGGTCGAACTCGTCGCCGACGAGCTGATCACCAACGCCCTGATGCACACCGAGGGCGCCGCGATCGTCACCCTGCGGGTCCTGTCCGGCTCCGACCGCCGGCTGCGCGTCGAGGTCGAGGACTCCTCCAGCGCCCTGCCGCGCCGCCGCGAGGCGACCCACTCCTGCGTCTCCGGACGCGGCCTGCTCCTCGTCGAGCTGCTCACCGACGTGTGGGGCGTGGAGGCGCGTGGCGGCGGCAAGTGCGTGTGGGCCGAGTTCGTGGTGCCGGAACGTCGCTGAATCCCCGTGGCGCTGTCGGTCCCCGATGGCACTCTGGACGTATGCCGGAACTGCCCGAGGTCGAAGCGCTCAAGGACTTCCTGACCGACCACCTCGTCGGTCACGAGATCGTACGTGTGCTGCCGGTGGCGATCAGTGTGCTCAAGACGTACGACCCGCCTCTCGCCGCCGTCGAGGGCCACGAGGTCGCCGCCGTGCACCGGTACGGCAAGTTCCTCGACTGCGAGACGGACGGCGGCCCGCACTTCGTGACCCACCTCGCCCGCGCGGGCTGGCTCCACTGGAAGGACCGCCTCCCGGACGGCCCGCCCCGCCCCGGCAAGGGCCCACTGGCGCTGCGCGTCGCGCTGGAGACCGGTGCCGGCTTCGACCTGACCGAGGCCGGCACCCAGAAACGGCTCGCGGTGTACGTCGTCCGGGACCCGCAGGAGGTGCCCGGCGTGGCCCGGCTCGGCCCGGATCCGCTCGCCGACGACTTCGACGAGGCCCGGTTCACCGCGCTGCTGCAGGGCGAACGCCGGCAGCTCAAGGGCGCCCTGCGCGACCAGAGCCTCATCGCCGGCGTCGGCAACGCCTACAGCGACGAGATCCTGCACGCCGCGAAGATGTCCCCGTTCAAGCTCGCCGCCTCCCTGGCACCCGAGGAGACCCGAAGACTGTACGAGGCCCTGCGCACGACGCTCACGGAAGCCGTCGAACGCTCCGAGGGCCTGGCGGCCGGACGCCTCAAGGCCGAGAAGAAGAGCGGCCTGCGCGTCCACGGCCGGACCGGCGAGCCCTGCCCGGTGTGCGGCGACACGATCCGGGAGGTCTCCTTCAGCGACTCCTCGCTCCAGTACTGCCCCACTTGCCAGACAGGCGGCAAGCCACTGGCGGACCGCAGAATGTCCCGCCTGCTCAAGTGACGGGCGGTCGGGACATCCTGCGGTCGGGTAGCGCCCCGCAGGGGCGCGGGGCTGTATCGACATGCGGCTCCGCCGCGCGGGCGCGACCAGCCACGACGCACCCGCACACGACGCACCGCAGTGACCTACCGAACCCAGCGGAGCGCCTAGCGCGAGTCGACCGCCACCAGCCGCTCCCCGGCCTTCGTGCGCACCTCGTACCGCGCGATCTGGTCGGGATGCAGGGCCGCCGCGCCCTGCAGAGTGTTCGGGCGGGCGTCATGGTGGGGCGCGGTCCAGTTGGTCACCGTCTCCTCCGAGCCGTCATGGCCGATGGCGACCAGCTGGCAGGCCCTGGGACCCGCCGCATCCTTGACCTCCACCACCACCTGGCTGCCCCAGACCTCGTTCTCGGTCGTGACCTGCGCCCACACCCCGGTGCGCTCGTCGGTCGCCGACACGCGCACCGCCCGGTCGCCGCCCTCGGTCATGGTCGCGATCCCGGGCCCGGCCACGGCGCACACCACCGCGGCGGCCACGGCGAACAGCAGCCGTCGACGCCCGGCCCGGTGCCGCGCCGCGACCTCGCCGAGAAGCCGGTCCAGCAGCCGCGGGCCGGGTCCGGCCATGGGGTGCACCGAGCGTGGCGTCGCGCGCCGGTAGAGCATCAACTGCCGGGCGGTGGGCCCGAATTCGGTGACGTGCGTGGTGCATCGAGGGCACTCCATGAGGTGGTCCTCGAAACGGAAGGCGTCCGCCTCGTCCAGCACGCCGAGCGCGTACGCGCCGACGTCGCGATGCCTCTCCAGGGACCTCATGCCGAATCCTCGTGATCCTCGTGTCGGTGGGTGTGGGTGGGGTTACTCCTTGCTCCCACCGGTACGCACCAAGCCGCCGAATCACTCAAGCCCCGTACAGAATCGCAACCAAGGAATTCGGAGCGGTCCGGCCCGAGGATTGGTCGGATTCCGAGGAATCCAGAGGAATCTAGAAGAGATGGATGGCGAGGTGCCCCAGCGGCAGCCCCAGCTGCCACGCCGGCGTCCACACCTTCGGCCCGTCGTCCTCGCCCACCACGGCACCGCCGCCCGGGACCGCGTTCAGGTCGGGGGCGAGCAGCTCGGTCTCCTGCAGCCAGCGCCAGGCCGCCTGAGCCAGTTCCAGGTCCGGCGCGGGTCCGCCCGCCCGGGCCGCCTCGGCGGCGAGTTCGGCCGTGCGCTCGCGCACCCAGTCCTGCCACGGCTGGTCGTACGCCGTCAGTGACAGCCAGGTCTCCAGCTGGGAGACGACCCGGATGCCGGAGAGCTCGCCCTCGGTGTCGGACAGGAAGATGGTCAGTGCCAGGGCGTCCCGCCCGGCGCGGAACTCGAAGGACGTCGGCGGCATGAGATCGCCGGTCCGCAGCAGTTCGTCGGCGATGTACTCGGCGTACAACCAGGCCATGGGGACGGTCAGTTCACCGCCACCGGTGCCGTCCGTACTCTGGTGACCTCTGTGCTGCATCCCTTCCTGCCTTCCTCCGGTGCGTGCGCGTCGCCCGACCCCGGGCCGGTGGCCCGTGGCCCTATCCGGAACACGGATGAGGACAGCCGATTACTCAACCGGGGTCCTCAGCAAGGCGCTTTACGGAGGTTTGACTCGGCAGTCGGTTTCACCGCAGGTCGGCCGCGTATCCCGGAAGCACCCGGCGCAGGGCGCGCAGCGCGTAGTACGCGCGGGACTTCACGGTACCGGGCGGGATTCCCAGGGTTGCCGCCGCTTCCGCCACACTGGCCCCCTGGAAGTACACGAGCACCAGGACTTCACGGTGCTCCGGAGTGAGGGTCTTCACAGCCTCGCGTACGTCGACGGTGGCGGCCGACCGCTCGGCGTGGTCGGCGATCACCCGCGCGCTCTCCAGGACCGCGTCGCCGACCTCCGGCGGACGTGCCTGCCGGGCCCGCCGCGCGTCGATCGCGAGCCGTCGGCCCACGGTCAGCAGCCAGGGCCGTACGGACTCGAAGGCGTCGGCGCGCAGCGCCTCGGGGTGCTGCCAGGCGCGTACCAGGGTCTCCTGGACGAGGTCCTCGGCGCGCTGCCGGTCGCCGTCACACAGCCGGAGCAGCAGCGCGAAGAGCGGTCGGCCGTGCTCCCGCTGCAGCGCGGCGAGCTCGTGCTCGGCGGTCGTCCCGTTGGTGATGGTGGTTCCGGCCGTCATGCGCGTATGGGATCGCAGGGTGCGGTTCCGGGACAGGGCGCGCACACGCTGGTGCGGCGGACGGTCGAACGCGTCGGCGAACGGTACGACGAACGGTCCGCAACCGCCGGTCGCGCACACCGGACGGGTTAAAGGGAGCCCTGGGGCTGTTTGGCGCTGTGTTCAACTTCGTACTTATTAGTCCGTAAATGTGACAGCACTGGGGTGAGCTGATGATCGTACGCATCGCACGCAGACGACAGGTGGCCCTGGCTCTGACGGCCCTTCTCGCCGCGGGCGCCACCTGCCAGGCCCAGAACGAGAAGTCCTCCGGCCGGGCCGGCAGTCCGGCCTCCGCCGACTCCAGCGCATTCACCCTCGTCGCGTCCGGCGACGTCCTCCCGCACGCCTCCGTCCTCGACCGGGCGCGCTTCGACGGGGGCGGGGCCGGCCACGACTTCCGGCCCATGCTGTCCGGGGTGGAGCCGGTCGTCTCCCGGGCGGACCTGGCGCTGTGTCACATGGAGGCCGTGTACGGCGTGGGAGGCGCCCACGCCGGTCGGCCGGGCATGTTTCCGCCGGAGATCGCCGGAGGGCTCGCCGCGACCGGCTATGACGGCTGCTCCACCGCCGCCACCCGCGGCACCGCCGAGAGCGCCGAGGCCATCGGGCGCGCCCTGGACGCCCTCGACCAGGCCGGGGTCCGGCACGCCGGGGCGGCGCGTACCGAGGCCGAGGCGCGCACGGTCACCATCCTGCCCGCGGGCCGGGCGATGGTCGCCCACCTCGCCTACACCAACGGCACCAACGGTCACCCGCTCCCGGGGCGGCCCTGGGCCGTCCACCAGATCGACGAGGGCCGGATCCTCGCCGACGCCCGGGCGGCCCGGCAGGCCGGCGCCGAGGTGGTCGTCGTGTCCCTGCACTGGGGCACCGAGTGGCAGGACGAACCGGACCGGCGGCAGCTGAGCCTGGCGGAGACCCTCACCGCCGCCAAGACCCGCGGCCGCCCCGACATCGACCTGATCCTCGGCACCCACGCCCATGTCCCGCAGGCGTACGAGAAGGTCAACGGCACCTGGGTGGTCTACGGGATGGGTGACCAGGTCACCGGCCAGATGCCCGACCGCCAGGGCGTCCCGGACCCCCGGGGCACCCAGTCCACCATCGGCCGCTTCACCTTCGCCCCGCCCGCCCGGCCGGGGCAGCGCTGGCAGGTGACGAAGGCCGAGTTCATTCCGCAGCTGTACGACATCGACGCAGGCCGGGTGGTCAACATCAACGCCGCCCTGGCCCAGGGCGCCGACGTCGCCGCCGCGCGTGACCGCATCCAGCAGGTCGTGCTCAGCCGGGGTGCGGCACAGGACGGTCTGGTGATGGGGGAGTAGCCGGTCAGTTCACGTCGACGTGATCGAACAGCTTCAGCATCTCGCCGAGCACCCGCAGGCACGCCGTCACCTCGGTGTCCGTCAGATCGCCGCCGACCTCCCGCAGGATGGCGTGCTCGCGGGCGAGCACCGCGGTGATCGCCGTGCGGCCCTCGTCCGTGAGCCGGATCAGGGGCGAGCGCTGGTGCGCCGGGTTGGGGGCGCTCTCCACCAGTCCGCGCGCCGCGGCGTCGTTGACCATCCGCTGCACGAACTGCCGGCTCAGCGCCTGGGCCCGGCCCATCTGCGGCACGGTCATCGGCCCCTGCTTGCCCAGCAGGTCCAGGACGGCCCGTACCCCCACGGACAGCCCTTCGACGGCCTCGCCCTGCTCCACCTTGCGCTGCACGCGCCGGTACAGCGGGCCCACCAGGTCGAACACCGCGGTGAGGCGGTGAGCGAGTTCGTCGGGAGGGAGCGGTCTGTCGATGTCGTTCACGAGGCCATCATGGCACCTAGGTTGTCAAACTTGCTAAGAGATGACACCTTGGTTGTCATGACGACTGCCACGGAACTGAGGTACTTCGCATCTGCTGACGGCGATCTCGCCTACCGCGACACGGGCAGCGGCGACCTGCTGGTCCTGCTCCACTCCGGGTACGCCGACCACCGCGTCTTCGACGCCCAGACGCCGGCCCTCGCCGCCGGCCACCGGGTGATCGCCCCCGACGTACGCGGCCACGGTGCCTCCGCCAACGCGAGCAGGCCGTTCCGCTGGGCCGACGACCTGGCCGCGCTGCTGCGTCACCTCGACGCGGGCCCGGCCGTCCTCGTCGGCGTCTCGATGGGCGGGGGCATCGCCACGGACACCGCGCTGGAGTACCCGGAGCTGGTCCGGGCGGTCGTCGTCTGCGGAGCCGCGACCAGTGAGTTCACGTACACCGAACAGTGGGGGCGCGAGATCGAGGCCGAGTTCGCCCGCACCCTGGGCGCCGGCGACATCGACGCCTGGCTGGCGGCGTTCATGCGGACCGCGGCCGGACCGCACCGCACGGTCGACGAGGTGGACCCGGACATCCTGCGGCGGCTGCGGGAGATGGCCCTCGGCACCATCTCCAAGCACACGGCCGGTGAGCGGAACTGGCACGTCCCCCTCACCGACACCTGGCCCCGCGTGCCGAAGATCGACGTACCGCTGCTCGCCGTGAACGGGACCCTGGACTCCGCCGAACTGATCGCCGAGGCCGAACGACTCGTGCGCACCGTCCCCGGCGGCCGTTCCGTCACCGTCGAAGACGCCGCGCACTACCCGAACATGGAGCGGCCCGACGTCTTCAACGAGATCCTCGCCGACTTCCTGCGCACCCTCTAACGACCCGCCAGTTCCGACTTCCGGTACGAGTAGCCGAAGTAGATCACCAGCCCGAGCGCGAACCACACGGCGAACCGCGCCCAGGTCTGCCAGGACAGGAACGTGATCAGCCAGATCGAGAAGACGACCCCCACCGCCGGCACCCACGGCATCCACGGCGTACGGAAGGTGCGCGGCAGCTCCGGGTGCCGGTAGCGCAGCACGATCACCGCGGTGCACACCACCGCGAACGCCAGCAGGATCCCGATGTTGGTCAGCTCGGCCGCCTCGCCGATGGGCAGGAACCCGGCGATCGCGGCCGACGCCACCCCGACGATCCATGTCACGCGGGTCGGCACGTGCCGCGTGGGGTGCGTCTTCGCGAACCACGGCGGCAGCAGCCCGTCCCGGGACATGGCGAACCACACCCGGGTGACGCCCAGCATGAACGTGAACATGACCGTCAGAATGCCGATGATCGCGCCCACCGCGATCACATCCGCCAGCCCGCCCAGCCCCACCGACTTGAACGCCGTCGAGAAGCCGCTCTCCGGGTCGATCTCCGTGTAGTTCTGCATGCCGGTCAGTACCAGGCACGCGGCCACGTACAGCACCATCGAGATCGCCAGTGAGTAGATGATCGCCTTCGGCATGTGCCGCTGCGCGTCCTTCGACTCCTCGGCCGCCGTCGACATCGCGTCGTATCCGAACACCGCGAAGAACACGGTCGCCGCGCCGGTGAACGCTCCGCCGATCCCGTACGGGAAGAACGGGTTGTAGTTGGCCGTGTCGATGTGGAACACACCGACCGCGATCACCAGCAGCACCACCAGCACCTTCAGTGCCACCACGACCGTCTCGAAGCGCGCCGCGTTCTTGATGCCGAGGTTCAGCAGATACGCGATGAGCAGGCACAGCAGCGCCGCGAAAAGGTCGATCCGGTGCCCGTCGCCGGTGCCGGGTGCGCCCAGCATCCAGTTCGGCAGGTCGGCGCCCATCTCGCCGATGAGGAAGCTGAAGTATCCCGAGATGCCGATCGCGACCACCGCCACGATCGCCGTGTACTCCAGCAGCAGGTCCCAGCCGATGAACCAGCCCGCGAGCTCGCCGAGCACGGCGTAGCCGTACGTGTAGGCGGAACCCGCCTTCGGAATGAGGCCCGCGAACTCGGCGTACGACAGTGCCGCCGCCGCGCTCGCGACACCCGCGATGAGGAACGAGATGAGCACCGCCGGCCCCGCCGTGCCGTTGGCCACCGTGCCCGCGAGGGTGAAGATGCCCGCGCCGATGATGCCGCCGACGCCGATCGCGGTCAGTTGCCACAGACCGAGGGATCGTTCGAGCTGGGTGCCCTCGACGACTTCCGTCTCCTCGATGTGCTCAATGGGTTTGCGGCGGAGAATCCCCTCACCCATTCGGAGCCTGGCCATGCGCCTCACCTCTTCGCGATCGGCAACCGGCTGACCGCGGATCATGATGGCTCAGCAACGCCCTCGGAGGAAGACGCCACGCACGCCCCTACGGCACCACGGTCACCGGCCAGCGTCCCGCTTTGACCAGTTTGATCGCCACCGAGCCGACGAAGCGGTGACCGGCCTGCTCGGAGGCGCCCACCACGACCGCGTCCGCCTTCAGCTCGTCCGCCGCCTTGACCAGGCCGTTGTAGGGATCGCCACGGAAGGTGTGAAACTCCCAGCGCAGTTCGAATATCCCCTTCAGCCGCTCGGTGGCCTCCCGGATCTCCGTTACCAGGTTCTCGGCGATCGCGTCGGTCGTCGCCGCGACCGGCGCCCCGAGCGCCGCACCGGCCGCCATGACCGGCTGGACGTACACGATGGCGAGCAGGGCCTTCTGCCTGCGGGCCAGGCCCGCGGCGTACGCCGTCGCCCGCATCGAGGTGTCCGAGCCGTCGACGCCGACCAGGATGACCTTGGGGCCGTCCGTGCCGCGCTCGAACTGGTGCGAGTGCTGTTCCGTCACGGCTCGAGGCTATCGGAAGCCGCAGGTCCGGACGCCGGGCGGGAAGCTACGGGCGCCGCGGACGGAGTGTCATGGGCCGCACGGGTGTTTCCTGCCGCCGCTGCGGTGTTGCTGAGATGCGCCGGGCGTGGGCCGGGCGACTGATGAGTCATGAAGAAGGATCAGATGCTCACGCGGCGCAGGGTGGTGCTGGGCGGCGCAGCCGCACTGGGCGCGGCCGGAACGGCCGGTCTGCTTGCCCTGGGCACCGACAGCGACCCGGTCACACCGCTTGCCGCCCCCGCGGCGGGCCCTCCGGCGCGCCGCCCGCTCAAGCCCTCCGCCTACCGCCTCCAGCCTCTCGCCGGATACGGCCCCCCGGCCGCCTCCGGCCGGACCCCGGTACGCAGTGAACCCCTCCTGCGGGTGACCGGAATCGGCCGCACCATGGTGCTGACCTTCGACGACGGCCCCGATCCGCACTACACCCCGGACATCCTGAGCACCCTGCGGGCCTACGACGTCCGCGCCATGTTCTTCGTGTGCGGGGAGATGGTCGTCCACAACAAGGACCTGCTCGCCGAGATGGCCGAAGAGGGGCACGTCGTCGGCAACCACACCTGGTCCCACCCCCTGCTGACCGGGCTGACCCGTGGCCGGATCCGCTCCGAGATGGAGCGCACCAGCGAGATCATCGAGGAGGCGTACGGTGAGCGGCCCCGCTGGTTCCGTGCCCCCTACGGTGCCTGGAACCGGGCGGTGTTCCAGTTCGGCGCCGAACTGGGCATGGAACCCCTCGGCTGGACCGTCGACTCCCTCGACTGGATCGAGCCCGGCACCCGCACCATTGTCGACCGGGTGCGAAACGGCGCCGGCCCTGGCGTCGTGGTGCTCTCGCACGACTCCGGGGGAGACCGCTCGCAGAGTGTGCGGGCGCTGCGCGACTATCTGCCGCAGCTGTTGGACGCCGGATACCACATCACCGTGCCGCGTCGGTACCAGGTGTGAGGGGCGAGCGCCCGCACCGTCGGGGCCCGGTCAGCGGACCTCGACCATGCGGGCGAAGACGACCACGTTCCCGTCGTAGCCGTTCTGCTCGGAGAAACCGCCGCCGCAGGTGATGACCCGCAGCTCGGGCGTGCCCTTGGAGCTGTAGACCCGGTCGCCGGGGAAGTTGTTCTTCTCGAACACCTCGATGCTGTAGATCTCGAAAACGGCGGTCCTTCTGTCCTGCCGGCTCACCTCCACCCGATTCCCCCGCTTCAGCGACCCGAGACCGTAGAACACTGCGGGCCCCTGGTGGTTGTCGACATGGCCGACGATCACCGCGGTGCCCTTTTCACCGGGGGAGACGGCACCGGTGAACCAGCCCGCCAGATTGGCGTTCGCGGGCGGCGGCGCATCGACCCAGCCGGCCGAGTCCAGACCGACCGGCATCATGGGCGCGTTGACCTGGATGGCGGGAATCCTGACCCGGTCCGGCACGGAGTAGGGCAGCGGGGACGGGGCATTCGTGAAGGTGCCCGGGACGGTGCGGGTGTCCGAGGCCGCCGCCGACGCGGGCTGCGGCGGACCCACGTTGAACTCCCCCGAGCCGTTCCGGATGAGCGCGAGACCGGTCAGCAGGACAAGCGCTATCACGCCCCACGGGGCACGCTTCCTCGGCCGCACCTCCTCTTCGGCCGGCCCGAACTCGGAAACATACATTCGCCATCCCCTCTCGACGCGGCCGTCGCCACGTCATTTCGCGCATAGGAGAACGCTAAGTCCAGCGCGAGTCACAGGCGACGGGGTGGATACGAACGGGTGGCCCTGCGCGGCTTCCCGGTGCGCCATCCGAGTCGCCGCGAACAGGAATTTTTCGACGGCGCGTGACCTGCGGCAATATCCGATTGTGTGGTTTTCGTCCGGCGTGTCGCCTCACCAGGACGGACCATTGCCGAAATGCGGGCGCGTCCCCGGCAACTGAGGGTCTGTCTGGGAGACGCTTTCTCGCCGATCGACCGGGGACGGGTCCCGGGGCGTCTTCCGCGGAGGAAGACATGCGAACTCTACGTGCACTGGCGGCCTCTGCGGCTGCCGTCGCCGCCCTCGGGCTCGCCGCTCCCGCGGCCGTAGCCTGGGAAGACCCGAACGGCGGCGGGAACGGCGGCGGCTTTGGTGGGAACGGCGGCAACGGGGGCGACAACGGCAACGGTGGCGGCTTCGGGGGCAATGGCAACGGCAACGGGAACGGTGGCGGATTCGGGGGGAACGGCAACGGGAACGGTGGCGGATTCGGGGGCAACGGGAACGGGAACGGCGGTGGCTTCGGCGGTAATGGCGGCAATGGTGGCCATGGTGGGGGTGACGGCGGCGGCTTCGGCGGGAACGGCGGGAACGGCGGTAATGGTGGGGGTAATGGCGGCGGCTTCGGCGGGAACGGCGGGAACGGTCGGGGGAACGGCGGCGGAAACGCAGGCGGGAACGGCGGCGGCATCGGAGGCGGCAACGCCGGCGGCAACGGCCTCGTCTCCCCGAGGAACATCGTCGCCCTGCCCGGCGTGATCTCCCGAGGCGGCCAGCTGGCCGTCACGGTCAACGACTGCCCCAACGGCGGCACCATCACGTCCCCTGCCTTCCCGACGACCAGGCTGCCGATCAACAGCGTCGGCGGGGCGTTGAGGGCCACCGCGATCATCAACAGCAGCGCCCGCCCCGGAAGGTACGACATCACCGTCAACTGCTCCGGCCGGGTCCTGACCCGCCCGGGCGCCTTCACCGTCCTCGGCGGTGTCCGCGGCGGCATCGGCGGCAGCAGCAGCGTCGGGGCGACGCCGACCGACATGGCCATCGGCGGCGGCATGGTGGCCTCGGCCGTCCTCGGCAGCGGGCTGCTCTGGGTGCGCCGCCGCTCGGAGCAGCAGAACTGAGGCCGGACCGGCCCGGAGGCCTCTCATGTGCAAGGCCTTCGCCACGTATCCCGACGCCCCGCCGGAACCCGTGACGAAGGCCTCTGCGGTGGCGGCGAACGGATGCCGCGGCAGGGGTCCGTCAGCCGCGCTCGGCGTCGGGGAAGAGGCTGAGGAACGGCTCGGCCGAGGCTGTGATGCCACGGCTGTAGGGTGCGTCGAAGTCCCAGATCAGGAAGAGCAGGAAGGCGATCAGCGCGGAGAACAAACCGGCGAGGATCAGCTCACGTGGTGTCCGCCGGATCTGCAGGGCGAGGATCATCCCGATGGTGACCACTGCTCCGACGACGAGGCCGAACCAGACCACGCCCGGCATGGTCGGCGCGGTCGAGTCCGCGCGGGCGGTACGCGCCTGGTCCGCCGCGGCCACCTGGTCGAGGAGCGGCTGGTAGGCCTGGGCCTCGAAGTCCGACTTCGGCTGGTAGTCCGTCACGGTCGCGCGTAGGCGGTCCAGGAGCTCGGTGCCGCGTTCGGTGACCTTGCCGTTGTCGGCCATCGCCTGCCACTCGGTGGTGACGACATGTCCTACATAGGCGTTGACATCGTCCCGGATGCGGTCACGGACGTCGGCAGGGTAGACCCGCACCCGCTCCGAGATCTCGTGCAGCGCCTGGGCCTCCGCCCGGACGTGCTCCTGGGCGACGCTGCGGGCCTCCCAGACACCGGCGATGGCCAGGCCCAGGACGATGGCATAGACCACGCCGATCCACATCGTCATGTACTCGATGACGTCCGGCGTCTCGGAGGGATCCTCGTCCTCGGACGCCGATCGGTGGCGCAGGAGGGTGATGACGACCACCACGGCGCAGGCGGCCAGCATCGCGAGGGTGAGAACAAGCCATTCCGGCAACGGGTTCCTCCAGGGATCAACGCGGCCGCAGCGCGGCGACAGCGATCACCGCGGGCGCGGTGATGAGCAGGACGTAGGTGACCGGCGACCGGCCGTGGTGCGATGGCCGGTTGCGCGGCGGTGTGCGGTACTCCGGGTAGCTCACCGGGGTGACCGAGGGACGCGGAGTGGGCGACGGCGACGGCTTCGGAGTCGGGGTCGGCCTCGGGATGGGCGTCGGAGTCGGGGTGGGAGTCGGCGTGGGAGCGGCGGGCGGTGCGGGCCGGGGAGCCGGCGGGGGAGGCGGTGGTTCCGGTGCCGGTTTCGGTGGCGGCGGTGGCGGTGGTTCTGGAGGAGGCGGCGGGGCCGGTTTCGGCGGCGGAGACGGGGTGGGCGTCGGAGTGGGTGTCGGTGTGGGCGACGGGCACATTGGGGGAGTGGGCCACGTGTGGCTCCCGGCTACCGCCACCGCCTCCGTGCCGCCGGGTCCGGTCGAGGCGTACGCACAGGCGTCGGCCGTTGCGACACCGGCCGGGACGCCGACGAGGACCCAGGCCAGTGTCGCCAGGGCCAACACCCGTACGGCGACGGGCGAACGGGTCGGTTCGGATCCATGCACGACGGAGATCATGAGGCGTCCAAGGCCGCCGCACGCGCCTCGCCCGGGGGATTGCCCCGAAGGAGGGAAGCGAGGTGGCAGGGCGTTTGATCAGCGGGCGCCCGTGTGTCCGGACGGGTGGACGCGCATGCGACCCACCCGGGAGCCCGGCCGGCCACTTCACAGATTCCGGAAAGAAATCTCGTCGCGGTTGAACACAACCACCGTCCCCGTTCGTACCCATTGTCGTGCGGCGGCGCAGCAGGGCGCTGCAACACCCTTGGGATTATGGGGAGTTGACGATGAAGACCTCCTGGCGGAGCGCCTCACTCGTGGCGAGCGCCGTGGCCGTCCTGGCGCTGACGACGGCGTGCGGTCAGGAAAACGGCGGCCAGTCGGCCAGTCAGAACGTGGGCGCCACGGCCGCGGCGGGCGGTTACGGCGGCACGGGCGTCGGTACGGGTACGGGTACCGGAACAGGGGCCGATGCGGGCGCGGCGCCGGACCAGCAGAACGCCGGGGCCCAGGCCGCCCCCGCGGGCAAGTTGGCGGTGTCGGCCAATGCGGAGCTCGGCCAGGTGCTGACCGACAGTGCCGGGCGCACCCTGTACCGGTTCGATCAGGACACCGCCGAGCCGCCGAAGACCAACTGCGAGGGCGACTGTGCGACCGCCTGGCCGCCCGTGCCTGCGGGCGATGCCAAGGCCGGTGAGGGAGTCGACAAGGAGTTGCTCGGCGAGGTCACCCGTCCCGACGGCACCAAGCAGCTGACGATCGCCGGCTGGCCGGCGTACCGCTATGCGAAGGACGTCAACCCGGGCGACACCAAGGGCCAGGGCGTCGGCGGCACTTGGTACGCGCTGGCCCCCGACGGCAAGAAGGCCAACCTCGCCGACCTGCCCGGACTGTCCACCCGCGAGGATCCGAAGCTCGGCGAGATCGTCGTCGACAAGAACGGCCACACGGTCTACCGCTTCATGAAGGACTCGCAGTGGCCGATGAAGACCGCGTGCACCGGTGAGTGCCTGGAGAAGTGGCCCGTCGTCGCGCCGGTCGACGCGAAGGACACGAAGGGGATCGATCTGCAGGGGTCCACCCCCAACCGGGGCTACGTCGTTTTCGACCGCCCCGACGGCATCAAGCAGCAGACCATCGACTGCGTGCCGATCTACACCTTCGCCGGCGACAAGAAGCCCGGCGACACCAAGGGTCAGGGCGTGGGCGGCACCTGGTTCGCCGTGGCGCCCGACGGCAAGCCGGTCGGCGCGCCCGAGTAGGAAGAGCAGGAGGACCTCCCCATCAGGTCCGGCCCTCGGCGCGCGACCTCGCGGTCCGCCTTCCGCACCCCTCGCGGAAGGCGGACCGCTTTGCCGTAATTCACCGGGAGTCCGCCTGACTCATCCCCTTACGCCGGAACTCCGGAACTCTGCGAGATGCTGCGGATACTTTTCGTAGCCTGTTCCCGAGTGGGTCAATTTGGCACGTGCCGCAGGCAGTGACCGGGAACGGATGGTCAATTTCCGTTTCCGCTCGCTCCTTTGGCGGGCGATCAGTAGCCTCAGCTCGAACACCGGATCGCCTACGCCTTGGAGAGATAGATGGAGCGTCCCGCCTGGGCCCCACGGAGCATCGACATCTCGGTGCCGAGCGTTGCGCGAATGTACGACTACTACCTGGGCGGTTCGCACAACTTCGAGGTCGACCGGGAGGCGGCCCGCAGGGCGATGGAGTTCATGCCGGGACTCCCCAAGATCATGCAGGCGAACCGGGCGTTCATGCGTCGCGCGGTGCGGTACGCGGTCGGCGAGGGCATCACACAGTTCCTCGACGTCGGCTCGGGCATCCCGGCCTTCGGCAACGTCCACGAGGTGGCCCAGCAGGCGCGGCCCGGAGCGCGCGTGGTCTACGTCGACCACGACCCGGTGGCCGTGGCGCACAGCGAGGCCGTCCTCGAGGGCAACGAGAACGCGGACGTCGCCGCCGCCGACCTCCGCAAGCCGCACGAGATCCTGTCGAGCCCTCAGGTGGAGCACCTGCTCGACCTGAAGCGGCCGGTCGCGCTGCTTCTCGTTGCCATACTGCACTTCGTGGAGGACGCGGACGATCCCTACGGGGCGGTGGCTCAGCTGAGCGACGCACTGGCGCCCGGCAGCATGCTGGTTCTCACCCATGCCTCGTACGAGGGAATCCCGCTGCCACCCGAGCGGACGAGCGGCACGGTGGACGTATACAAGGACCTCCGCAACCCGCTGATCATGCGCTCGCGCGACGAGATCGCGCGGTTCTTCGAGGGGTACGACATGGTGGAACCGGGACTGGTGCCGATGCCCGTCTGGCGACCGGACACCGAACCGGAGGACGAGGATCCGTATGCCTTCTCCGGTTTCGCGGGCGTGGGGCGTACGGCGTGAGCGCGGAGCCGGACGGGCCGGAGGACAGAGTGCGCAGGTTCGCGACGATCTGGAGCCGGGCGGTGTTCCCGGCCACCTCGACGTCGCTGACCCGGCCGGAGTTCGAGGAGCAACTGCTGCCGCTGGCCCGGCGGTTGAGCGAGATGCTGCGGGCCCGCACCTTCGACGCGGCCGAGGTGCGGGCGGTCGGCGCCGCCCTGGTCGACGCGCACTGCACCGACCCGGAGGCGCTCACCCGCGCCCTGGACTGCATCGACGCCTACCTGGTGCTCTACTGCGGCGAGGACGGTCCGCAGGACGATCTGCGGGCGCGGTCGGCGCGGCTGCAGCACGCCGTGGCCGCCGGGTTCGCCCAGGCGCTGCGCGAGCGGACCCTGGCCGAGCAGGAGGCCATCGCCCAGGCGGCGTTGCGTGCCCAGGGCGTGGTGGCGCAGGCGCTGCACACGAGCGAGGCCCGCTTCCGGGCGGTGTTCGAGGGCGCGGCCATAGGCATCGGCATCGCCGACCTGGACGGACACGTCCTGGAGGCCAACCAGGCGCTGCTGCGCATGTTCGGCGGCTCCGAGCAGAACGTGCGCGGCCGCAACTTCCGTGAGTGGACGCACGCGGACGACGCGCCCCAGGTGTGGCGGCTGTACGAGGAACTGGTGCGCGGCGAGCGCGAGCACTACCACGTGGAGAAGGCCTTCTACCGGCCTGACGGAACGGTCCTGTGGACCAATCTGACCGTCTCCCTGCTGCGTGACGCCGACGGCAACCCGCAGTACCAGCTGGCCCTCATGGAGGACACCACCGAGCGGCGGCTGCTCAACCTCCGGCTGCGCTACGAGGCCACGCACGACGCCCTCACCGGTCTGCCCAACCGCACCCTGTTCTTCGAACGTCTGGAGAAGGTGCTGAACGCCGGCGAGGGCCGGCGTTTCGGCCTGTGCTACCTCGACCTCGACGGATTCAAGACCGTCAACGACAGCCTCGGCCATGCGGCCGGCGACCGGCTGCTCGTCGAGGTCGCCGACCGGCTGCAGGCCTGCGCCACCGCGCCCGGCGAGATGGTCGCCCGGCTCGGCGGCGACGAGTTCGTGGCGCTGACCACCGGCCCCGACAGCCGGCGCGAGGTGGACGAACTCGCCGCCCGCATCATGAACGCGCTGGTCGCCCCGGTCACCGTGGAAGGCCGGGAGCTGACCGTGCGCGGCAGCATCGGCATCGTCGAGGGAGCGGCGGGGGAGCGGAGCGCGGCGGAGGTGCTGCGCAGCGCCGACATCACGATGTACCGGGCCAAGTCGGCGGGCGGCAACCGGTTCGAGCTGGCCGACGCCGAGGCCGACGCCCGCGTCATCACCCGGCACGGGCTGACCACCGCGCTGCCCACGGCTCTGGAGCGCAGCGAGTTCTTCATCGAGTACCAGCCGCTGGTCCACCTCGGCGACGGCAGCGTGCGCGGCGCCGAGGCGCTGGTGCGCTGGCTGCATCCGCAGCACGGCGTCCTCGGCCCCGACCGCTTCATCCCGCTCGCCGAGCACACCGGTCTGATCGTTCCGCTCGGCCGCTGGGTCCTGGAGCAGTCGGTGCGGCAGGCCCGTGACTGGCAGGAGCGCCACGCCGGCACGGCCACCGCCCCGCTGCGTATCAACGTCAACCTCTCGCCCTGCCAGCTCACGCACACCGGTCTGGTCCAGGACACCGTCGACATCCTGCAGGCCGCGGGCGTCGAGCCCGACGCGCTCTGTCTCGAGGTCACCGAGTCGGCCCTGATCGGCGCCGACGACGACCTGCTGAAGCCGCTGCGCCGGCTGGCCGAGATGGGGGTCGACATCGCCCTGGACGACTTCGGCACCGGCTACTCCAACCTCGCCAACCTCCGCCGCCTGCCGGTGAGCATCCTGAAGCTGGACCGTTCCTTCACCCAGGGCATGCAGCAGTTCCCGGCCGATCCCGTCGACCTCAAGATCGTCGAGGGGATCGTTTCTCTCGCCCACAGCCTGGACCTGGCGGTGACGGTGGAGGGCGTGGAAACCGGCGCCCAGGCGGAGCAGCTGCGGATCCTGGGCTGCGACACGGCGCAGGGCTGGTACTACGCCCGTCCGGGCCCACCGGAGAGACTGCACGAACTGGCGCTGGTGGATGCAACGGGCTGACTGACGGGCCGCGCCCCCAGAGGCCGCGCCCCCGTCGGGGGCGCGGCCCGAAGGGGCGCGGGGAACTGCGCGACCAGCCACAGACGACCCGCAGACCTGCACGGCGTTGACAAGAACGGCGCTCCAGCAAACCGCGTCCCCAGCGGAGCGTCATCGCTCGAGCAGCATCCGCTGCAACTCCCTCGCGGCCCGAGGCGGAGCCACATCGCTACGATGCGCCAGCGCAATCGTCCGGTGCAGTCCGGGCCGGGCCAGCGGCGTAACCCGTAGCCCCCGGCCCGACCGCGCCGCCACCATGCGCGGCACGACGGCCACGCCCAGCCCCGCCCGCACAAACCCCAGCACCGCGTCCATCTCTCCGCCCTCCACCGCGAAATCCGGCTCGAACCCAGCGGAGCGACACGCGGCGACGGTCAGTTCCCGCAGGTCGTAGCCGTGCCGGAACATCACCAGGCGCTCTCCCTCCAGATCGGCGATCCGGACGGTACGCCGGCCGCCGCCCGGGCGGGATGCCTCCGGTGACGACACCACCACCAGGTCCTCGCGCAGCAGCTCCACCGTGGTCAGCGCGGGGGACGGCGTCGGCAGCGGCAGGACGACGAGGGCGAGGTCGAGGGCTCCGCGGGCGAGCTCGCGTACGAGATCGTGCGAACCGCTCTCCTCGATCAGCAGCTGAATGCCCGGATAGCGGTCGTGGAAGGCGCGCAGCACGTCCGGCAGCAGGCCCGTGCACAGGCTCGGGGTCGCGCCCAGTCGCACCCGGCCCTGGCGCAGCTGCACCAGCTCCTGCACCTCGTGCCGCGCCGTGTCCGCGTCGGCCAGGATCCGCCGGGCCAGGGGCAGCAGGGCCTCGCCGGCGTCGGTGAGTGTGATGTTCCCGCGCGCCCGCAGGAACAGATCGGCACCCAGCTCCCGCTCCAGCGCCTTGATCTGCTGGGACAACGACGGCTGGGCGACATGGACGAGGTCGGCGGCCCGGGTGAAGTGCCGGGTCTCGGCGACCGCCACGAAGTACTGAAGCTGCTGGAACTGCACCCAGTAAGCATAGGGTATGCCTATCGAAACAAGCCGGACCATGTCTTGGACCGATGGGGTCGTTCGGCCCTAGCGTCCTGAGACATGGCTCTGGCAACGCGGACGGACCGACGGCCGTCCATGGCACGCACGGTGTGGGACAGCTCCGTCGGCAAGAAGACCGTGATGGCGGTCAGCGGTCTGATCATGCTGCTGTACCTGGTCGTCCACATGATCGGCAACCTGAAGATCTTCTTCGGGGAGGGCGAGTTCGACCACTACGCGCACTGGCTGCGTACCGTCGGCGAGCCGTTCATGCACTACGAGTGGACGCTGTGGCTCGTCAGGATCGTGCTGGTGGTCGCTGTGGTCGCCCACGCGGTCTCGGCGTACCAGCTCAGCCGCCGCGACATCAAGGCGCGCCCCAGCAAGTACGTGCACAAGAAGCGGCGGGCCTCCTATGCCACGCGCACCATGCGCTGGGGCGGCATCATCCTCGGCCTGTTCATCGTCTGGCACATCCTCGACCTGACGACCGGCACCGTGCACTCCGGCGGCTTCCAGGAGGGCCACCCGTACCAGAACGTCGTGGACACCTTCTCCACCTGGTACGGCAACGTCATCTACATCGTCGCGGTGCTCGCCCTCGGCCTGCACATCCGGCACGGCTTCTGGAGCGCCGCACAGACCCTCGGCGCCGGCAGCCGCACCCGCGACCGCGCCCTGAAGGCCACGGCCAACGTCCTCGCGCTGCTGCTCACGGTCGGCTTCATCGCCGTACCCGTGGGCGTCATGACCGGAGTGGTGAGCTGACATGACCTCTTACGTGGATTACGCGACCGGTGAGCCGGTCGTCGACGGCAAGGCCCCGTCCGGCCCGATCAACGAGCGCTGGGACAAGCGTCGTTTCGAGGCCAAGCTGGTCAACCCCGCCAACCGGCGCAAGCACACGGTGATCGTCGTCGGCACCGGCCTCGCGGGCGGCTCCGCCGGTGCCACGCTCGCCGAACAGGGCTACCACGTCGTGCAGTTCTGCTACCAGGACTCCCCGCGCCGCGCCCACTCCATCGCCGCGCAGGGCGGCATCAACGCCGCGAAGAACTACCGCAACGACGGCGACTCCGTCCACCGGCTGTTCTACGACACCGTCAAGGGCGGCGACTTCCGGGCACGGGAGTCGAATGTGCACCGGCTCGCGCAGATCTCCGTCGAGATCATCGACCAGTGCGTCGCGCAGGGCGTGCCCTTCGCCCGCGAGTACGGCGGTCTGCTCGACACACGCTCCTTCGGCGGCGTCCAGGTGTCGCGTACGTTCTACGCCCGCGGCCAGACGGGCCAGCAGCTCCTCCTCGGCGCCTACCAGGCGCTCAGCCGGCAGATCGCCGCGGGGAACGTCGAGATGCACCCCCGTACCGAGATGCTGGATCTGATCGTCGTCGACGGGCGGGCGCGCGGAATCGTGGCGCGCGACCTGATCACCGGCAAGATCGACACGTACTTCGCGGACGCCGTCGTCCTCGCCAGCGGTGGGTACGGCAACGTCTTCTACCTGTCGACGAACGCCATGAACTCCAACGCCACCGCCGTCTGGCGGGCGCACCGGCGCGGCGCGTACTTCGCGAACCCCTGCTTCACCCAGATCCACCCCACCTGCATCCCGCGCACCGGCGACCACCAGTCCAAGCTCACCCTCATGAGCGAGTCGCTGCGCAACGACGGCCGGATCTGGGTGCCGAAGGCCCAGGGCGACACCCGGCCGGCGAGCCAGATCCCCGAGGACGAGCGCGACTACTACCTGGAGCGCATCTACCCGTCCTTCGGCAACCTCGTCCCCCGCGACATCGCCTCCCGCGCCGCGAAGAACGTCTGCGACGAGGGCAGGGGAGTGGGCCCGGGCGGGCAGGGTGTCTACCTCGACTTCGCGGACGCCATCAAGCGGATGGGCCGCAAGGCGGTCGAGGCCAAGTACGGCAACCTCTTCGACATGTACCAGCGGATCACCGACGAGGATCCGTACAAGGTGCCGATGCGGATCTACCCCGCCGTGCACTACACGATGGGCGGTCTCTGGGTCGACTACGACCTGCAGACCACCATCCCCGGCCTCTTCGCGATCGGCGAGGCCAACTTCTCCGACCACGGAGCCAACCGCCTCGGCGCCTCCGCGCTGATGCAGGGCCTCGCCGACGGCTACTTCGTGCTGCCGGCCACCATCAACGACTACCTCGCCCGCAACCCCCACCAGGACTCCGTCACCGACGAACACCCGGTCGTCCAGGAGGTGCTGGCCGAGACCCAGGACCGGTTCAACCTGCTCCTGTCCGTCGACGGCGACCGCACCCCCGACTCCTTCCACCGCGAAGTCGGCGAGCTGATGTGGGAGTTCTGCGGAATGGCCCGCACGGACGCCGGGCTGCGCAAGGCACTCGAGCGCATCCCGCAGATCCGCGAGGAGTTCTGGCGGCGGATCAAGGTGCCCGGAACCGGTGAGGAGTTCAACCAGTCCCTGGAGAAGGCCAACCGGATCGTCGACTACCTGGAGCTCGCCGAGCTCATGTGCCTCGACGCGCTGCACCGCTCCGAGTCCTGCGGCGGTCACTTCCGCGAGGAGTCGCAGACCCCGGACGGCGAGGCCGCCCGCAGGGACGACGAGTTCACCTACGCCGCCGCCTGGGAGTTCACCGGCACCGGCGAGGCGCCCGTCCTGCACAAGGAAGACCTGGTCTTCGAGTACGTCCACCCCACCCAGCGGAGCTACGCATGAAGCTCACCCTGCGCGTCTGGCGGCAGCAGAACGCCGACGCCGACGGCACCATGTCCACGTACGAGGTGGACGGCATCTCCCCCGACATGTCCTTCCTGGAGATGCTCGACACCCTCAACGAGGAGCTCATCCTCAAGGGCGAGGACCCGGTCGCCTTCGACCACGACTGCCGCGAGGGCATCTGCGGTGCCTGCTCGCTCGTCATCAACGGCGACGCCCACGGTCCCGAGCGCACCACCACCTGCCAGCTGCACATGCGGTCCTTCCAGGACGGCGACACGATCGACATCGAGCCGTGGCGTGCCTCGGCCTTCCCGGTGATCAAGGACCTGGTGGTCGACCGGTCCGCCTTCGACCGGATCATCCAGGCCGGCGGCTACATCACCGCCCCCACCGGCTCCGCGCCCGAGGCCCACGCCACGCCCGTGCCGAAGGCCGACGCCGACTTCGCCTTCGAGCACGCCGAGTGCATCGGCTGCGGCGCCTGTGTGGCCGCCTGCCCGAACGGTTCGGCGATGCTCTTCACCTCCGCCAAGGTCAACCACCTGAACGTGCTCCCGCAGGGCGCACCGGAGCGTGAGAGCCGCGTCCTCGACATGGTGGCGCAGATGGACGAGGAGGGCTTCGGCGGCTGCACCCTCACCGGGGAGTGCGCCACCGCCTGCCCGAAGGGCATCCCGCTGATGTCCATCACCGGCATGAACAAGGAGTGGCTGCGCGCCACCCGCAAGGCGGCCAAGAGGTAGCCCCGCCCAGGTGGGAGAGACGTTCGCCGACAAGGTGCGGACGGGCGGGACCGGGAGTGGTGCTCATCCCGGTCCCGTCTCGCTTCCGAGCCCACCCCTGGCATTCAACATCCGCACATCCACGCTCCGGCCACCGGTCACGCACACGCCAACCGGCATCGGAAGAACTGTGGCGGCAGGCCGAACGACCCGGCCCGCCCGCTGCCGTCGTCGAACCGGCCCGTGACCAGGAGTGTGCCATGACCGGCGTTTCCACCCTCGACCGTCCCCCGCAGCCAGCGGCACCCACCCGCTACACCGTCACCCTCGCCCGCGACGAGGACGATGTGCGGGCCGCTCAGAAGCTGCGGCACGACGTCTTCGCCGGCGAAATGGGTGCGCTGCTCACCACCCCGCAGCCGGGGCTCGACATCGACTCCTTCGACGCGTACTGCGACCACTTGCTGGTCCGCGACACGCTCACCGGTCAGGTCGTCGGCACCTACCGGCTGCTGCCGCCCGAGCGGGCCTCGGTCGCCGGCCGGCTGTACTCCGAGGGCGAGTTCGACCTGACCCGGCTCGACCCCATCCGTCCCGGCCTCGTGGAGGTCGGCCGCTCCTGTGTGCACCCCGACCACCGCGACGGCGCCGTCATCGGCCTGATCTGGGCCGGGATAGCGCGGTACATGGTCGACCGCGGCCACGAGTGGCTGGCCGGCTGCTGCTCCATCCCGCTGGCCGACGGAGGCGCCCTCGCGGCCGCCACCTGGGACCGGGTGCAGGCCAAGAACCTGGCCCCCGAGGAGTACCGCGTCCAGCCGCTGCTGCCCTGGGTCGCCGACGGCGTCGCCCGCCCGGCCGAACGCACCGAACTCCCGCCCCTGCTGCGCGGTTACGTCCGCCTGGGCGCCTGGGTGTGCGGTCAGCCCGCGCACGACGCCGACTTCGGCGTGGCCGACCTGTACGTGCTGCTGTCGATGCGCCGGGTCAACCCGCGCTATCTGCGGCACTTCCTCTCGCTCGTCCCGGCCTGATGAGCGTCACGCGTACGGGGCTTCCGCACCGCCTTCGCCCGGGCGCGGCCGTCCTGCCGGCCGGGCGGGTACGGACACCAAGGCGCGAGCGTGGGGCGGCGGCCGTGCCCCGTCCCGTCATACCGAGCAGCGCGTGGCTGCCCACCGCGCCCTGCTCCCCGCAGGTCTGCGTCACATCCGTCCGGTCCCTGCCGGACGTGCCGCGCGCCGTGCTGCGGATCGGGGCACTGCTGGCGACGCTCCTGGTGGGCGTCGCGCTGCTGCCGGTGTTCGGGAGCGTGCCCGCGTCCCGGCGCGATGCGCTGATCCGCCGGTGGAGCCGGGCCGTGGTCCGGGCCGTCGGCGTCCGTGTCCGCATCAGCGGCGCGGCGGCGCCCACCGGTGGCCTGCTGCTCGTCGCCAACCACATCTCGTGGCTGGACATCCCGCTGCTCGCCGCCGTGCGCCCGGCCCGGATGCTCGCCAAGGCGGAGATCCGGCGGTGGCCGGTGGCGGGTGCACTCACCGCGCGCAGCGGCGCCCTGTTCATCGAGCGGGACCGGCTGCGCGCACTGCCCCGGACGGTCGCCCGCATCGCCGAGGCGCTGCGCGGTGGCGCCGCGGTCGTGGCCTTCCCCGAGGGCAGCACCTGGTGCGGCCGGGCTCAGGGACACTTCCGACGGGCGGTGTTCCAGGCCGCCCTCGACGCGGGCGTCCCCGTCCAGCCGGTCCGCCTCCACTACCGGTTCGAGGGTGGTCCCGCGAGCACCGCGCCCGCCTTCGTCGGCGAGGACTCCCTGCTCGCCTCGCTGTGGCGGGTGGTCTCGGCACGCGGACTCGTCGCCGAGGTCGAGATACGGGACGAGATCCCGGCGGGCAGCCACCCCGACCGCCGGGCACTCGCCCATGCCGCCCAGCCCGGTCTGATGGGCGGCGAGCTCGAATGGGCCCACGTCGCCCTGGTCTCCGAGCAGTCGCGGGCCAGGACCTGCGAGACAGGCGCGCCGACCCCGCGGCGGGGCAGTGGCGCGCCGGAGGGGCCGGCGATCCCGCAACGGGGCTGAACGGGCGCGGCGACCGCCGGGCAGCAGGCCGTGACGGCGCTGTTCTGAAGCCCTTTCCTCCGCGTGCTACGCGGAGGAGAGCCTCGCCCGGTCCGTGATCCGGGCGAGCCGCCGATAGGAGTCCAGCAGGGCCGCACGGTCATACGTGCTGGTCGTGACCAGGACCTCCTGCGCGCCCGTCTCCTTCAGCACGGTCTCCAGCTCGTGGGCGACCTCTCCCTCGGTGCCCGCGAGCTGGCCGGTGAGACCGGACTCGTAGAAACCGCGCTCCCGGTCCGTCATGGTGAGCGCCTCGACCCGCTCGGCGGGCGGCAGCGGCGGGAAGGTGCCGTGCGTGCGCGAGTACGCCATGGACCAGGCCTCCGGGATCAGCAGTCGCCGGGCCTCCTCGGGGGTCGCGGCCACCGCGACCGTGCCGGAGATGACGACGTACGGCTCCGACGACCACTCCGATGGCCGGAAGTTCGCACGGTAGTGGTCGATCCCGCGCCGCATCTTCTCGCGGTTCCTGAGATCGCCGATGACCATCGGCAGGCCCGCGCGGGCGGCGATGGCGGCGCCCTCGCCCATCGCGAGCACGAACGGCGGCACGGTGAGGCCCTCCGCGGGACGCGCGTGGACCCGTGTCGGGGAGGTGCCGCGGAACCAGCCCAGCAGCTCGTCGAGCTGGGCGGCGAAGTCCTCGGCGACGCCCTTGTCGCGGCCCAGCGCCTTGCGTACGCCGTCGGTGAAACCCACAGACCGGCCCAGCCCCATGTCGATCCGCCCCGGGAACAGCGACTCCAGCACGCCGAACTGCTCGGCCACGACGAGAGGTTGGTGATTCGGCAGCATGACGCCCCCGGTGCCGACCCGGATCGTCCGCGTCGCCGCGGCCACGGCGGCGGCCAGCACGGTCGGCGCGGACCCGGCGACGCCGGGCACCCCGTGGTGCTCCGAGACCCAGAAGCGGTGGTAGCCGAGCCCCTCCAGTTCCTGCGCCAGCCGCACGGTGTCGCGCAGCGCCTCGGCGTTCGGGTGTCCCTCTCGGGTCCGGGAACGGTCGAGGACGGAGAAGCGGGTCTGGGCGATCACGGAACTCACACAGGGTTCAACGCCCGGAAATCCCTGGCATTCCCCGTCTAGGGTGGCACCGTGACCGCACGTGACGAACGCCCGCTCGCCGTCTTCGATCTGGACAACACCCTCGCCGACACCGCTCACCGGCAGCGGTTCCTGGAGCGCAAGCCGCGTGACTGGGACGGCTTCTTCGCGGCCGCGCCCGAGGACCCGCCGATCGCCGAGGGGGTGGCGCTGGCGGTTCAGAGCGCGCCGGAGTGCGAGGTCGTCTACCTCACCGGACGGCCCGAGCGCTGCCGGCAGGACACACTCGAGTGGCTGGCCGCGCACGGCCTGCCCGAGGGGCGCGTGTACATGCGGCGCAACGATGACCGCAGGCCCGCCCGGTACACCAAGCTGGAGATCCTCCGCCGGCTCGCCCGCACCCGGGACATCCGCGTCCTCGTGGACGACGACGAACTGGTGTGCGAGGACGCCGAGCGGGCCGGATTCACCGTCGTACGGGCGCGCTGGGCGGCCCCCTCCGCCGCGCTCAAGGTGGCGCAGGAGCGGGAGGGCAGGATCTGAGGCCGGGGCCGCTCAGTCCGTGTCCTCGAGGCGGAAACCGACCTTCATGCTGACCTGCCAGTGCGCGATCTCCCCGTTGTCGAGCTGGCCCCGCACCTCGGTCACCTCGAACCAGTCCAGGTTGCGCAGGGTCTGCGAGGCGCGGCTGATGCCGTTGCGGATGGCCTTGTCGACGCCCTCGGGTGAGGTGCCGACGATGTCCGTGACCCGGTAGGTGTGGTTCGACATGCAGGTACTCCTCTCCGTCGTGACCCGTGCGTCACGCGTCACTCCACCGTGCCCCAAGCTGCGCCGGAGCGCGAGGCGTCGGCCGGCTCGCCGGGAATCCCTTGACCTCCGCATTGGTCCATACCAAAATCGGCACACCCGTGCGAGCCCTCGCGCTCGTTCCCCCACGTCGGGCCCCTCCGCCCTGTCCGCCAGACAGAACAGGACCCCTCGTGAGCCTTCGCCGCCTCGCCCTCGTCTGCGTCTCCGTGTCCCTCGTCGGCGCGTGTGGACTCCTGCCGCAGGGCGGGGGGACCGAACGGCGCACCGTCACCGTGTGGTTGATGAAGGACAGCGCCTCGAAGGACTTCCTGGAGCGGTTCACCGAGGAGTTCGAGCGCACCCACGGCGAACTCGACCTCGACATCCGCATCCAGGAGTGGACGGGGATCGGCGAGAAGGTGCAGGCCGCCCTCGAAACGGACGCCACCGGGGCCACCGACGGGCCGGACGTGATCGAGGTCGGCAACACCCAGGTCCCGCAGTACGTCGAGGGAGGCGGACTGCTCGACCTGACCCTGGAGTCGCTGCGGGACTGGGGCATGCGCGACTGGCTGCCCGGCCTCGCCGAGCCGGGCCGGCAGCGGTCGACGCAGTACGGCATCCCCTGGTACGCGGCCAACCGCGTCGTCATCTACCGCAAGGACCTCTTCCGACAGGCCGGCATCGAGGCCCCGCCACGGACCCGCGAGGAGTGGCTCACCGCCACCGAGAAACTCAACTCGGCCGGAAACCAGGGCATTTACCTGGCCGGACAGGACTGGTACACGCTCTCCGGCTTCATCTGGGACGAGGGCGGCGACCTGGCGCAGGAGAACGGCGGCACCTGGCGGGGCACCCTGGACTCTCCGGCCGCCCTGCGCGGCATGGACTTCTACCGGCGGCTCCAGGCCCTCGGCAGGGGCCCGGTCGACGCGGACGAGGAACACCCGCCGCAGGCCGGTGTGTTCGCCGAGGGACGCGCGGCGCAGATCGTGGCCGTGCCGGGGCTCGCCCGCGCGATCGTGCAGCAGAACCCCGAACTCGACGGCGAGCTGGGCTTCTTCCCCGTCCCCGGCAAGAGCGCCGACCGGCCCGGCGCCGTCTTCACCGGGGGCTCCGACCTCGTCATCCCGAACAACACCGACGCACGCGACGGCGCCGTCGCCGTCGTCGAGGCGCTCGCCGGAGCCAAGTGGAACACCGAGCTGGCCCGCACCATGAACTACGTCCCCAACAAGACGACGCTCGCACAGGCCGTCGCGGGCGAGGAGGGGGTCGCCGCCATGGCGGCCGGGGCCGCGCAGGGCCGGGCGACCCCCAGCACTCCCGAGTGGGCGAACGTGGAGGCCGACAACCCGATCAAGGAGTACATGACCAAGGTGCTCACCGGTGCCGACCCGGTGACGGAGGCCCGCCGCGCCTCCCGTCGGATCACCGAGGCGCTGGCGGTCCCCCTCGGCTGATCAGCGGACGGTGCTCAGCGACAGCGCGAAACGGCCCTCGCCGTCCGTCCACCAGTGGGTCAACTCCAGTCCTGCGGAGGCCAGTTCGGCGCGCACGCCCTCCTTTCGGAACTTCGCCGACACCTCGGTGCGCAACTCCTCGCCCGCCGCGAAGTCCACGGCGAGATCGAGCGCGGGAACCTTCACGGTCTGGTGCGTGCGGGAGCGCAGCCGCATCTCGATCCACTCGTCGGCGGCGTCCCACAGGGCCACATGGTCGAAGGCGCCGGGATCGAAGTCGGCGCCCAGCTCGCGGTTGACCACGGCCAGGACGTTCTTGTTGAAGGCGGCCGTCACCCCGGCCGCGTCGTCGTACGCCCGGACCAGGACCTGCTCGTCCTTGACCAGGTCCGTGCCGAGCAGCAGGGCGTCGCCCGGCGAGAGCAGGGCGCGGATCGAGGCCAGGAACGCCGCACGCTCGGCCGGCAGCAGGTTGCCGATCGTGCCGCCGAGAAACGCCAGCAGCCGGGGGCCCGGCGTGTCCGGCAGCTCCAGGCGTGCGGTGAAGTCGGCGATCAGCGCGTGCACGCTCAGGCCGGGCCGCTCCGCGACGAGCGCCTGCCCGGCCTGGGTGAGGGCGCTCTCGCTCACATCGACCGGGACGTAGGTGTGAAGCCCGGTCAGCGCGTCGATCAGGTGCCGGGTCTTGTCGGAGGAGCCGGAGCCCAGTTCGACGAGGGTGCGGGCGCGGCTCGCGGCGGCGATCTCGGCGGAGCGGGCGATGAGGATCTCCCGTTCGGCGCGCGTCGGGTAGTACTCGGGCAGTTCGGTGATCTGCTCGAACAGGTCGCTGCCGTGCGCGTCGTAGAACCACTTCGGCGGCAGTGTCTTGGGCGTGCTGGTCAGTCCCTGCTGGACGTCGGCGCGCAGCGCCGCGTCCGTGGCGTCCTCGGGCAGGGTGCGGGTGAGAAGGAACGGACTCACGTGCGGGGCTCCTTCGGTGGTGCGTCCGCCGAGGCGTCGCTCGGCTCCTTGAGCGGGGTGAGCTGCACATCGGTGCGGCCCGCCGCGAGCAGGGTGCGGTCGGGGACCTCCTGCCAGCGCGGATCGTCGTCGTACGGTTCGGAGGCCACGACGGTGCCGCCGTCGGGCCGGGCGAGATACCAGAGGGTGTCGCCCCAGGTGGTGGCGGCGATGGACACGCCGTCGGTCAGCAGCAGGTTGAGCCGGGAGCCCGGGGCCGCCGCGGCGACCTCCGGGACCGTGTCGGCCAGCGCCCGGCCCATGTCGTCACCCGCGCGCAGCCGGGCGAGCACAAGGGCCCAGACCAGCGCGGAGTCGTTGCGGGCCTCCAGGGACAGCAGGTCCACCGGGGACAGGCCCCCGGTGAGCGGGGCGAGCGAGTGGGGCCAGCCCGTGACGGCGCCGTTGTGGCTGAACAGCCAGGACCCCGCGGCGAACGGCGCCGCGGCGGCCTCCGCGTCGGCGCCCGCCAGCGTCGCGTCCCGCACGGCGGCGAGCAGCGCGCCGGACCGTACGACCCGCGCCAGGTCGGCGAAGGACAGATCCGCCCAGATCGGCCCGGCCCGCCGGTACCGGGCCGGCACGGGGTCCCCCTCGGCGTACCAACCCACCCCGAACCCGTCGGCGTTGACAGTTCCGTACCGCTGCCGCCGGGGAGCCCAGGACTGCCGGTACAGGCCGTGCGCCGGGTCCACCAGGAGCCGGCCGAGCGGCTCCTCGGGGCCCACGTACGCCAGGTGACGGCACATCAGACATCCCCCGAGCGGGCCGTGCGGAACCCGGAGAAGATCTGCCGCCGGATCGGATAGTCCCAGTTGCGGAACGTGCCCCGGCAGGCCACCGGGTCCACCGCGAACGAACCGCCGCGCAGCACCTTGTACTCGGGGCCGAAGAACACCTCCGAGTACTCCTTGTACGGGAACGCCGTGAACCCCGGATACGGCAGGAAGTCGCTCGCCGTCCACTCCCACACGTCACCGATCAACTGCCGTACGCCCAGGGGCGATTCCCCGGCGGGGTAGCTCCCGGCGGGCGCCGGGCGCAGATGCCGCTGGCCGAGGTTGGCGTGCTCGGGCGCCGGATCGGCGTCGCCCCACGGGTAGCGGGTGGAGCGGCCGGTCGCCGGGTCGTGGCGGGCGGCCTTCTCCCACTCGGCCTCGGTGGGCAGCCGGCGCCCGGCCCAGCGGGCGTAGGCGTCGGCCTCGTACCAGCACACATGCAACACCGGCTCGTCGGGCGGCACCACCTCGGTGACGCCGAAGCGGCGGCGCAGCCACTGCCCGCCGTCGCGGCGCCAGAACGCCGGGGCGTGGATGGAGTGGCGGCGGATGTGCGTCCAGCCGTCCGCCGCCCACCAGCGCGGGTCGTCGTAGCCGCCGTCCTCGATGAACGCCTGGTAGGCCGCGTTCGTCACGGGGGTCGTGTCGATGTGGAACGGTGGCACCTCACGCCGGTGCGCGGGCCGTTCGTTGTCGAGTGCCCAGGGCTCGGTGGAGGTGCCCATGGTGAACGGGCCGCCGGGTACCAGGACTTCGGCGGGCCCCGTGAACAGCGGGACGGGCTCCGGATCGGGGGCGTGCAGCGCCTGCGGACCCCGGCGGAGCTGATGGGTGATCAGCATGGTCTCGTCGTGCTGCTGTTCGTGCTGCGCGATCATCCCGAAGGCGAAACCCGCCTCCGTCAGACGCGTCCCGTGGAACGCGGTGCCGTCCAGCACGTCCAGGGCACGCCCGCGCACCTCGGCCGCGTACCGGCGGGCCTCGGCGGGCGGCAGCAGCGGCAGCGAGGGCCGTTCGGCGCGCGGGTGCTCGAAGGCGTCGTAGAGGTTGTCGATCTCGGGCCGTATCGCCTCCTGCCCGGCGACCGCCCGCAGCAGCCACAGCTCCTCCTGGTTGCCGATGTGCGCGAGATCCCACACCAGCGGGGACATCAGCGGCGAGTGCTGGGCCGTCAGGTCGGGCTCCTCGACACAGCTGGTCAGGAGCGTGGTGCGCTCCCGTGCGGTGGTGAGCGAGGTCAGCGCGCGCTCCCGGAAGGCTTCGATGTCGATCTCGGTGTCGGTATCCGTGCCGGTCTCGGTGTCGAGGGCGGGGTCGGTCATGTGCGGAAGTCCTTCCCGTGCGGGGTGGGGATCCCCCCGGTCGAGCGAGGCCGGGACCGGGGGAGGTCCGTACCGCGCAGCCGGTCCAGCAGATCGTCGGCGGGGCAGCGGCCCCTGTTGACATAGCGGTCCTGATACGCCGCCACGGCGTCGGTGACCTCGGGGCCGACGCCGAGCCGGGGCAGCGCCCGCAGCGCCGACGCGAAACAGACGACGGCCACCTCGTGCAACTCCCGGTCGGCGAGCCCGTACCGGGCCGCGTCCAGCCACAGCGGATTGTGCGGCGCCGGCAGCGACATGGCCCGCTCCGCCAGGGGCTTCACCGCGCGGTAGGCGGTCTCGGCGGCCTCGGGGTCGTCGAACAGCGCCGCGGTCACGGCGAGCGGAACGATCCACCCGTCGTCGCCGGGCTGCGCGTCGATCATCCGCAGCTCGAGATGGCCGCGCGGTCTGACCGGCGGGAACAGCGTGGTCATGTGGTAACCGAGGTCGTCCCGGGTCGGAGGCCTGGGCGACCCCGATCTGGTCCATTCCCGGAAGGTCAGCCCCTCGGGCACCTCCCACGGGCCGCCGTCCCGCCGTACGCACATCACCGGTGCGTCCAGCACATGGCGTGCCCAGGCGCCGCGCGGATCGACGTCCAGCGTGGGCGCACCCGCCCGGCCCGCGCCGATCTGGACCCACCGCAGCTGACGGGTGGACAGCCAGCCGGTGGGCCGGTGCCCGGCCAGCGGGGAGTTGGCGAAGGCGGCGAGCAGGACCGCGCCCAGGTGGTGCGCCAGCCACCAGCGCCGCACATGACCGAGCGGGCCGGGCTCCTCGAAGCCGGCGTCCAGGCACACCTGGACCGAGGCCGAGGTGCACATCATGGCGCGGCCGGCCGGGCCGGTGCGGTCGAGACAGGTCTCCATCGCGTCGTAGCGCGGCTCGCGCAGGAAGCGGCGGGGAGCGTGCCACGGGTCGTGGCCGATGCCGAGGAGGCCGAGATCGTGCTCGCGCAGGATTGCGCGGACGGCGTCCAGATCGGCGGAGACGGTGCCGATGCACTCCATCAGGGAGGCGGCGGGCGGCGAGCTGAGCTCCAGCTGGCCGCCGGGTTCGACGGTGAGCACCGACCGCAGTGGGACGGTGCTCAGTGCGGCGTAGGCCGCTTCGAGTCGTTCGGGTGTGACGGGGAGCTGCGGTTCGTGCAGCTCTTGGACGAGCCATTCCACTTCGACACCGAGGGCGCGGGGCGGGCCGGTCTTGAAGCAGATACCACGGACCAGCGCCTCGACCTCCGCTTCGGTGACGGCGGGACGTGGCTCCGTACAGCCACTGACTGAGTCGGACATGTCGGGATCCTCCTGAGATTCCACCATGCCGCCGGTCCGGAGGAACGCAAGTCGGACCGGCACACTCGTCCCACCCAAGACCCTCTCGTCGCTTCGCACAAGAGTGCGCCGCGAGGCGTAAGGGGTCGGTCATCTCTAGTTGGGGGACAGGGAAAACTCTGTTGCGCCGCATGACCAGCATCGCTCACGATGCGTTCATGAGCACGACGGGGGAAGCAGCGCAGCGCGCGCTCGTGGCGCACACGGGGGTTGTGCCGTGAGCGCGCGGCTGCGCGGCATCGCGCGGGAGACCGAGCAGATCGTGGCCGCGGGAGCCTATCGGGCGTCCGACGGGCGCACGGTGTCCGTGGCCGCCGCCGTGGAGGCCGCGCGAGCGGGGACGCGGATGCACGGTCCGGAACCGGTGCTGGTGGCACCCGCGCCCGCGGTGGACACATTCTTCGAGGTCACGGGCGAGAGCAGCCTGGAGGCCGCCCGCCGGATCGGTCCGGCTGCCGTCCTGAACTTCGCCTCGGCCCGCAACCCGGGCGGTGGCTTCCTCAACGGTGCCCAGGCCCAGGAGGAGGCCCTGTGCCGCGCCTCCGCCCTGTACACGTGCCTGCTGCGGGCCCCGGAGTTCTACGACCACCACCGCACCCACCGAGACCCGTTCTACACGGACCGTGTCATCCACTCACCCGCCGTGCCCGTCTTCCGCGACGACCGGGGCCGGCTGCTGGACGAGCCGTACACCGCCGGTTTCCTGACCGCCGCCGCCCCGAACGCCGGGGTGGTGCGCCGCACGGCACCACAGCGCACCGCCGAACTGCCGCACGCCCTGGCCGTGCGGGCCGAACGCGTCCTGGAGACGGCCGCCCACCACGGCTACCGGCGGCTGGTGCTGGGCGCCTGGGGCTGCGGAGTCTTCCAGAACGACCCGGCGCAGGTCGCCGGCGCCTTCCGGCAGCTGCTGGGCCCCGGCGGACGGTTCGCGGCCAGGTTCGAGCACGTGGTGTTCGGGGTGCTGGACCGTACGCCCGGTGCGGTGGTCCGTGAGGCCTTCGTACGGGCGTTCCCGCCGAGCCCGGTTCAGCTCCAGCCGTAGCGCTCCCGCAACCGGTGGCGCACCAGGTTGAACCGCATCCGGTCCAGCGCGCACGCCTCCCGCCGCATGCCCTGCTCGTGCAGCCGCAGCACCCGGTCCACGTCCACCCATGAGTCCCGGCCCGACCGGTCCCACGGCCCGCTGCCGATCGGCACCCACTCCCGGTCGCCGTCGTGCCGCTTGCTGGACAACTGCACGGCGAGAAACGTACCCGCCGCCTCCCGCGCCACGACCAGCACCGGGCGGTCCTTGCCCCGCCCGTCGTTCTCCTCGAACGGCACCCACGTCCAGACGATCTCCCCGGGATCGGGGTCGCCGTCGTGCGCGGGTGAGTACTCCGTGCGCACCCGGCCGACCTCACGCGGGTCGGCCTCGATGGTCGCGGTCGGGCCGAATCGGCCGGGGACGTTCTCATCCGTGAAGGCAGTCACGGGGTCACGTTAGCGGGCGGCGAAAACCCCTGTGCCGCAGGGGACTCCGAGGCGACCTGCTCGGGCGGGCGCAGCTCGTGCCAGCGCAGATCGGCCTCCAGTTGGGCGGCGAGCGAGACGAGCAGCGGCTCGCTGTGCGCGGGACCGAGCAGCTGCGCCCCGACCGGCAGACCCCCGGTGACGAAACCGGCCGGAACATTGACGCCGGGCCAGCCCAGCACGTTCCACGGCCAGGCGTACGGGCAGGCGGCGATCATCGCGCGGTCGGTGGCGAGACCGCCGAGTTTCAGCATGGCGCCGATCCGCGGCGGGGGAGCGGCCGTCGTCGGCGCGAGGACCACGTCGTACGACGAGAAGAATCCGCCGATACGGCGGTGCAGGGCCGCCTCGGCACGCCGGGCCGCCCGCAGCGGAGCCCCGCCGAGCAGCCTCCCGAGCCGCGCCGCTTCACGGGTGCGCGGGTCCAGGAGCGCGGGGTCGGGCGTCTCGCGGACCCGCTCGGCGACCCCGACCGTGGCGCGCGGAACGAAGGTCAGCCCGATCTGGCCGTACGGCGGATCGGCCTCCTCGACCGTGTGCCCCAACGCGGCGAGCTGTTCGGCGAGTTCGACGACCCGGGCGCGGATCTCCGGGTGCAGCCGGGCGGGCAGTGCGGTGAACGGCGGCTTCAGGGAGAGGGCGATGCGCAGCCGGCCGGGGTCGCGGTCCACCGCCTCGGACACGTCGAGCACCGGCGGGCGGTGCGGGTCGTGTTCGTGGTTGCCGCTGGCCGAGTCCAGCAGCAGGGCCGCGTCCGCGACCGTGCGGGCCAGGGTGCCGTTGACCGTGATGCCCTGGAACGACTCGCCGCGCGGCCAGGTGGAGATGCGCCCGCGCTGCGGCTTGATGCCGATCAGATGGGTCCAGGACGCCGGGATGCGCACCGACCCGGCGCCGTCCGAGCCGAGCGCGGCCGGCACCAGGCCTGCCGCGACCGCGGCCGCCGAACCGCCGGAGGAGCCGCCCGGCGTGTGGTCCGTGCTCCACGGATTGCGGGTCGCGCCGAACGCGGGCCCCTCGGTGAAGGGCCACTGCCCGAGTTCGCAGGTGTTCGTCTTGCCGACGATCACGGCGCCGGCCGCGCGCAGTCGCCGTACCGCCTCACCGTCCTCGGCGACCGGCGGGAACCCACCCGCGCAGCCGAACGCGGTGGGCTCACCGGCCACGTCCATGTCGTCCTTGACGGCGACGGGCACGCCGAGCAGCGGACGGCGCACCCCGGCGGCCAGTTCCCGGTCGGCGGCCTCCGCCTCGGCGAGCGCCGCCTGGGCGCGCACGATCCGGAAGGCGTTGAGGGTGCCCTGCGTCGCCTCGATACGGGCCAGGGCCGCCTCGACGAGGGCGCCGGACGTCACTTCCCCGTCGGCCAGCGCGCGGGCGGTCTCCGCCAGGCCGGCGGAACGGTCGAGCGTCATGCGGGACACCTCCGGAGCGTGTTGTCTACCGAACGGTAACGTCAGTAGGGCTTCGGGGGAACGCGGTTGAGAAGAAAGCCGGTTCACCTGCCCGCCACAGCATTCCCACAGGCCTTGTTCCATCGTGCGCGAACCATTGACGCGCTGCGACCTCACCCCTACCTTCTGACCGAATTTCCGAACTGCGTTCGGTATATCGAATCCCGGGTCGGAGGAGCCGCACATGACCCCACGTCCCCCCGCCACGCCGTCCCGCCGCACCCTGCTGCGCACGCTGGCCGCCCTGCCCGCCTCGGCGCTCGTCCTGGGCGAACTGCCCGGCATGCTCGGCACCGCCGAGGCCGCCGCGCCCCCCAACGGCTCCGCCACCCGCTACACCATCGTCCCGTTCCTCAACAGCAACGACGGGACCGTGAACGTCTACCAGTCCGACGACGCCACCGACTTCCGGCTGCTGAGGTCCTCGGCCTACACCCCGCCCGCCAACCGGATCCGCGACGCCGCGATCTTCCGGCACACCGACGGCTACTACTACATCACCTACACCACGCACACATGGCAGGACACCAGCACCACCATCGGCTTCGCCCGCAGCTCCGACCGGGTCGACTGGACGTTCCTGTACGACTACCCGGTTCCGATCGCCAACCTGTCGCGCGCCTGGGCGCCCGAGTGGTTCGTGGACAGCGACGGCAGCGTGAACGTCATCGTGTCCTGCTCCACCACCAACGACGAGTGGATCTTCACCCCGTACCGTCTCCGAGCCACCAACTCCGCGCTCACCGCCTGGACTTCACCCGTCCCCCTGTCCGGCATCGGCGCCAACCACATCGACACCTTCATCGTGCGGATCGGCTCGACCTACCACGCCTTCCCGAAGAACGAGACGACCAAGTACATCGAGTACGCCACGGCGTCCAGCCTCACCGGCCCGTACACCGTCCGCCGCACCGGCGACTGGGCGGGCTGGGGCAGCTACCGCGAGGGCCCTGCACTGGTGCAGCTCGACAACGGCGGCTGGCGCATCTTCTTCGACGGCTACGGCGACGGCACGTACTACTACAGCGACAGCTACGACACGTTCGCCACCTGGAGCGCGCCGCGCGCCCTGCCCGGCATCTCGGGCACCGCACGCCACTTCACCGTGATCAAGGAGACGGTCTCGGGCGGCGTGAGCCTGGCCCGCAACACCACCCGCTCCTTCCGCTCCGCCAACTACTCCACCCGCTACTGGCAACAGCAGTCCGCGCTGCTCAACCTCCCGGTGGTGACCGGCTCCAGCACAGCCGCCGAGAAGCAGGCATCCACCTTCACCGTCGTCGCCGGGCTCGCCGACGCAAACGCCCACTCCTTCCGCGACGCCTCCGGCAACTACCTGCGCCACTACGGCTTCCGGGGCCGCTTCGACCCCAACGACGGCACAACGACGTTCGCCCGCGACGCAACCTTCATCGCCCGCACCGGCACGGCAACGGACTCGATCCGTTTCGAGTCGTACAACTACCCGGGCCGCTACCTGCGCCACTACGACTACCAACTCCGCGTGGATCTGCCGGACGGCACGGAGCTGTTCCGGCAGGACAGTTCGTTCGTGCCGGTGGCGGCCTGGGCCTGAGCTGCATCGCTGCTGACCTGGACAGTTGTGGTGGCGGCTGCGGAACAATTCCCTCCAGTTCCCTGGATTTCCCAGGTCAAAGCCTTGTTTCAGGTGGTGATCCTGCCGACACGGCGGCGCGGCCCCGGCGCCCTGATGCGCGTGCTGACGGTGACCAGGAATGCCGGTCATTGATCCATTGGGAAGTTCCCAGCGGTTGCGGGCGATGACTGCGCAGGTCCGAACGCCCCGGGGTGGCGCCGACAGTATCTGTAAGGCCCCGTAGCCGACGTGAGCTGGTACTTTCCGGCACGGTAACGGTGCCGCAGGCGCGTCGACGCCGTCGTAGGGGTGGTTACCGGTGACCACCCCGAGCGAAACGCGGCGCGGTGCGTCTGCGGGTGTTCGTGACGCCCCTCCGAGCGGCGCTTGTACGGGTGTCGGCGTTGAGGTGTGTGTGCGTCGTGGCTGTGCGCTGGTGGTGCCGTCGGTGGCCGGGTTCACGTGCGTCGGCCCTCTGCGGGCCGACGCACGTCGTGAGGTGCCTACGCGGCTCCGTCCCGCGGGCCGCCGGTCCGCAGGGCGAAGTCACGGACCGCGCCCGCGAACAGCTCGGGCTCCTCGATGTGCCCCATGTGGCCGCTGTTCTCCAGTACCAGCAGCTGCGAGTCGGGGATCAGCTCATCGAGTTCGAGTGCCCAGCGAGGCCCGCAGATCACGTCGTGCCGGCCCACGACGACCAGAGCCGGGGGCTCCAGTTCCTTGAGGGCAGCGCGGTCGTCGATGACATCGGGTACGAGGTCCTCGTCCAGGCCTGAGATGTAGGTGGCCCGGATCGCGTCCCGGAACGGGGCCAGCCGCTCCTCGTTCCCCCAGTAGTCGGCAAAGTAGGACGGGAGCACACCGCGGGCGACCGTCACGGTCTGCTCGTCGCTGGAGATGGTGGACATCGCGCCGAACGCGGCCAGCACACCGGGCAGTCCGGGGTGACCGGCGTGCTGCGCGGCGAACGCCTCCACCCTGCGGCCCGCCTCCGCGCCGTGTTCGGGACCAGTGACGGGCGCGCCTTCGTACAGCACGACGCCCGCCACCTGCTCGGGGCGGTACAGGGCGTGGTAGGCGGCCACGAACGCGCCGTGCGAATGCCCCAGCAGGTGCACCTTCCGCACGCCGAGCCGGTTGATCAGCACCTGCAGGAAGCGGCTGTACCTCTCCCGGGTGTAACCGTGCGGGTGCGAGGGGAGACGGCTGTCCTCGGCGGTGCCGACGGGCTCGACGTAGACCATCGTCAGATGCTCTTCGAGGGCGGGCATTCGCAGGTAGTCCCAGAAGATGCCGGGACCGCCGGGGAGCGCCACGCACACCGGGCCGCTGCCGTGCACGTGATAGCGCTGGACGATTCCGCCCGTCTGGTAGGAGTGGGTGCCGGGGGAGAGGGGGTCGGTATGTGCGGTGTGTATGTTCATCGGGATCTCCGTAGGGTCCGCAGGTGTCTGTGACACCGACAAGACGCTCCGGAATCCGAGAAGTTTTATCGCCTGAATGTGATCTGGGTCATATTGTTGGGGTGAGGTGGCAAGGCCCGGACTCAGGCCGCGGCAGGCGCGGGCGCGGCCTCGGGGCGTGCTGCGTGATAGAGGGAGACCCGGTCGAAGCGGCCGCCGTCCAGCGACATGATCCAGGCGACCCCGGGCGGGCAGTGGTCCGGATCGTCGGGCGGGTTGACCAGTTCCATCTCCCAGACGACCAGGGACCGGCCGGCCACCACATGCAGGGGGCGCTGGCGCACACCCGCCGAGAGGTCCCAGTCCATCCCTGCCCGCAGGAGGTCGGCTCCGCCGAGCCGCCGGCCTCCGGTCAGCAGCGAGACCTCGGGGGAGTAGCGGTTCCTGACCACCTTGCCGAACTCGCCGCGCTCGGCGGCCGCGAGTGTCTCGCGTACCTCCTGCCAGCTGGCTTCGGTGCGGCGTGTCACGTCCTCGTGCGCCGAGGCCGCGGTGGCGGTCAGGGTCTGGGCGAGGGCGCCGCGTGCCTGGTTCAGCCGGCTGCGCACGGTGCTGACGGGAACGGAGCAGGCTTCGGCGATCTGCTGGTACGAGGTGATCCCGGTGGAGAAGTAGCGCAGGACGAGCGGCAGGCGCAGGGTCGGGGACAACGCCTCGACGGCCTCCCAGATCCAGTCCCGCAGTGCATGGGTCTGCAGGACCTGCTCGGGTGTGCCGCCGTCCGATGGCAGCGGCACCCACTCCATGGGCTCGACACGGCGCGAGGCGCGCAGCAGCGTCCGGCAGCTGTTGCGTACGACCATGCGCAGCCATGGCCCCACGGCTTCCGGATCGCGTACGTCCACGATCCGGCGCAGCGCCACCAGCGCCGCTTCCTGCATGACGTCGTCCACGTCCGGGCCCGGCCCCAGCAGGCTGAGCGCCACCGCGCGCATCCCGGGCCGGTGACGCTCCAGCAGCAGGGCGAGCGCCGATACGTCGCCCGCCTGCACGGCCCGTGTCAGAGCTGCGTCCTCCGTCGGCCCGGTGTCTCCCGGTATCCCGCTCATGCCTTGTCCTCCCGGCCGCGACACGTGTCTTCTTTCGACCCTAACCGCTCCGAGGGGCCCGGGGCTCAGTACCAGTGGTTGGCCTGCCAGAACGCCCAGGCGCCACAGGGGCTGTCATAGGTGCTGTTCATGTAGTTGAGGCCCCACTTGATCTGGGTGGCCGGGTTGGTCCGCCAGTCGGCGCCGACGGAGGACATCTTGGAGCCGGGCAGTGCCTGGAAGAGGCCGTAGGCACCGGAGGAAGCGTTGACCGCCGTGTAGTTCCAGCTGGACTCGTGGTCCACGATGTTGCTGAAGCACTGGAACTGGTCGCCGGGCACCATCTGTGCGGCCATCGCCTGAATCTGTGCGACGGTGTAGGAGCTCTGGACGGGGAAGCCGCTGCCTTGGCCTCGGCGCGCTCCTCGGCCTCCTGTTCCGCCTGCTGGGCGGCCTCTTTCTTCTTGATCGCGGACTTGGCGGCCGCCTTGCGGGCCGCCTCCTCGGCGTCCTTCTTGGCGCTCGCGTCGGCGGCGATGGCCTGCACGTCGGCCTGCTGCGTCAGGGACGCGGTCTGCACCTGGGCCTGCTGGCCCGCGGGTATGTCCGCGAGAAGCGTCAGGTCGGTTGCCGCCGCCTCGGCGTCGTTGTTCTGCGCGGTGCTGCCCGAGGCAACGCCGACGACGCTTCCGACTGCGGTGACCGCGGTGGCAGAGGCCACCGCGAATCCCCGGACCGAAATCGGGCTCACACGGTTTCCTTCATGCCCAAGGTATTCACGAAGCCTTTTGAAGTCCGTTGGGACGACGGGACCTGAACGGCCATGTGTGCGACACGAGATACCTGGAGTACGCGGGCCGTGCACAGGGCAGGTTTCGCCCCTGTGACGCTCGGCGACGAGGTCCGCTGTCTGCGCGAGGACGCGCGCAGGATCGCCGCGCCGCCGACCGGACTGCGGACTGTCATGGAAGAGGCTCGGGCTGCCGACCGCGAGAACCTCGGTCGAAACTCTGACTTTCAGGCCTGGCCCGGTGTGGTGGGAGCGGCCGCCCTCACGTCGGGGGAAGAGCATGAGGACGACCGCCCCGTCCTGCGGCCAGGTCAGCCAATCAATACCTTGACCGCAGGAGTTCCTACCTGGGGCAACGGGATCGGAGCCGTAGCAGGTTCACGGATGGGACAGGACAATCGCGCCGGATGTCTCCGGCTCCTCTGCCGACGGATCCCCCTGGAGGCGGCCGCCGGCCGGGCACGACCTCGCCTGCCGCGAAATTCCCCAGGTGAAAGGGCTGTCGGCCGGTCCGGCGCCCTTGATCCCACACAGATCGGAGTGCCGGATGACGAACGACCCTACGGTGATGCCCACTTGAGGATTGCTTCCGGAAGCCGCCCGACTACGGCGGCACGTGGAGTTCCTCGCCGCCGAGCCGCGCAGTCGGCTGCGGGCACCTCGGGCGATGCAGCGCGCCGAGGCCTACGTCCATGACGAACTGACCGCCGCGGGCTGGCTGGTGGAACGGCAACCGTTCGACGCGCGCTGGCAGATCGGTTCGACGGACCGGCACGGCCACCGGGCGCTCGCCCTCAAACCGCGGCTCCACCGGCGCCTGCACGGAGCGAACCTCATCGCCTCGCTGCCCGGGTCCGGCGACGGGCCGGCCGTGGTCGTCGGTGCTCCTGGAGACGGCGCGTCTGCTGTCTGAGGCGTCGGTTCCCCCGCGTGTCGTCCTGGCCGTGTTCGACATGGAAGAACTCGGACTGATCGGGGCCCGTCAGGCTGCCCGTAAACTGTGCCGCCGCGGCGGTGTGCGGGGGATGATCTCCCTGGAGTCGGTCGGGTACTTCGTGGATGATCCGGGAACGCAGCGTCTCCCCGCCGGCTTCGAGCGAATTTTCCCCGAGGCATCCGCCGAGGCCCGGGCGAGCGGTTACCGGGGTGACTTCATCCTCGTCGTGCACCGGCGCTCCTCGGCGGGCACTGCGGTGTCGGCGCTCGGCGACCGTTCTTCACGGGCCTTGGAGCAGATCCGCGGTGGCGACCTCCCAGTCGATCTCGGCGAGCTCGCGACCGGCGGGAACGAGCTCGTAGGTGTGCTCCAGCCACTCCTCCAGCGGGGGCACGGGCAGCTCGAACAGGGCCGCCATGTCCCTGGAGGCCAGCCGGAGCCGCGCGGTGGCCCGGTCCTCGGAGTGCGTCGGCCACATCTGGACGTCACCGAGGCCGCTCACCGAGTACAGCCCCTGCTGGAGGAGGTCGCGGCCGATCCGCCACAGGACACGCGGGCCGCCCTCGACGACAAGCTCCACGGACACGACCAGGGGAGCCTCCGGGTCGAACCGGAACTCCGCCCTGATGGCCTGCCGGGCGGCGACGTCCAGCACGCGCTCGATGTCCAGGATCAGCTCGGGGCGGGCGTGCGGCGCCGGGCGAGCCTGTACACCTGGTTGGTTGCTGCTCATGGCGGTCGGATCCTTCCCCGTGGCGAAAGCTGGCCCGACCTACCCTCGTCGCTGCGGGAGCGGCGTACATAAGTCACTTGACCGTCCAACATTGCCGACTTCGACGGTGCATCGTGACGACGGAGGTCCGCCAAGCGGGGACGTGTCCGAATCGGGGCGCCTTGACGGGGATGACCGTTCCCGGGGCGCTCGGTCCTGTGGGCGCTGTGGGCCGTGAACATTAAGTCATTCGACTGTCGCCCCTGACCTGCGCCTGAACGATCCTGAAACTGTCACCCGCATGCCAGAGCCGGGTGATCGTCATGCTCGGAGGGCCAGCCGTGAACCACACTCCCGTCGTCTTCATCCATGGCACCTGGCTGCACGCGCTGTCCTGGGAGTCATGGGCGGAGCGCTTCGCCAGCCGGGGGTTCCTCGCCTTCACGCCCGGATGGCCGGGGGAGGCGGTCGCCGTCCGGGAGACGCGCAAGGCCTCCGGGACGCTCGCGGGCATCGGCCTGGACGTGCTGACGGATCACTACGCGGAAATCGTACGGTCGTTTGAAATCGCGCCGGTGATCGTCGGCCACTCCGTCGGCGGCCTCATCGCGCAGCATCTCATCGGCGCCAACATCGGCCGGGCCGCGGTGGCCATCGCACCCGCCCCGATCAACGACATTCCGCTGCCCGCCTCCCCGGCCCGGCTGTGGACCCCGGGCCGGCCCGACGACGCCGAACAACTGGTGTCCCTGTCCCCGGAGCAGTTCCACCGCGCCTTCGCGAACACGGTCGCGGCGGAGGAGTCCGACCGGCTCTTCGACCGCTATGTCGTGCCGACGTCCCGTCGTCTGCTCGCCGACCTGGGATACGCGGGCACGGCGCGCAGCCCGCGTGCCGTGGTGGACGTCGGCAACGCGGCCCGCGGCCCGCTCCTGCTGATCTCCGGGCAGGAGGACCTGCTGGTGCCCGACGCCGTCACGCGCACGGTGTACAAGGAGTACGGCGACTCCACGGCCGTGACCGACTTGAAGCAGTTCGCGGACCGCGCCCATTCCCTGGTCATCGACAGCGGATGGAGATTCGTCGCCGACTACGTGCTCGGCTGGCTGGACGAGCGCGGCCTCCGCGCCTACCCCGCGTAGGGCTCGGCGTGCCGCAGTCACACGTTCTGGTCGCCGGGGATCTTGCTCAGTGCGTCGCGGAGGGCGGCGCGTGAGGTGATGCCGAGTTTGGGGAAGACGCGGTAGAGGTGTGAGCTGACGGTGCGGGGTGAGAGGTGCATGCG
>NZ_JBHWJT010000018.1:0-218730 GCF_042731325.1 Streptomyces sp. NPDC059866 | reverse complement strand
CGCCGGCTTCGGACCGGCCTCGGCTCGATCCGGTCGCCCGCCCCGGTACTCAAACCGCAGCAGATCACCAATTGGATCATGTGGAATCCCCAGCATCTGCAGGCTGATGAAGAGCGCCAACTGGCCGGAGTGCTCGCCCGTTGCCCGGAGTTGACTGCCACGCGCAACCACGTGCATGCCTTCGCGCGGATGCTCTGCGACCTCCGCGGAGACAATCTCCCTGCATGGACAGACGCCGTCCACACCGACGACCTGCCAGCCCTGCACGCCTTTGCCGACGGCCTTCGGCGCGATCAGAGAGCTGTCATGGCGGGCCTTGCACTGCCCTGGAGTTCCGGCGCTGTCGAAGGCCACATCAACCGGATCAAGATGCTCAAACGACAGATGTATGGCAGAGCCGGTTTCGCCCTCCTCCGCAAACGCGTCCTCCTGGCCCAACGAAGTGACGTCCGGTCACCCCATCACGAAAATCTTGACTGAGCCTCTCGATGACATCGCACCGCTCCCGCACTTGGGCACCGAAAGGCGGTACACCCCTGGTTCGGTTCAATGGCGACTCCCACGGCCGCAACGATGGAGTCAATCGCCTGCAGAAAGGGATGCGGGCCTGCGCAGCAGCCACTGCCCGAACGTCCGACGCGGGGGCCGCACCACCACGCGGCCGTGGGCCTTCTGACCGACCAGCTCCACTCGCAGAGTGACCGGCGTATCAGGACCCGTCGGAGCCTGACGGTACTTGACCCTGCTGTGTACCAGCCGCAGATCATCAGTATCGACCACGATGCCCGGCCTCGTGACCAGCGTCAGGGTCTTCCCCGCCATGTCCACGTCGATCCGCAAGGTGTCGTGCGTGATCACGGCGTCAGTGAAGTCAAGCGTCACCTCACACCAGTACACCGCGAGCTCCAGCCGCCGCGGCACCACCCAGCGCCCCACGCGCTCGACCGCGCCGCTGTGGACCTGTTCGATCCGAACTACGTCCTTGACCTCTGCTCCAGTCGCGCCGACCGTAGCCGATACGGGCGGCAGGTCAACGGTGAGCGCGGCCAGTTCGCTCAGAGTCCGCGCCGACAGGGCAGCCTCCAGGCGCTCGTCCAACTCGTCCGCGGTCAGCAGGCCGTCCCCCGCCGCGATACGCAGCACATCCACCACCCGGTCCCGGTCCGCATGAGAGGCCCGAAGCTCGGGCGACGAGCCGGAGCCGGAGCCCTTCCCGGTGGGCGAAATCTCTCCCGACATGCTTCCGTCCTGGTCCTGTCGAACGTCTCCGCGCGACGCAGGCAGCGACGCAAGCAGAAGACTAACGCTATATCGCGACATGGATCCCGGCCGGGCCCGATCACGGAGAGGCGATGGTCAGCATCGATTACGGCGGGGTCGCTGGGGACGGTGATGCCGTTCAGGAGCCGGACCACGGTGCCGTCGGCCGTCAGCAGGCAGATCCAGGTGCCCGCGGCCGCGATCCAGTGACCCGGACGGTCGGCCACGGGCGCCGCGTCGCCGAGGGCGAGGCGAGTGGGTCACTCCGGTGGAGCCCGACGCTTGGGCATCCCCGGGAGGGCGAGGTCACGTGGCGTGGGACGGCCGTCGCGCCCTGCGACGCCCTGCTCCGGTTCCAACTCGAGCAGGGCCATAGCCATGGGGACGTTCTTCATGTAGGAATAGGGCCCAGTGAACGTTTTTCACCGTTTTCGTGGCATATCCCCGCGGCTTCTGGTTGGCAGAAGTCCGCGAAGCGTCGCTGGCCAGGTGTTTCTCCTGCAGGTGGCGCTGATAGCGCTGCTGGTGGTGGGTGCCGTGGTGGCGCAGGTGCTGCAGTCGCAGCGGGCCGGCAGCGCGGAGGCCGAGCGCCGCTCCGTTGCCGTCGCCCAGACCTTCGCCCACTCCCCCGGCATCCTGTCCGCGCTGCGGGCCCCGGAGCCGTCGAAGGTGCTGCAGCCGCTCAGTGAGGCGGGCCGGAAGTCGGCCGGCGTCGACTTCATCGTCGTCATGGACACCCACGGCATCCGGTACACCCATCCCCAGCCGGACCGGATCGGCAAGCGCTTCGTGGGCCGGATCGACCCGTCGCTGGCGGGCCGCGTCCATACCGAGAGCGTCCACGGGCCGCTGGGCCACGAGGTGCAGGCCACCGTCCCGGTCAACGACGGCGACGGCAAGGTGGTGGCGCTGGTCTCCGCCGGGCTGAAGGTCAAGACTGTCGCCAGCCACGCGGAGCGGCAGCTGCCCCTCATCCTGAGCGCCGGAGCGGCCGGCCTGGTGGTGACCACAGCCGGAACGGCGCTGGTCGGCAGGCGGCTGCAGCGGCAGACGCACAACCTGCGCCCGGACGAGATGGCGCGGATGTACAAGCATCACGACGTGGTCCTGCACTCCGTGCGCGAAGGTGTGCTCATCGTGAGCGCGGACGCTCGGCTGCTGCTGGCGAACGACGAGGCCTCGCAGCTCCTCGACCTGCCCCAGGGCGCCGAGGGCAGGCCGGTGGCGGAGCTGCCGGGCCTCACCAGCGGCATTCGGGAACTGCTGACCTCCGGACGCAAGGCCACTGACGAGGTGCATGTCGCCGGGGAGCGCCTGCTCGCAGTCAACCAGAGGCCCGCCGGACCCGACGGCTGCGCCGGCAGCACGGTGATGACCTTGCGCGATTCCACCGAGCTGCGGGCGCTGTCCGGCCGGGCCGAGATGGCCCGCGAGCGCCTGAAACTGCTGTACGACGCAGGACTCGGTATCGGCACCAGCCTCGATGTGACGCGTACGGCCGAGGAGCTGGCCCACATCGCTGTTCCCCGGTTCGCCGACTTTGTGACCGTGGACCTGGTCGACGCAGTGCTGCACGGCGAGGATCCGGTCGATGAGGGATCGGATATGCGGCGCACCGCCGTCAAGGGCATCCTGAAGGATCATCCCTTCTGCGAGGTCGGCTGCCTGATCGACTTCATTCCCTCAACACCGCACGCCCGCGGCCTGGGCACGGGCCGTTCGGAGCTCGTGTCCGATCTGGGCACCGCCACGGGGCTCCATCTGCAGGCCCCCGAGAGGCTGAAGAGGATCCAGGCATGCGGTATCCACTCCCTGGTCTCCGTCCCGATCCAAGCCCGCGGCGTCATGCTCGGCGTGGCGACCTTCTGGCGCTCCCGCAAGCCCGAGCCCTTCGACGAGGAGGAGCTGTCCCTGGCCGAAGAACTGGTCGCTCGCGCCGCGCTCAGCATCGACAACGCCCGCCGCTTCACCCGCGAGCACACCCTCGCCGTCGCCCTCCAGCGCAGTCTGCTCCCGCGCGCGCTGCCCGAGCAGAACGCATTTGAGGTCGCCTTCCGCTACCTGCCCGCCCAGTCGGGCGTCAGCGGCGACTGGTTCGACGTCATCCCCCTGCCCGGCGGCCGGGTGGCGCTGGTTGTCGGCGACGTCGTAGGCCACGGTCTGCACGCGGCGGCCACGATGGGCCGGCTGCGCACCGCCGTGCACAACTTCTCAACCCTCGACCTACCCCCTGACGACCTGCTGAGCCGTCTCGACGATCTGGTCAGCCGTATCGACCAGGACGAGTCGGATTCGGACCGCGACTCCAGCGTCATCGGCGCCACCTGCCTCTATGCCATTTACGACCCGGTCGAGCGCCGCTGCGTCATGGCACGTGCCGGACACCTGGCCCCCGCCCTGGTGAGCCCCGACGGCGACGTGACGTTCGCCGACGTGCCGACGGGCCTGCCGCTGGGCCTTGGCGGCATGCCGTTCCAGACTGCCGAACTCCAACTGGCGGAAGGCACCCAGATCGTCTTCTACACCGACGGGCTCATCGAGGACCGCGCGCGGGATCTCGACGTCGGCATGGACATGCTGCGCGAGGCCCTCGCCCGGCACCCCGACCGCTCTCCCGACCAACACTGCCAGGCCGTGGTGGACGAACTCCTCCACGGGCGTCCCAAGGACGACATCGCAGTCCTCGTCGCCCGCACGCTCGCCACACCGGCTGACCGGGTCGCGGACTGGGACGTGCCCTGCGACCCCGCCGCCGTTGCCGGAATGCGCGCCGCTGTGTCACAGAAGCTGGAGGAGTGGGGCCTGTCCGACCTCGCCTTCGGCATGGAACTCGTGCTCAGCGAGCTGATCACCAACGCCATCCGCCACGGTTCGCCGCCCATCCACGTGCGCCTTCTGCGCGACCGCACCCTGACCTGCGAGGTGTCCGACGGCAGCAGCACTTCGCCGCATCTGCGGTACGCCGCCACCACCGATGAGGGCGGCCGCGGACTGTTCCTGGTCGCCCAGGTGGCCGACCGCTGGGGTACTCGGTACACCCCGCGGGGCAAGGTCATCTGGGCCGAGCAGGCCATAGCTGCCCATGACGCGCCACCGGCGTACCAAGCCCGGCCTCCCGCGCAGCGGCAACCAGGCCGTACGGTGCACGAGGACGATGCGCGCAGCGCACTGTGAGCCGCGACCGTTCCCCTTGCTGCTCCGGCCCGCCGCCGTGGCCTCCAGCGTGCCGCCGAGGACGGCGTTCAGGAGTCCTTTGCTGGAGGTGTTCACCATGGACGTCACACTGCCCTTGCCGTCAACCGTGGCGAAGGCGCCCGGACCTCTGACTTTATTGGTTTGCCGCCGGCCAGCCTGGTTGGATAAGAAGCTCGCATGCTAAGGGGCAGCAAGGTCGGGCTGAGGGCCCGGCACGAGGACGACATCCCGGTCCTGCGGGCCGAGCTCTACGACGACGTGGTCAACGCCTCGCGGGCCGAGGGCCGGCCGTGGCGGCCGATCACGCCAGGTTCGAAGGACTCGCGGCTCGTGGTGGACGACAAGGAGGAGGGGCTCGTCCCCTTCTCCGTGGTGGAGCTGGACGGCGGCACGCTGGTCGGCACCGCGACGCTGTGGGGCATCGACAATCACAACCGGTCCGCGCACATCGGGTTGGGGCTGCTGCCGTCCTCCCGTGGCAAGGGCTACGGCACCGACGTGGTCGCGGTGCTGTGCCACTACGGTTTCGTCGTGCGCGGCCTGCAGCGGCTGCAGATCGAGACGCTGTCGGACAACGCCGCGATGCTGCGCTCCGCCGAGCGCAACGGCTTCGTCCGCGAGGGCGTGCTGCGCTCCTCGGCCTGGGTGATGGGCGAGTTCCTGGACGAGGTGCTGCTCGGGCTCCTCGTCCAGGACTGGAAACCGGCCTCGAAGGGCTAGCCTCGCGCTTTCACGCGGCAGGGCATCCAGCGGGTGACCAGAAACGCGAAGAGTGCTGCTGCTGGTGGAGACGGTCCGCAAGGCCGGCCTGGGTCAGGCGATATCGGTGGCGTTGGCGCCGTGGCGCAAGCCGCGGGCGGTGCATGATCCGGGCAAAGGCCTGCTTGATGTGGCGCTCGCGGTCGCGCTGGGCGGAGACTGCCCGGCAGACGTGGGCGTGCTGCGAGCCGAGCCGGCGGTGTTCGGGCCGGTGGTCTCCGATCCGACGGTGTCCCGACCCCCGGCTGACCAGCAACTTCCCGTCCCCACGAGCAGCACCGCCCGACCGGAGCTGTGGAACCCGGCGTCCACCCGACGCGACAGCCGGGCCACCAGCCTGCCCACCTGCACGAATCTCCGCCCCGAACGAGCCGAAAGGGACCGTCAGCAAGCTGGACCCTCATGCAAGATCGAGGTCAGGACGGGCTGGTTCCGTCCACCAGGCCCGCCCGGGAAATGAGCCACCGACCGACACCGCGGGTGGAGCTGCGATGCGTTGAATGAGCAGACCGTCGTCGCTCCCGGGACCGGCACCCTCGGCATCGTCATCCCCTCCCTGAGGCCCCGACACCCCCGCCTCGGCCGGGAAAACAGAGACACGGCACTTGTGAGCTAGTTCACCACTAAACGACTGGACTGATAAGAATCGCAGACTTTAACCTCCTTGGAAGCATACAAGCCTTATAGGCGATTTCCGCAGCGCGGCGGATCGGCCACGAAACAGGAACGGGTCAACCGGCGACCTGTCGGACAGCCGCCCGTCCAGAGACTTCAGCGCTCATGAGGAAGATGCGGCGTACCTCCACACGTCGGCATCACCAGTGGGCAACTCGAGCCCGGAAGGTGGACAAGTGAGCGAAGACGCCGTATGGGTCAGAGGCGTGACCGGCATCCAACTGCATCACGTCACCGATCTCCAGGACGCTCGACGGTTCCTGGGCAACGCTGTCATGGCCCTGAGCGCCGCCCATGTGAGAACCGGCGACGCCAGGTTCTCCGGTCTCGCCGACCAGCTCAAAGGCATGGTCGCCGAAACACACGCCCTGGAGGGCGAGGCCCGAGAGAGCATGCATCGGCTGCACTCCACGGATCCCGAACGGTTTGTCCGCTGCCGGGAGGGCGAAGAACCCTGGCCGGACGAACTCCAGGGGGGCTTCATCCCCCGCCACACCTGCCAGGACAAGTGCCTCTACCACGACCACGAGGTGTTGGACGGCATCCTGCAGTGCACCTGCGGCCGACCCCCGTGCCGCGCGTGCGCGATAGCGGGCTCGCCCTGACACGTACGCCGGGGCACGGCATCCGGCCAGGTCGTATGGGGCTGCCGCTGCCCAGGCGGCGATGGTCCCGCCGGCTCCCATCCTGTACGTCGGCCGTGTATGAGCGAGCCCCGTCCCGGATCCCGCAAGCCTGCCGTCCTCCACGATGAGGTACTCCTGACGGATCGGGCAGTTGTCGAACCAGCGCTCCAGGCTCTCCCGGACGACGTCACCGTCGTAGCCCGCCAGATGACCGCTCTCCAAAGCGCGTGCCACGGCGTCCCGGTCGAAGATCAGCGCGGCTGTAGGTGATCTCCGCAACGGTGATGTCGTGAAGTCGAGATCCTGAGGGTGGGCGCCCTCCCCTCCGTTCCCTCGCCGGAGGCCGGCACGCAGACGTCAGGCCGCGCCGCACATCGAACCACTCCCCTGACCGGCTGAATCACCGCGTGGGCAACGCCCCGACCGCGTCGGGGAATTCAGCGGACACGGCACATGCACCACCGCCGCGCGGCCTGGGTGCCCGCGTCGTGTCCGGCCCCTTTCGCACGGCAGCCCAGGGCGGCGCCCAGAGCATTTTCGACTCGCCTTGACACGCCGTCCTCCGAGGCGTTGCCTGGAATTGAGAGATCGCGACCAGATCCGCGCGCATGGCCTGGGCTGGGCTGGAAGCGCGGCCAGCTGGAGATGACTCCTCATGGCGACCTACGAGTACTCCTGCAATCGGTGCGGATCGTTCGACGTACAGCTGCCGATCGGCACCGCGCCCGCCGAGCGGGACTGCCCGCAGTGCTCGAATACGGCACGGCGTGTGTACTCGTCGCCCGCGACCGCCTTCAGGTCGCCTGCCGTCGCAGGCCTGCGCGAGCAAGAGGAGAAGTCCCGGGAAAACCCCGCGGTGGTCACGCGGGTGCCTCCCGAGGCTGCTGCGCGGAGACCGGTCCATCCGGCGGTCGCCCGGCTTCCTCGGCCCTGAGAGGGAAATCGCGCACCGGCCGGATCGGTCGGTACGCCCGTTTCGGGAGGGCGCGGGGCGGCCTCGACCGTACCGCCTCGAAGCACTGCGCGGAATCGCACACAACTGCTTTTCGGTCGCATGACCGCCCGGCGGGCGCATCGCTCGCGAGAGCGGAATATCGGGAGGTGTGTCCCCTTGGCCAACGTCGGACTTCTCTTCGTTGGCGCGGTGCTGTTCCTGAACGGGTTGATGCTGCTGGGCAAGGTGGACAGCCGGGCAGCCGCCATATTCAACCTGTTCGTGGGCGGGCTTCAGGTCGTGACACCCACCTATCTCATCATCGCCGCAAATCAGGATCCCGACCGAATTCTGCTGGCATCGGGGATCTTCCTCTTCGGTTTCACGTACCTGTATGTGGGAGTGGGACTGCTCATGGGGCTCGACACGACGGGCGTGGGCTATTACTCGCTGTTCGTGTCGATCGTGGCCCTGGGTTATTCCTTCGTCAGCTTCCGGCAGTTCGGCGATCAGCCGTTCGGAGTGATATGGCTCTACTGGGCCTTCCTCTGGTTCCTCTTCTTCCTGCTACTGGGACTGAAACTGGAGGCGCTGACGCCCTACGTCGGCTGGGTGACCGCGATAGAAGGCTGGGTGACCGGCGTCATACCAGCATTCCTGCTGCTGTCCGGTTACTGGGTTGCCGAGAACTTCTATGAGATCGCGATCGCGCTGGGCGCGTTTGGCGTGCTGGTCTTCGCCGCGCTGTGGTTCGTGCTCCGCCGGAGGGGGCCCGGCAGGCCTGCCGAGGAGTACGGCGCTCCGAGCTACCCGGCGGGCAGCCCCGGCTAGCGGTTCCGCCTGGCCGGACGATCGCCGCCGACACCGACACTCGTCGCTCCGAGCGCAGGAGGTGGTTGAGGGAGACGCAAGAAGAGGCATGAGGGGCTACCCGGGGCATCCCCGGTGCTGGGGCCCCGGCGCCCCCGGGCGCTACGTCGCACCCCTTCACCGGTACAGAGAATATGAGGAGTTCACATGCCTGAAGTAATCTTCAGCGTCGACCAGTCCCGGTCGATGCGCGACCAGACTGTACCTGGACACAACAGGTGGCATCCTGACGTCCCGATCGTCGCGATGGTCCGCCCGGGGGACGAGTTCCGCGTCGAATGCCGCGAATGGACCGACGCGCAGATCGGCAACAACGACTCTGCCAATGACGTGCGCGATGTCGACTTGAAGGCCACACACATGCTCAGTGGGCCGATAGGCGTCGAAGGCGCGGAGCCGGGCGACCTGCTTGTCGTGGACATCCTCGACCTCGGGCCGGTACCGCAGCAAGTCGGGGACGCGCCGGGTCAGGGCTGGGGATATACGGGCGTCTTCGCCAAGGCCAACGGTGGAGGCTTCCTGACGGACTACTTCCCGGACGCTTACAAGGCGATATGGGACTTCCACGGGCAAGTGGCGACGTCCAGGCACCTGCCCGGTGTCCACTTCACCGGCATCACCCACCCCGGTCTCTTCGGCACAGCCCCCTCAGCGGAGCTGCTGGAGAGGTGGAACAGGCGCGAGCAGGCCCTGATCGACACGGACCCCGACCGGATCCCGCCTCTGGGACTCACGCCCGACCCCGATCAGTCCCTCGTCGGCAAGGCGACCGGATCGGAAGCCGAAAGCATCGCCCAGACAGGAGCGCGCACCGTTCCCGCACGGGAGAACGGCGGCAACCACGACATCAAGAACTTCACTCGCGGATCGCGCGTCTTCTACCCCGTGCACGTCAAGGACGCCAAGCTGTCGGGCGGTGATCTGCACTTCAGCCAGGGAGACGGTGAGATCACCTTCTGCGGCGCCATCGAGATGGGCGGCTACATCGACTTCCACGTCGATCTGATCAAGGGTGGCATGGAGAAGTACGGCATCAGCACCAACCCCGTCTTCATGCCGGGCAATGTCGAACCGCGGTACTCGGAGTTCCTTTCCTTCATCGGGATCTCCGTGGACCACGACACCGACACCAACTACTACATGGACGCGACGGTCGCCTACCGCCGCGCCTGCCTCAACGCCGTCGAGTACCTGAAGAGGTTCGGCTACACCGGAGAGCAGGCCTACTTGCTCCTCGGCGCAGCCCCCATCGAGGGACGCATCAGCGGGATCGTCGACATCCCCAACGCCTGCTGCTCCCTCTACCTCCCGACCGGAATCTTCGACTTCGACGTCCGTCCCACCGCGGAGGGACCGAAGACCGCCGACCGCGGTCAGTGCGCGGTGTCCAGCTGAGGCCGACGGCTCACCCCTGACCGGGGACCCCGCCGCCGGACCTTCTCCGGACCGCACCAGCCGCCCGGAGGCCGGGTCCCGCCTGGAAAAGCCGCGGTTGGCGCTCAGCGCCTGTGCCGAGGCGGCGGGCCGGCCTCGGGGCTGTAGGGGGACGGCTGCCGCACGGCCTCAAGGCAAGGTCCACACGAGTACGCCGTCGGCCGCATCCCTCCCTTCACGGCCGATCGTCAAGGCTTCCTCACACCTGCCCAACTCCCGCAATCCGGAGGTCAGTTCGCTCAGCACGCGCGCGCCCGCACCAGCGGCACGCGCCCCCAGCTCCCGCAACGACATGGCCCGCAGCAGCCCGGCGTACCCGTCATAGGCGGCCACGGACTCCTCCGTACGGCCGAGGGCCACCCACACCAACGCGTACGTACGCAGCGCGCCCGGCAGACCACCCAGCGCCGGCTCCCGGCGCACGGGATGAGACGGCGGCACGCCGCCACACACTCCCGCGCCGACGCCAGCGCCTCGTCGAGCCGCCCCAGCTCGAACTGCGCCCGTCCCCGAAGGTGCGGCAGGAACGCCCGCCGTGCCGGCAACCACCGTGCGCTTGATACGGCCGGCGACGCCTTCGACGATGCCACTGGAGCAGGGCAATGGTCAGCCGACGGTTGTTACGGCCTCGAGGTCTTCGACGGCGGTCGCGCGTGTACGTGCGGACAGGCTTGCGGTCCATCCGCAGGGTCGGAGCAGTGCGCGCGACAGGTGGAGAGGCCCTTCGTGCGTGCGAGGCTCGTGCAGACCAAGTGCGGCACCAAGCCCACTGATTCACCGATGTGCGGAAGATGCGAACATGGCGAGCCCAGCGTTCCGATCTTGCGGGTGCCCCCCTAGCGTCCCGGCGACGACGCCGCCGAGGGGGAGGATGCGATGCCGGGACGCAGGCAGGTACTGGGCTGGGGTGGATCGCTGGCGGCAGCCGGAGCGTTCGGACTCCGGCCTGCGAAGGCGACCGCGGCACAGCGGACCCGAACGAGAGCGGCTGTACTCGGCGGTGGTATCGGCGGCCTGACCGCGGCCCACGAGCTCGCCGAGCGAGGCTTCGACGTCACCGTGTACGACCGGCGAGCGGAGTGGGGCGGTAAGGCGCGCAGCCTGCCGGTGACCGGCACGGCCACCGGTGGCCGCCGCGACCTGCCCGGTGAACACGGCCATCGAGGCTTCTTCGGCTTCTACACCAACCTTCCGGACACCATGCGGCGCATCCCCTTCGGCGACCGGACACACGGCGTCTGGGACAACCTCGTCACCGTCCCCTACTTCGCGTTCAACAGAGAGAACGGCAAGGGCGACCTCTACCTCCCCACGATCCCGCCCGACACCCGCACCCTCGACCCCGCCACCCTCCCCCTCGTGATCGAGGGCTTGTTGCGCACCATGCCCCAGCTCCTCCCCCACGAGTGCGTGCTGCTCGGCCGGAAACTCGCCATCCTCATGACGAGCTGCGACGAGCGCCAGTTCGGGCAGTGGGAGCACACCGGCTGGCTCGACTTCATCGAATACGAGGGCAAGTCGGACTTCTACCAGGTGATGTGGGGCGGCTCGGCGAAGGTCATCGAGGCTCTGCGGCCGGAGACCGCCAGCACCCGGACCTGCGGACAGGGCATCTCGAAGATCCTCTACTCCATGCTCGGGATGGGGCCCGACGGCCCCTTCGACCGGATCCTCGACGGCCCCACCAGCGAACGCTTCATCGACCCGTGGGTGCGGCACCTCACATCGCTGGGCGTCCGCTTCGTCACCGGGCATCTCGTCGAAGCCCTCGAACTGGGCTCCGACGGGCGCATCACGGCCGCTCACGCCCGCACCGCGGCCGGTCCCGCACGGATCGACGCCGACTGGTATGTGGCCGCTCTCCCCGTGGACCGTGTACGGCAGTTGTGGTCTCCCGAGATCCGGGCGGCCGATCCTCAACTCGCCAAGATGGACCGACTGCGCACCACGTGGTGCCAGGGCATCATGTACTACCTCAAGGAGACCTTCCGCGGCCCCGTCTCCCACCTCGCCCTCATGGACTCCCCGTGGGCACTGGCCCCGGTCGGGCAGTCCCGCTTCTGGTCCGATCCCTTCACCGAGACCTGGGGCGACGGCACGGCCGCCGAATCCCTCTCCGTCGTCATCTCCGACTGGGACACACCCGGCCCCCTCTACGGCAGACCGGCCAAGGAATGCACCCCGAAGGAGATCTCGGAGGAGGTCTGGGCGCAGATGAAGGCAGGCCTCGAGGACAACGGCGATGTCATCCTCCCCGACGGCATCGTCCATTCCTGGTTCCTCGACCCGGCCGTCACCCAGGCCGCCGTCGGCAGGCTCGAGAACGACGACACCTACTTCCTCAACGACGTCTCCTCCTGGCACCTGCGATCCGAAGCCGTCACCGCCATCCCCAACCTCTTCCTCGCCGGTGACCACGTGCGCGCCCACAGCAACCTCGACTTCACATCCATGGAGACCGCCAACGAGACCGGCCGCCGAGCCGCCAACGCCGTGCTGGAGGCCGCCGGTGCCGACGGCGCCGACGAGGTCCGTCTCCTCGGCGGCGTCGAACCACCCGGATTCGCCGAGCTCAAGGCCGCCGACCACATCCGCTACCGGCTGGGCCTGCCGCACGTCCTCGATACCTGAGAGGACGGTTCGTGGAAGCCGACCCGGAACCTGCCCTGTGGATCGTTCTCGGCACCGGTCAGTTCGAAGCCCACGGTGACCTGCTTGGTCACGCCGCGGATGGTCAGGTCACCAGTGACCTTGACGTTGGTCTTGCCAACCTGCTGCACCCCGATCGAGATGAAGCTGATGGTCGGGCGGTTGTCCACGTCCAGGAAGACCTCTTGCTGCGCAGGTGGTCGTCGCGCCTCTGGTTACGGTCCGGATGCTCTTCGCCTGGATCGTGAGCTCGGCGCTCGACCGCGACGGATCGTCGCCGTCCAGGTGCGCCCTGCCCTCGTACTCGTCGAACTGCCCGCGCCGGTCACGATCCGTTCAAGTGCGAGCTGCCGTCGCGCATGAGCCCGGCCTCCGCGATGTATGCACGGCCGACCGCGGTGTCGCCTGCGAGCCGGATCGTGCCCGGGTGCATGGTCTGCACGAAGAGGAACGGCACGGTCGCCCGGCCGAGACCCACCTCGGCGATCATCGGCACCAACGCGTGCCGGCGCTCGCGACGCACCCGCCGCACCTCGCCGAGTCCGGCCTCCGTCGCCGGAGTCCTGACAACGAACGCCCGGCGTCGGTCACAGGCTCGTGAGGAGGTCGTCGAGCGGGGCCGGCGCCTGTTCGGGGTCGAGGGTTTCCACCAGGAGACGGCCGTAGCGGATCTTGCGGCCCTTCTTCGTGCCGAGGAAGCGCCGCAGCTGCTGCTGCCGGGGCCGACCGTGGTGTGCGGGCTGGCGCAGGAAGGTCTGCCAGGCACGCAGGTCGCCCTCCGCCCGGATGATCTCCTCGACCCGCGCCGTGCCCAGCGCACGGATGAGCTCGTCCTCCAGGTCCGCCACGCACACGAAGAAGCCCCGCTGCGGCGCCCGGGCCCGCTTCCAGCCGCAGTCGTAAAAGCTCTGCTCGCCCTCGTCGCACAGTCCCCTCAAGCGCAGGCCAAGACCGGGCGGCCCGAGAAGACCGGCGTAACGGCCGACGCTCATCGCACCGCCCATCGCCACGACGCACACCCCTTCGGCGGCCAGGTCCCGGCCACGCTGGGCGGCCAGCGCCTCGACGGCCGCGAGATCACTCAGTCCTTCCAGCAGCACCGCCGTCCGCACCCCCAGCTGCACAGCCAGATCACCCGCCGCTCCGCCGGGACCGCCGGCCGCCCAGCGGCTGACTGCGTCCCGGAACGCCCCCATGTCTGCCATGGAGCGAGTCTGCACCTTCAGCGACCGGCACGGCACGGAATATTCGGCGGCCCTGCTCGACATGCCCGGCGCCCTTGCCGTCTGTACCGGCGTCCCACCTCGTCGGCCCACCCCTTGCCGCATCTATCGAATATCGATAGATTCCCATCGTTGCTCGATCGTAGGGAGAGGTAATGGGAAAGCTGACGGTGCTTGCGCTGCGCGCCGTGCTGGTGGTGCTGCTCGCCGGCTCGGTGTTCGTGCAGGCGGTGATGGTGCCGCTGCTGGCTGTCGACCTGCAGGATCTCGACGCGGACATCGCACACGTGCGCACTCCGACCCTCGTGATCGCGGTGCTGGGGATGGTGACGGTCCAGGTCGTCCTGGTCTGCGTGTGGCGACTGGTGACGATGGTTCGACGGGGAACGGTGTTCTCCCACGCGGCCTTCCGGTACGTGCACTTCGTGATCGGCGCGATGGTGACGGCCGCGCTCCTGGTGTTCGCGCTCGGTGCGGTCCTGGCGCCGGGTGAGGCCGTGCCCCCGGGCATGGTGCTCCTGCTGGGCGGGGCCGCCCTGGCGGTCCTGGGGGTCGCGCTGATCGTGCTCGTGCTGCGGATGCTGCTCGCCCAGGCCGTCGCGCGTGACATCGAGGCGGCGCAGATGCAGGCCGAGCTGGCTGAGGTGATCTGATGCCGATCGCCGTCGACATCGACGTGATGCTGGCCAAACGGAAGATGTCCGTGGGCGAACTCGCGGAACGCGTCGGGATCACACCCGCCAACCTGGCGGTGCTCAAGAACGGCCGCGCCAAGGCGGTGCGCTTCACGACGCTCGCCGCGCTCTGCGAGGTGCTCGAGTGCCAGCCGGGAGACCTGCTGCGCTGGGAGGCCGAGGAAGCAGCGGACGGGTGACGCCTGCCGCCGGCGAGACTCAGCTTGGTTGCGTCCTGTTGATCGTCGCGGTCACGGGCGTGCCGATCTCGAGCGTGCGGCTGACCGTACAGAGACGGTCATGGGAGGTCTTGACCGCGCGGGGAAGAATCGCGCGGGCGCGATCCGCACCCTCACCGTCCGGGAAGGCGACGGTGAAGGTGACCATGAGGTTGGTCATGCGGTTGCCGAGCTCGTCACTGATCTTGTCGCCGGTCACCGCGACGGAGAACCCGATGGGCTCCGCGTGGCGGCTGGTGGAGATATCGACGTCCGCGGCCGTGCAGCCCCCGATCGCGGCGAGCAACAGCTCGACCGGGGTGAACTCGGTCTCCCGGCCGGCATCGGAGGCCGTACCGAAACTGATCGATCCGCCGCGGGCGTTGGTCGCGACGAAGTGGCCTGTGCTGGTTCGCTCGACGACGACGGAACGCTCGGAGTTTTCGCTCATGCCGTCGACAGTAGTGCACAGAGCGTCGGGACCGCGGAGGTCGACCGGAGCGGGTGCGGGCACAGTGTGCTGTACGCCGACCACGAGGCCGCACTTCCCTGGCCGCCACGCGAGCCGCACTCGAACGAGCCACTCGTCGGCGTTGTACGTGTCGGCCGGTGCGGCTCAGCCCAGGTAGAAGTCCTTGCGAGCGGCCACGAACGCCTCGACCGATCGAGCAGGTACGCCCGTGACGTGCTGTACGTCGTCCGTCGCGCGGTCGTAGCGGTTCTCGCGGTGCAGTCGGGCCATGGTGGCGATGTGCTCCTCGGTGTGCGACGGCAGGCCCACCTTGGCGAGGACTTCGGCCCGCCACCGGTCCAGCGGCACGTCCACATAGGACACCGGAGAGCCCAACGCCCGCGAGAACTCCTCGGCCATCTCCGTCATGTCGACCGTGCGCGGGCCGGTGAGCTCGTAGACGTGTCCGATGTGTGGGGCCGGGTCGCGCAGCACGGTGGCGACCACTCGGGCGACGTCCTCCACAGCGACCGGCGAGGTGCGCCCGGTGCCGAACGGCAGCGCGATCGTGCCGTTCTCCCGGATCGAGCGGGCCGGCAGCGTGGTGAACAGTGGGTTGTCCAGGAAAGACGTCGGCCGGATGTGTACCACCGGCAGGCCCGACCAGTTCAGTACCTGTTCCGCCAGCCAGTGCAGGCGCTGCTGGTGCGACTCCGCAGTGCTGGTGGCGGTCATCTGCGACACCGTCATCTGGGACATGCTCACCAGGGCGTCCAGGTTTCCGTGCTCGCGCGCCACGCTGGCCACCACGGTGGCTGCCAGCAGATGGTCCGGCGATACGGGCATCGCGAAGTACATCCTGCCGACGCCTTCCAGCGCGGCCGCGACGCTCTCGGGCCGGGTCAGATCGCCGAGGACGACCTCCGCGCCGAGCCCACGCAGCTCAGCGGCACGATCGTCGTCGCGGCGCACCATCGCACGTACGGGCACGTCCTGCGCGCGCAGTTGCTCAAGGACCGTGCGGCCCACGCCACCGGCGTTGCCGAGGAGAACTGGGTTGCTGGCGACCATCGGTTGGCCTCCTTGGCCGAGTCGGGGTGATCACACGTGCGCGCCCCGTGCCGTGGGGTGCGCCACCGGTCTCGGGGAAGGTTGACCCGGCGGCACCGGACGCAGTAAGCGGGCGGGCCGAAGGCCGGCGCTGCCTCTGCGTCTTCCGAGCGAGGAGTTCCGCTTGGCCCGGGACCCGGAGAGGGGGCCGCACCAGCGTGACACTTGCCGGATGGCCGTGCCCCCGAAGGCGACCGGAGATCGCCCCATCAGCCTAGAAGGGCCAGCAGTCCACAGCACCGCGGAACGGGGCCCGAGTTCCCCTCCGGGCCCCGTCCTCGAGATCGTGGTCGGCGTGGTCCTTGGTCCGGCGGTGCTGAATCTGGTGCAGCCGGACGCCACCGTTCAGGCGTTGTCGATCATTGCACTGAGCTTCCTCGTGTTCCTTGCCGGGCCGGAGATGTCCTGGGCAGAGATGTCCTGGACAGTCCCGTCGTCCGCGCCCTCCACGTCGATGACGAGGAGGTCGGGTTCGGCCACATGCGTTTCCTGGAGCATGCAGTGAGGCCTGGCCCGTCACCACGGGGGGAGTGACGGACCAGGCCTGAGTCCACGGTGCCACAGCCGCCTCTGGTGTGCTCGTCCTCCGGGCAAAGTCGTCGAAGGCAGCGCGACTCGTGACGGGGTGGGGACGGTGTTGCAGGTGGGCCCGCAGCATTGCGAATACGGCGGGCGCCTACGCGCGGGATCGGTCCCGGACGGCGAAGCAGTCGGTGTGCAGCCGGTCGGCGTCGGCCTCCTCCAGCCGGGCCGGTGCCACCCGGATGGCGTCGCCGCATCAGAGGAGGAGATCGGCGCGGCGGCTTGACGACATCCCACAGCATCCGTGAGCGGATTCGCCAACGGCCCGGCCTCCTTGGCCCGCTTCCCCTCAAGGATCTGCACCAGTTGGTCCGGGGGAATTCCCTGATGGTTCATTTGATGACTGACTGATCGTTTCTGCGTCAAAACTACTCACCAGTTGTCCGGGAGGAGTTGGTCCAAGGAATCCTTACCGCCCCCTGCCAGGGGCCCTAGGGTCCCCGGTGACCAGTCGGCGGCGCTCAACGAGCCATCGTTCGCCCTTCTTCGACGAAGGAGTACCTGTGGAACGTCGCAGCTTTCTGCGTGGTGCAGTGATCGGCACCTCGGCTGCCGTCTTCGGCGGCACCCTCATGCACGGCGCCGCCTACGCGGCCCCGGCCCAGAACGGCACCAGCCCCTACGGTGGCCTGCTGGCCGCCGACGCCAACGGGATCATGCTGCCCAACGGCTTCACCAGCAGAGTCATCGCCCGCTCCAGCCAGACGGTCCCCGGCACCTCCTACACCTGGCACGGCGCCCCCGACGGCGGCGCCTGCTTCGCCGACGGCACGGGCTGGATCTACGTCTCCAACTCCGAACTCGGCACCGGCGGCGGCGCGAGCGCCGTCAAGTTCAACTCCTCGGGCACCGTCACCGGCGCCTATCGCATCCTGTCCAACACCCGCACCAACTGCGCGGGCGGCGCCACCCCGTGGAACACCTGGCTCTCCTGCGAGGAGGTCAGCCGCGGCTACGTCTACGAGACCGATCCCTGGGGCGCGAACGCCGCCATCCGCCGCGACGCGATGGGCCGTTTCAAGCACGAGGCGGCCGCCGCCGACCCGGTACGCAAGGTGATCTACCTGACCGAGGACGAGTCGGACGGCTGCTTCTACCGGTTCATCCCCACCACCTGGGGCAACCTGGCCTCCGGCACCCTCCAGGTACTGGTCGCCGGCACCGGCACCTCCGGCTCCTTCACCTGGACGAACGTGCCCGACCCGGACGGCTCCCCCACCTACACCCGCGACCAGGTCTCCGGCGCAAAGATCTTCAACGGCGGCGAGGGCTGCCACTACGCGAGCGACACCGTCTGGTTCACCACCAAGGGCGACAACCGCGTCTGGCAGCTCAACCTGCTCAACAGCACCTACGAGCTCGCCTACGACGACAGCCTGGTCACCAACGGCACCGCACCGCTGACCGGCGTCGACAACGTCACCGGCAGCTCCTCCGGCGACCTGTTCGTCGCCGAGGACGGCGGCAACATGGAGATCTGCATCATCACTCCCAACGACATCGTCGCCCCCTTCCTGCGCATCACCGGCCAGTCCGGCTCCGAAATCACCGGCCCCGCCTTCTCCCCCGACGGCAAGCGGCTGTACTTCTCCAGCCAGCGCGGCACGTCCGGCAGTTCCTCCGGCGGCATCACCTACGAGGTCACCGGGCCGTTCCGCACCACCGCCTGAGCGCAATCCCGTAACCACACTCACCCGGCAGGTCGCCACTCGTCTGTCTGCGGCGCCCGGAGGAACACCGGGCGCCGTCGGGCCAGTGAGCGGAAAGGCCCAACCGGCCGAACTGGTCACTCGGCGGCCGATGCCGAACCGACCAGCTCGGACCGCACGGCCCGGTCCCCTCCGCCGGACCGGCTCGAGGAGTTCGGCATCCGGCCCTTCGCTCCCGTGATGACCGGCAACGGCACCTCGAGACGGCGCAGTTGATCGTCGGTGAAGACCGGCAGCCGGTCACGCCGCCGCCGCGGTGTGCAGCTCCGTGGACAGGAGGCTCAGTGCGCCTCCGTCAGGTTGCCGGCGATTGCGGAGAGCAGGGTTTTACCGCAGGCGGCGGGGTGGTCCGCAGCCCAGCAGACGTAGCCGTCGGGACGGAAGAGCAGGACGGCAGCGCCCACACCGTCGGTGCAGGTGGCACGGACGAGGTCGACTCGTTCCGGGAGCCGGAGATCGGCCGGGACGGCTCCCTCCAGATCGAGCAGTACGGCGTGCCCCGCGCCGAACAGCGCCGACAGCCGGGTGGGGCCGGCTGGGGTGACCAGGTCGATGTCCGGGATCCGCTGTCCGGTGAGCGGATGCTCGCCGGGCAGCTCGTAGCGCAGCGACAGGCCGGACAGCAGTCCTGCGAGATGACGGTTGGTGTCGGGCAGGCGCATCAGGTCGATGAAGATGTCGCGCAGGGCGGCCACGTCCTCGCTCGGGTGCGGGTCGGCCAGGACCCGCTGTGCCGATGTGTGGTGCAGCACCTGGGCTCCGACCGGATGCCGCTCGGTGTGGTAACTGTCCAGGAGGCCGCTCGGCGCCCGGTCCTGGACGGCCGCGGCCAGTTTCCAGCCGAGGTTGATCGCGTCCTGGATGCCGAGGTTGAGGCCCTGGCCGCCCAGCGGCGGGTGGATGTGTGCGGCGTCCCCGGCGAACAGGACGCGGCCCGCGCGGTAGTGCTCCAGTTGCCGCGTGGCGTCGGAGAACCGAGAAGAGTTGTCCACCGCGCCCAGGGTGGTCTCCTCGCCGTACACCGCCTGCAGGGCGGCGGTGATCTCCTGGTGGGTGACGGGGGTGTCGCGGTCGATGTCCGCTCGGTCCGCGCGCCCGAAAGTGAACCGGTACCGGTCACCGCCGAGCGGGGCCAGCATGGCCCAGTAGCCGCCACCCTGACGGGTCAGAGTGCTCATGTGCCCCAACTGCTGCGGCACCAGCGACGAAACGGCGGACAGACGGACGTCCGCCAGCACCGCCTGATGGGTCCCGGGCCTGCCGGGAAACGGCAGCCCGAGCAGTTTGCGCACCGTACTGTGGCCGCCGTCGCACGCCGCCAGATAGCGCGCCCGCACCCGCAGGCCGTCCGCCGTCACGGTCACACCGTCGTTGTCCGACTCGACTGCTGAGACCGCGGTGCCGCGCAGAACCCGTGCGCCGCCGGCGGTCGCCCGCTCCTCGAGTACCTCCTCGATCTCCCACTGGGCAATCGCGATCGGAAAAGGGTGCCTGGTCTGCCATGGGGTGCAGTCCAAGGGCACCGGCAGGGTCGCGAAGTGCCCGCCTGCCGGTTCAGTCGGCACGGCCCGCTGCAGCAACGGCTCCAGCAGCCCGCGCGTCTGGAGCAGTTCGGCGGTGCGGGGCTGAATCGCGCCGCCCTTCACCTGCTCGATGCGCTGGGGCAGCTTCTCCACCACCAGGGTCTCGACCCCGGCCAGAGCCAGTTCGCACGCCAGCATCAGCCCGGCCGGGCCGGCGCCCACGACGACGACCTCGGTCTCGATCTCGGCCAACACCTTCACTCCATCCCATCTCTCGCCTTGGAGTAAATGTATACCAGGTGCAGATATCTCCTCGGGGAAACTCCTTGCTACCGTGGGCGTCGTGGACGGCAAGCCAGGACTACGGGAACTCAAGAAGCAGCGGACCCGCGCGGCGATCTCCGAGGCGGCGATCACGCTGTTCCTCGAACACGGCTTCAACCAGGTCTCGGTGGCCCAGGTGGCCGAGGCTGCGGAAGTATCCAAACGCACACTCTTCGCGTACTTCCCGACCAAGGAAGACCTCGTGGTGCATCGTCTCGCCGACCACGAGACCGAAGCCGCCCGGGTGGTGCGGGCCCGCCCGCCTGGCACCGCCCCGCTGACCGCACTGCGCGAGCACTTCCTCACCGGGTTGCGCGAGCGGGACCCGATCAGCGGGCTCAACGACCATCCCCAGGTGCGGAGGGTCCACCGGATGATCCTCGACGCGCCCTCGCTGGTGGCCCGGATGGAAGGGTTCAAGACCGGCGCCGAACGCGCACTCGCCCAGGCGTTGCAGGAAACGGCAGACACTCCGGAACTCACCGCGCGGCTTGCTGCCGTCCAGATCGTCGCGGTGCAGTGGGCGCTGGCACAGGACAACGCCGAACGCCTGGCGTACGGGGAACCCGCCGACGAGCGCTATGCGGGTGCCGTGGAGGACGCCGAGCACGCGTTCACGCTGCTGGAGGACGGACTGCACCACCTGACCGTTCCTGGAGACTGAGTGAGTCCTGTTGCCGGAACTCATGCTCAGTCGAACGCCTCGAACGGTGTGGGGTGTTCTGGTCCACAGCTTTCGCCCGGTGTCCGGCGCACACGGATCGTGTCCGTGGTCCGAGGATGCGGGGGTTTCCCTCACGCCCCGGGGTGCCCGGTCGGGCCCGGACGGTCCGATGCCCCGCAGCATCGCTCTGGCGCTGCGGGGGCGCTGCCGTCCTCCCCCAGTGCCTCAAGAGCCTGGGAGGTACCCCCGGCCGGATCGGGTGTCCCGGGGCGCGCCGGCCGATCGCCATGGCGGCTGCGTCGTGGCGGGTGGGAGTTGGTCTGCGGCGTGGGCGCCGGAACGTTGTCGCCGTAGCGTCGGGCAAGGACGGGCTCCTGACTGTGTGTGCCGGTGCCGGCCGACTCCCCGGACCGCTCAGGTGCGGGATCGCTCCTGACGCACCCACCGCACGAGGTCGGCCGCGGCCTGCGGCCACTCGGGGTGGTCGAACACAAATCCGGCTTCGAGCAGTCGCCCCGGCACCACCCGCCGGCTCTTGAGCAGGAGCTCGGTGTCGGAGCGCAGCACGAAGGCGCCGATCTCGGCCATCCACTTCGCCGCCGGCAGGCCCACAGGGATGCCCCAGGCCCTGCGCAGCGCGCCCATGAACGCCCGCTGCGGCAGGGGGCCGGGGGCCGCGAGATTGACCGGTCCAGCGACATCTTCCCGGTCGATCAGAAACTCCACCGCGCGGACGAAGTCCCGCTCGTGAATCCAGGACACGTACTGCGCGCCGCCCGCGACCGACCCGCCGAGGCCGAGGCGCGCCAGCCACAGCAGGTAGTCGAAGACGCCACCACGATCAGGGCTCATCACCATCGCCGAGCGCAGGGCCACCCTGCGGGTATGCGGCGTCCTGGCCCGCTCCTGCTCCTGCTCCCACTTCTTCGCGATCTCAACGCTGAAGGCCCAGTAGCCGGGAACTCCGGGTTCGGTGCCACCGATCACCCCGGTCGCCTCGTCGTGGGGCTCGTTGAAGCGGTGGGCGTAGATGGTGGCAGTGCTCATCTGCAGCCAGACCCCGGGAGGCCGCCGGGCAGCCGCGATCGCCTCGCCCACCACACGCGTGGAATCCACGCGCGAGTCCATCATCTCGCGGAGGTTGGCCTCGGTGTAGCGACAGCTCACGCTGCGGCCGGCCAGATTGATCACGACGTCACTGCCGTCGATCGTCTCCGTCCAAGCGTCGAGCGTTCTGCCGTCCCACCGGACGTCACGGTCGCCCACCGGCCGTCTGGTCAGAACCACGACCTCATGGCCCTCGGCGGTCAGCACACGATTCAGGATGCCACCCACCTGACCGGTTCCCCCCGCCAGAACTACCTTCACCCAGACCCTCCCTCACACTGTGCACCGAGACCACGGCATGACCGTACCGGTACGCAGGCCAGCCACGTTTCGCTGCTCTCACCGGAATTGCGTGATCAGCGGGGTCGACGGCTGTGGCCGTGGCATCTTGGGCGAATGATGCACAGAGACGAACAGGAGTGGCTGGCAACTCAGCGTCCGTCGCGCGTGCGTGAGGTGCAGGCAGGTCGCCTGGCCTGGACCGAGGTCGACCTGATCGACATCGAGGGCGGGTTCGCGCATCCGTTGCGTGACGGGCTGGAAGTCTTCGGCGTCCACGTGAACTATCTCCGGGTCGGCCAGCCCCGCCATCTGGTGGCGGCACTCGACGGCAGCCGACCGATCGCACCGTATGTGATCGTGTCCTGCCACGGCGACGAGGGACGCATCCTGATGGACGATGTCGCCGAGGAACTGGCCAGATTCCAGCCGTTCAACGGTGCCGTCGGCCCGGACCGAGTACGCGAACATGTCCACCTGCCGGGCAGCGTCACCCTCGTCACCGGCTGCGACACCGGGGAGCCGGCACTCGCCGACGCCTTCCTCGACGCCGGCGCCGGCATGTATATCGCCCCGCGCGGCGCCCCGTTCGGCTATGCGAGCGTCTTCGCCCCGTTGTTCTTCTTCTACGAACTCACCGAGCAGCGCACCCCCATGGAGGCCGTCGAACGCCTGCGCGCGCACGATGACGAACTTGCCATGTGGCAGCTCTATCGACGCTGACCCGCAAGCCCGCGGCCTGTCCGGCCCGGGATGCTTCGGGGAGCTCACGGCAGGGTGAGAGGCGAGTCCGGACGGCGCATCGTGCCCACGTGGACCGTCAGGGTCGGCGTGCCCAGAACAGGGCATGCCCGCCGTCGCCCTCCGGGACGAACTCCTCACGCTCGACTGTCAGGCCGGCCTCGTTGATCCACTCACGGTTGGTGGCGGCGTCCGCGTGACTCCACCACATCGGGGCACCGCCGCCGAGCCAGTTCTCCTCGGTTCCGGTGCAAGCGGTGTATCCCGTGGTGGCCACGAACCAGCCTCCCGGGCGCAGCCACCCGGCGATCTTCCGCAACAGGGGCGGCTGCTCGGCCAGCGGAATGTGTATCAGGGCGAAGAAGGAAACGACCGCGTCGAAGGACGCGGCATCGAAGACTGCCGCCGTGGCATCGGCGTGGACGAACTCCGCCTGAGGAACTTGCTCCCGGGCCCGGCGGATCTGCACCTCGCTGATGTCGATGCCGGTGACCCGGTATCCGGCGGCAGCCAAAGTACGTGCGACCGGCACCCCGCTACCGCAGCCCAGGTCCAGCACCGTGCCACCGGCCGGGATCCGCCGGCACAGGTCACCGAGCAGTGACTGGTACTTCGTCTCGGCACCGTACGCCTCGTCGTAGCGCAGGGACACGGCGTCGTACCCGCGCCGGACGACGTCTTTGGGATCTGTGATGTCCACGCCGAGACGCTAGCCATTGGTCGCAGGCCAGGGCGAACGGATATCCCGGCATGTTCGTTGATCGACGAAGGAAGCAGACGTCGACGTCGGCTCAGTGGGCCGGCCGCGCAGCAGTGGGCGCCGAGCTTGCTGACCCAGGGCCTGTCCCCCGGACTCACGACGACGGCCTTCGTGTTGATCCACTCAGTGCCGGAGCCGAGCGCGGCACCGCGTGGCTGTGCAGGTCGTACACCGACGTCTGCGGCACATCCGCGTACACCGCCGTTCAACGACTGTCCGTCCCGCGCAGTGCGTGGCGCTGGACGATCCGAGAGACGTCACGCATGGTGATGATGCCCACCAGGTTCGGTCCGTCGGTGACGAGGATGCACATGTCACTGACCGGGCGGAGCCTTTCGAGCACGTCGTCCAGGAGGTCGTCCGGCGCGCAGGTCGTGCACTGCGACAGGGGGGTCGCCACGTCACGCACGCGCTGTGTCCCCCGCTGCGGCGCGGGGATCCTCGCGAGCCGCGGCAGGGCGAGCAGGCCGCTGGGGCGCCCTTCGAAGTCGATCAGTGCCAGCATCGAATGGCGGGCGCGCAGGGCCACCTCCTCGACGCAGCGTTCCACGATCCACCAGTCCGGGCAGGTCTCCACCGGACTCGACATGGCATCGGCGGCTCGCACGCCGCGCAGGGCCGGGGCGAGTGCGGCGCGTCGGCGTTCCGCGCCGGCGACGATCAGGACGAACAAGCCGAGGAGCATCAGCCACAGACCGCTCAAGGCGCCGCGCAGGAGGGAGATCCAGCCGACGGCGATCATCAGGATGCCGAGGACCTGGCCGCTGCGTGCGGCTGCTCGTTCGGCCCGGTCGCGGTCGCCGGTACGCCACCACATCAGCGCCTGTACCACCCGCCCTCCGTCCAGCGGTGCGGCCGGCAGCAGATTGAACACGCCCAGGACGAAGTTCACCCACCCGAGCCAGACCAGGACGGCCGACGGCACCACCCAGCCGGACAGCACGTCCAGCCCGATGCCCGCCCCGAGCGCCGCCGCACCGACGACCAGGCTGGTGAGCGGCCCGCTCACGGCCACCAGGAAGGCCGCCCCGGCCGCGCGCGGCTTGCCCATCTCGGTCATCCCGCCCAGTGCCCAGAGCGTGATGCTCTGGACCGGGATGCCCTTCCTCCGCGCCGTGACGGCGTGCGCGGCCTCATGAGCCAGCAGGCTGCCCAGAAGCAGCAGGGCCCCCGCCAGGCCGGCGACGGTGTAGGCGGCGTTCGACTGGTCCGGAGTCCAGGCGGGGAGCGTCTGGCTGCCCAGGCTGTACCCGAAGAGCACCACGAGCAGGGGCACGGTCCAGTGGATGCGCAGCGGCACCCCCAGAACTCGTCCCATCCGTACCGAGCCGTTCATCGCCATCTCCTGCGAACCGAAGCAGGCGGTCCTCCATCCGAGCCGGTACGCCGGGGCGTACAAAGGGACCGGATCAGCGCGGTGTCCGTCTCCTACCAGTCTCGCTCGGCAAGGGGCGGTCGCGAAGGGAGTGCCAGTGAATCGTCGCCGTCGTGGCTACGTCGCTGTGCCGTCTGTGTTCTGCTCAACCCAAACGATCTTGCCCTCGTTCGTGTAGCGGGTCCCCCACCGGTCGGAGCACCGTGCGACGAGGAGCAGCCCGCGACCGCCCTCGTCAGTGGTGCGGGCGTGCCGCAGCCGCGGAGAGGTGCTGCTGCCGTCGGACACCTCGCACGTCAGGACGTGGCTGCGCACGAGTCGAAGTGTCACGGGCGGCTTGCCGTGCCGGATCGCGTTGGTGACGAGCTCACTGACGATCAGTTCGGTGGCGAATGCGGCGTCGCTCATGTCCCATGTGGTGAGCTGCCGGGTGGCGAGGGAGCGGGCTGTGGAGACCGTGGCCGGATCGCTCGGGAGGTCCCACGACGCGACGTGGGCCGAGTCCAGCGCGTGTGTGCGGGCGACCAGGACGGCGGCATCGTCGTGGGGCCGAGCCGGGACGAGTGCGTCGGTCAGCGTTCTGCATGTCGCCTGCACAGAGCCGGGAGAACGAGCGAGCAGGGCGGTCAAGCGCTCTTGGCCGCCCGGGTCGTCCGGCTGCTGTGCCCGCTGGAGCAGCCCTGGGGTGTACAGGACGAGCGTCGAGTTCTCGGGAAGTTCGAAGTCCTCCTTGCCGAACGGCGAACCGGGGCAGCACAACGAGTCGGCGGCCGGACCGTCGGCAGTCCCTACGGTGCCGTCCGGACGCACGACCACGGGACAGGGGTGACCGGCGGTGGATACCGAGCAGCGCCGGGACACGGGATCGTAGATCAGATAGAGGCACGTGGCGCCGCACTCCGGCCCGTGGGCAGACGTTTCCGTGTCCTGTACGGAAGATGGCTGGTCGTCGCTCCCCGTGAGGCCGTTCGCCCTGCCCGTCCGACGCACCATGTCATCGAGCCGGGCGAGCAGTTCATCAGGTTCCAGGTCCAGGTCCGACAGGGTGTGCACTGCCGCCCGAAGCCGTCCTGCCGTGGCGGCAGACTCTATGCCGCGACCCGGCGCGCGGCCGGCCACGAGGGCCACCCGGGCCCCGGAGAGCGGTATGGCGTCGACCCAGTCGCCACCGGATCCCGCGGACACGTACGCGTGCGCCACCTCCAGCGCCTGCTGTGGCGGAAGCCCGCTCGGGCGCAGGATGTGCTGCAGCGCGACCAGGGAGTGGTGCTCGCGCAGGTGCCGGCGGGCGTTGTCCAGGCACTCGGCCGCGCGCCGGGCGAGTTGCGCGGCGAGGGTCAGATCATCGCGCTCAAAGGGCCTGCGTTCTCCCCAGCGGCAGAACGTCACGAGCCCGAGGGCCCGGTCGTGAGCGACCAGCGGCGCGACGATCAGCGAGTGGACTTCTTCGCCGGTTCGCCCGGGCGTCCTCAAGCCCTGCACCATCTGCCGCCCCAGCGAGGACAGCGGGTCGACCAGACGCGGCTCGAGATCGGCCAGGGCCTCGATGACGGCTGCACGTGGGACCGCGACATCGTCGTCCGCAGCCGGCCCCCGGGACTCGTCCTCCCGGGAACGGGAAGCCGCCCGGCGCAGCACGGCATCGTGTCCCACGGGTCCCGCATCCAGGTCCTGGCCCGCAAGCACCGCCTCCAGCACATCGACCGCGACGCTGTCGGCCGGCACAGGCACCGACACCTCCGCCAGGCCGTGGGCTGTGTCCAACGCGTCGAGCGTGGACCCGATCCGGGTGCTGGCCCGGGCGAGCACGGACAGCCGCTCCTGGGCCAGGTGGCGGTCGGTGACATCGACAGTGGCGTCCGCAACGCCCAGGATCCGGCCCTGAGCGTCCTCCAGACGGAAAACGGAAGCGGAATAGACGTGCTCGTGCCGTGGATCGCCCGGGGGACGGACCCGCTTCTCGACGCCGATCACCGGCTGGCCTGTGGCGAGCACCTGTTCCATGACCCGCTCCACCGTCTCCACGCCGAATCCGGGCCACACCTCCGTCGGACGCCGGCCGACAGCTTCCTCGACCGAGGTGCCCTGCATGCCCTCGGCCGCGGGATTGAACCGGACAAGGCGCAGCTGAGGGTCAAGGAGGAACAAGCCCATGGGAGAGAGGGTGAAGAGCGTCTCGAGAAGCGCCCGATCGAGCTCCGCCGGCCCGTCCGGTTCGGCAGGCGCAAGCATCACCTCCCAGCCCGTGCCCGCGTCACCCACGCGCTCGGGCCGGACGGCCAATCGGCACGTCAGCAAGCCGCCGTCGCGGCACCGCAGCACAACGGCGAAGCCCTCGCCACGGGCCGACGGACGCCCAGCGGCAGCCATCCCGACCAGCAGGTCCACTGCCGAGCGCCCCAGTACCGCATCCTTCGGGTAGCCGAGCAGCCTCTCGGCCGCCGGGCTCCACCTGGTCACCAAGCCCTGCTGATCGACCAGAACGTGAACCCGCTCCCGCGCCAGGGGCCCATGAGCCGGGTCACTGCGGCCGGTGACATGCGACGCACGCATAATGATCAGCTCTCACTCACCACAGTGCCTTGGATGCGTCCAGTGTCCTCCAAGGCCCACGTACGCGACATCGGAGCGGCTCGGCCGGTGCCCGGGCAGCGGCCACTGAGTGGTCCTCGACGTCCCATGTGATGCGTCCGCCGGGGAGATCACCTCCGCCTGTCGCAGGCTGATGCGGTAGCTCCATTCGGACGCCCGGTCAAAGGATCCGGCAGCAGCGGATCGCCTCGCCGACGTCCTGCCGCCTACAACACGCCGGGCGATCCCGAGCGGCGTGGGGCATACGACGCCGGGCGGAGCAGCCCGGTGTCGGCGCCTTGTACGTGCTCGGCGAGCCGCGTCACGCTCGGCATCTCCCGGGCTGTCCCGGCGGCCGTTCGGGGGGTCTGCTGCCCGCCGGTCCGGGTGGCCTCGCGGATCCGGGCTACGACGGTACGCACGAGCTCTGCGGCCGCCGCGGTGGTGCCGCCGTTGTCCTGGTCCGGCCGGCTGCCGTTCGCGGTTGCGGCGGCCAGGGCCCTGGCCTGTTCGTCGACGGTGTCCTGCAGCGTCTGCAGCAGCTGCTCGTCCTGGCGGCGCAGCGCGGCGAGAAGGTCCACGGCCTCCTCGTCATCGGCGAGGACGGCGATGCTCTCCGCGGCCCGGCAGGTCATCAGGGCCCGGGCAACGGCGGCGTATTCGCCTTCCGCGTTCTTCAGCTGCTCACGCTCGGTGGCCTGACGCCCCCAGCGCAGAGGACCGCTCGCGATCAGCATGCCGATCTCCAGCGGGATTCTGGCTGTGCGGACCGCGCCGTCGGAGACACTGCGGACGATCTCGGATGTGTCCCGCAGCAGCGTCCGCGGGCGGATCTCGCGGGCGTGGTCGTCGAGACGGGCCAGGCTGTCCTCGGTACCGGCGACGTGGCGCTGCAGGGTCTGGCGATACGGGCCGGCGGGGGTGACGGCCAGGTCGGCGCGGAACCGGTCGATGACCGCGGCGTGGGCCTCCCGGACGTCTTCCAGCGCCGGGACGAGCGCGTCCGTCATCACTGTCATTGCCGTACTCCCTTGGTTCGTGGGACAGCAGGGTGAGGCCCTGTCCGCCGGACGGATGCCTGGCGTGGAGCCAGGCCCCGTGATCAGGGTGTGGGAAGGGGCTGAAGCTCGCCTGGCGGCCACCACCGTCCCGAGTGGGGGCCGCCCGCTTTCGGCAGGTGACAGGCTCATGGCCGGACGTCAACGGTGAGCTGGGGCCTAACCCGTCCGGGTGACCGGCACACCAGGCGGGCGCACGGCCGGCGAGGCCGCTGCCGGCGGCTCGGGTGCCGGAGCCCGCAGCGCAGGCCATGGGGACGCAGCCGGGATCCGCCCCGAACCTGGCTGCGGGGATCATGGCCTTGGCGCCGACCCCGCCGTCCTGCGGCTGCTGCACTGCAATCCCTTCCCCGACGCCTGCCACCCGTCACGAAAGCACCCAAGCAGGCAGGAACTGGGACTTCTTGACAACTCAAGACGCGGACTTTATCCAGACTGTTAGTGAGGTGTACTCCAAATCCGCAGGTGGCGACGCCGGTCGAGGTGGCGCAACCGCTCCGGTGGCCGGTCGCTGGACGGCCCCGTTTCACCAGGCGCCGGCATCTGCCCTCGGTGTGGGACGCAGATGGAGGAGAGGACCCATGACACGTGCAGTGGGAATCGACCTCGGCACGACGAACTCGGTGGTCTGCGTGCTGGAGGGCGGAGAGCCCACCGTCATCACCAACACGGAGGGAGCACGGACCACCCCGTCCGTGGTCGCCTTCGCCAAGAACGGCGAGGTGCTGGTCGGTGAGGTCGCCAAGCGCCAGGCCGTCACCAACGTGGAACGCACCGTGCGCTCCGTCAAGCGTCACATGGGTGATGCGCAGTGGCGGTTCCCGGAGACGGGAAGCATCGACGGCAAGCAGTACACGGCGCAGGAGATCTCCGCGCGGGTGCTGCAGAAGCTCAAGCGGGATGCGGAGGCGTACCTGGGAGAGGACGTCACGGATGCGGTCATCACGGTTCCGGCGTACTTCAACGACTCCCAGCGCACCGCGACCAAGGAGGCCGGGGAGATCGCCGGGCTGAAGGTGCTGCGGATCATCAACGAGCCCACGGCCGCGGCCCTCGCCTACGGCCTCGACAAGGAGAATGACCAGACCGTCCTCGTCTTCGACCTCGGCGGCGGCACCTTCGATGTGTCGTTGCTGGAGATCGGTGAGGGAGTCGTCGAGGTCAAGGCGACGAACGGCGATACGCACCTGGGCGGTGACGACTGGGACCAGCGGATCGTCGACCACCTGGCCAAGCAGTTCAAGAACAACTACGGCGTCGACCTGACCAAGGACAAGATGGCCGTGCAACGGCTGCGCGAGGCCGCCGAGCGGGCGAAGATCGAGCTGTCGTCGTCCTCCGAGACCACGGTCAACCTGCCCTACGTCACGGCCTCCGCCGAAGGGCCGCTGCACCTGGACGAGAAGCTGACCCGCGCCCAGTTCCAGCAGCTGACCGCGGACCTGCTGGAGCGGTGCAAGACGCCGTTCCACAACGCGATCAAGGACGCCGGGATCAAGGTGTCCGCCATCGACCACGTCATCCTGGTCGGCGGCTCGACGAGGATGCCGGCGGTGACCGATCTGGTGCGGGAGCTGACCGGCAAGGACCCGCACAAGGGCGTCAACCCCGACGAGGTCGTGGCGGTGGGCGCCGCCCTGCAGGCCGGTGTGCTCAAGGGCGAGGTCAAGGACGTCCTGCTCCTCGACGTGACCCCGCTGTCCCTCGGTATCGAGACCAAGGGCGGCATCATGACCAAGCTGATCGAGCGCAACACCACGATCCCGACGAAGCGTTCGGAGATCTTCACCACGGCCGAGGACAACCAGCCGTCGGTGCAGATCCAGGTCTACCAGGGCGAGCGCGAGATCGCGGCGTACAACAAGAGGCTCGGCATGTTCGAGCTGACCGGTCTGCCCCCGGCGCCGCGCGGCGTCCCGCAGATCGAGGTCTCCTTCGACATCGACGCCAACGGCATCATGCACGTCACGGCGAAGGACCTCGGCACCGGCAGAGAGCAGAAGATGACCGTCACCGGCGGCTCCTCGCTGCCGAAGCAGGACATCGACCGCATGATGCGCGAGGCCGAGCAGCATGCCGAGGAGGACCGGCGCCGGCGTGAGGCCGCCGAGACCCGCAACCAGGCGGAGCAGGTGGCCTACCAGACCGAACGGCTGCTCACGGACAACGCCGACAAGATCCCCGGGGACGTCAGGAGCGAGGTCGAGAGCTCGCTGGCGGAGCTCAAGGAGGCCCTCAAGGCCCAGCCGGCCGACGGCGACAACACGGCGGCCCTGCGGCAGGCGACCGAGAAGGTGATGACGGCGGCTCAGAAGGTCGGCACCGCCATGTATGCGCAGGCTCAGGGCCAGCAGGCCACCGGCGGCGCGGGCGGCGGCGAGGCAGGCGCCGCCGGGCAGGACGAGGAAGTCGTCGATGCCGAAATCGTCGACGACGACAAGCGGCAGGAGGGAACGTGATGACCCGCCGCGGCGAGCACCCGCTGTCGATCGTCCGCGACAACCGGCGGCGGGATCCGGGAACCAGCCTGGAGCCCCGTCGCCGTGGCGACGTCGAGCCTGCCCCGCGGACCGACCGGGACGCAGGCGAGGCCGACCTCCTGCGCGCGCAGCTGCGCAAGCGCACAGCAGACCTGCAGCGCGTGATGTCCGAGTACGACAACTACCGCAAGCGGGTCCGCCGCGACCGCCACGCGGTCGGCGAGATAGCCGTGGCCAACGTGCTCACCGGCCTCCTTCCCGTCCTCGACGCCATCGACCAGGCCCGCAGGCAAGGGGACGTCACCGGCGGCTTCGCACACGTCGCCGCCGTTCTGGAAGGCGAACTCACCGCCCTGGGGTTGCAGTCCTTCGGCACGGCGGGCGACCCCTTCGACCCCGCCTGGCACGAGGCCGTCTCCTGCACCCGCTCCGACCACGTCGAACGGCCCACCTGCACCGCGATCCTGCGCCCCGGCTACCGGGTCGGCGACCAGCTCCTGCGGCCCGCCCAGGCAGAGGTCGCCGAACCACCGGCCAGACGGTGAGGCGCCCCGCCCTCGCCATCACCACCGGGAGGATCATGCGCACGAACCAGGGCGCCTGCGGGGGCTGCCGCGCGGCGGCCGGTGCCGTCCCGGACGCCGCCGGTGAGAAAGGCTCCACCGCCACGGCAGGGATTTCGTCGCGGTGCGGGCCGACGCGCCCGAAGTCGGCCCAGCGGGTCAGCCCGGATCCGCTCCACCGGACGGATGTGACGTGGCTCCTACCCCCGGTTCGGAGTCTCGGAGTCACCGAGAACGGTGAGCTCGTGGAGCACTCCTCCTGCTGCTGTGGAGCCCACCAGGTCCGGGAAGAGAGTTCCGAGTAGGGCGTACGCAACGACGTGCGGGACAATGAAGTCATCGTCCTGGCGCGTGCTGAAGGCGGTGGGATCAATGACGCTGCCCTTGGTCGTGGGCGTCGACGGTTCGGAGGCCGGCCTCTGGGCGGCCGACTGGGCCTCGGACGAGGCGGCCCTGCACGGCCTGCCGCTGCGGATCGTGTACGCCTGCCTGTGGGAGCGCTACGAAGGCCCCGTCATCATGCAGTCCGAAGAGGTTCCCTCGGAGCACGCCCTCGCGCAGGACATCGTCGGCCGCGCTGCCGAACGGGTTCGGCAGCGCAATCCGGACGTGAAGATCACGGTCGACATCGTTCCCGACGACGCCGAGGCGGCGCTGTTGCGCGAGGCGCGCCGCGCCACCGCCGTCGTGACCGGGTGCCGGGGCAGAGGGCCGATCAGGGGCGCGCTGCTGGGCTCGGTCAGCCGCTCCCTGGCCACGCATGCCTCCAGCCCGGTGGTCGTGGTACGCGGCACCCCGCACAACCGGCAAGGGGCCAATGACCGCATCGTGGTCGGCGTGGGCGATGCCGCGACCAGCACGGCGGCGATACGGTTCGCGTTCCGCGAGGCCGAAGCACGGCGCTGCGCGCTGGACGCCGTACGCGCTTGGCGTCGCCCCGCCCACAGACCCCTGGCGCATCCGCTGCTCGTCGGGGATCCCGCCCACCGCTACGAGGAGCAGGCGTCGGTCCTGCTCGACGACGTCCTGCGCGCCCCGGAACGCGACCACCCCGACGTGGTCGTGGATCGCGTCACCGCCGAGGGCCCGGCCCACCACGTCCTCATCACGCACTCGGCCAGGGCCGACCTGCTTGTCCTCGGCGCCCCTCGGCGCCACGGGCCTGTCGCACTGCCCCTCGGCCGCGTGCCGCACGCCGCGCTCCAGCACTCCGACTGCCCGGTCGCGGTGGTGCCGCAACACGCGGCCGCATCCTGAGTCCTGCTCCGGATGCCGCCGCCCTCGGCGTCGATGGATTCGTGCACGGCAGGGCGACAGCGGGCAGTTGGTGAGCAACACTCGAAACTCCTGCGAGTACCGGCCCTTGTGGGGGCCGGGAACGGAGAGCTGGTCCGGTGCTGAGCGATCTCCGCAAGGCGGCCGAGAACACGCCACCGCAGCGTGACCGGTACATCGACCTGCTGCGCGCCGTGGCGATCACGGTGGTCGTGCTCGGCCACTGGCTGGTCGTCGCCGTGACCTACGGCGAGGCCGATGGTCTCAGCGGATTCAGCGCGCTGGTGGCCGTGCCGTGGAGCCACCCGCTGACCTGGCTCTTCCAAGTCATGCCGCTGTTCTTCCTGGTGGGCGGTTACGCCAACGGAGCATCGCTCCTGACCCACCGTCGCAGCGGAGGTGACGTCGCGGGCTGGCTGATCACCCGCAGCGCCCGCCTGCTGGGCCCCACGACGGTGTTCCTGGTCACCCTGACGGCGTCCGCGCTGCTCGCCCGCCTCCTCGGCACGGATCCCCCACTCGTGGGCACCGCCGTCTGGCTGGCCTCGATTCCGCTGTGGTTCCTCACCGCTTACGTCGCCGTCGTGGTCCTCACTCCGGTGCTGTACCCACTGCATCAGCGGGTCGGGATGATCGTGCCGGTGGTCCTGGTCACCGCGGTGGCGGCGGCCGACGCGGCCAGGTTCCTGCTCGGGCTGCCCTACGCCGCCGCCAACTACCTGCTCGTGTGGCTGGCTGTCTACCAGGTCGGCTTCGTCTGGCGGGACGGCAGGCTCACCGACCGCCGACGGCCGGCACAGGTGGTGACGGCGGGCGGCCTGCTCGCGCTCGTGCTGCTCACCGCGGTGGGACCGTATCCGGTCAGCATGGTCGCCGTCCCGGGCGAACCGGTGCAGAACACCGCGCCGCCCACCCTTGCCCTGCTCGCGCTCGCGGCCACCCAGATCGGCCTCGCGCTCCTGCTGCGCCGACGCGCCGATCGCTGGCTGGGCAGGCGCCGCCCATGGTTCATGGTGGTGGCTGTCAACAGTGTGGTCCTGACGGTGTTTCTGTGGCATATGGCCGCTCTCGTGCTGGCGGCCGTCGCTCTGTACCCGCCAGGGCTGATGGCCCAACCGCCGGTCGGCTCAGCCGACTGGTTCCTGTGGCGGCTGCCCTGGCTGGCATGCCTGCTCCTCATGCTCACGGTGCTCGTGGCCGTCTTCGGCCGGGCAGAACGACGTGGTCGGCGACCAGACGGCGACGCAGTACACCGCGACATCCACCAAGGTGGGAAACTCGCACGCCTGGTACTGACGTACGCGGGACTGGCCATGGTGCTCGTCGGGCTCTTCGGCATCACCACAGCAGGTCGCGCCGACCACGGCCCCCTCGGCCTGCCCGGCGAGGCACTACTGGCCTACTTGCTGGGCACCGTCATCCTGTGGCTCATCCCCCTGCGCCGATCGCGCCGGCCGCTCCCCTCATGACTCGTCGCCTCGCTCACGAGGACCGGTGACCCCGGTCCGCCGGCATGGCGGGGCACGGACTGCCAGGACAGAGCCGTCACGTCGGCCGGACGCGGACACTCGTCGAACTCACCGGCCGCCTCGGCGCAGTCGACCGCTCACCTCGCGCGGGTGCCCGGCGGGCGGGAAGACGCGGCACGGACCGGCTTCAGGGACACCGGAGGGAGCCCGCAGGGGGTGGGTGCAGTCGTGCCGTGGCCCTTTCACGGCCGCTGTCACGCCCCCGGGCCCACGCGGCAGGCCGCGGGGGTCGGGGCGTCGGCACTGGTAGGTCCACAGCTCGTCGACGGAGGTGAAGCCGAAGGAGTCGAAGAGCCGGGGTGCGGCCTGGCTGTCGTGGACGGGGTGCGGGGGGTCGTCGACGACGAGGGCGGCCTCGGTGGCTCCTTCCTCGGCCAGCAGGGCCAGGGCCTGGCCGAGCAGTTTGTGGCCCAGGCCACGGTGGCGGTGAGTGGGCAGGGTCTCGATCCAGTACACGGTCGCAGTGCCGTCGGGCCCCACGCTGACCACGGCCTCTGCAACTGGCTCGGCCGCCTCGCGGACGATCAGTCGCTGGCCCGGGGGGAAGTCGCAGGGGACGACGTCGGCGACCGGCTTGGCCGGCGCGGACTCGGCAGACAGCGCACAGTACAGGTAGCAGCCCTGGCGACGGCCGGTGAAGCCGCTGCGCAGCAGGGCGTCGTGGGTGGCGCCGCGGTGGGCGCGGGGCAGGCCGCCCGGCCCCAGCGGGCCTGGCGGACCGCCGACGAATGCCTCGATGAGCGGGCAGGGGGCGAGCGCGGCGAGGGCATGGCCGATCAGGGCGCGCAGGGCGGAGGGTTCCTCGTGGGCGTGGAGCCAGCAGATCAAACCGGTGTGCACATCGAGCCAGGACAGATACGCGATGACGCCCTCAGGGCGGTCCCCGGCACTGGCCAGAACGCTGATCTGCGCCCGAGCCGGTACCGCCCAGCCGGCCGGGGGAACCAGCCCACGCCGTGCAGCGGCCAGCCTCTCCGGGGTGCAGCGGGGCTGCCCCGGCAGCCGGTCGGCATCGATCAGTTCACGCACCCCCGGTTCGTCGTCGGGACGATATGGGCGTACTGTCGACCCGCTCTTGGGACTGGGCGAAAAGGCCATGCTGTCCGTCCGCACAGGTGCTGACGTCCTTACCAGCTGTCTTTCAGCCTCCTCCGTTTTGCCCCTCCTGTCACGGGAAACGACGACTGCGCCCTGGGCGACCGACCCACCACGCTACGGAGGGCTTCCCTGCGGGGGCCACACGGCGAACGCGACCTGGGCCGCGGCCAGCAGCGCGCGCATCTCGTCGACGACCGGCCGGTGAAGAGGCAGCGTCAGGTGGCCGACACCTGGCACCAGCACGTTGCGGGCCTTGAGGTCAGGATGGTCGATACGGCCCCGGGCAGCGGGGATGACGGCCTCGTCCAGGTCGCTGTAGAACGCCACGAACCGAGTGCGGCATCCCGCGGCCGGCTCGGCGAGCTCGACCAGCAACTCGCTTCCCGGCCGTAGCTGGCGCAGCAGCGGATGGGCCGGGGCCAGCAGGGCGGTTGCGGTCCCGCCGTGCGGCGTCGCCAGCGTGATCACCAGCGGCACATACGCGTCACCGCCGAGCCGCTGCACGTAGTAGCGGGCGATCAGCCCGCCCAGGCTGTACCCGATCACGACCGCGGCCCGCCCCGCGCCGTGGGCACACGCCGACTCCACCTGGTCGCCCAGCTTCCGGGCCGCCGTGGGGATGTCCGGGCCGAACGCGTTGCAGGCGACCGGGATGAAGGGGCCCACACCGTCCCCGCGCAGCTCGCGCTGCAGCGGCGGGACGACCGATGCCCCGTCGGCCAGCCCATGCACCAACAGCACCGGAATCCCCGCATCGGTGCGTGGCAGATCACCCGGGCCCGTCGACCGCCAGGGCGTGGCACGCCCCAACAGCCCGATCAGCTGCCCGAAACCGTCCGTGGCCACGTCGACCGGGAGCCGGGCCAGACGCACCGCCGCCCTGCCCGCCTCGACACCCACGCCGCGCGCCGGCGACAGCCCCGGCACCGTCAGCTGCGGCCCGAAAGGAATGCCCGTGGCCGATCACCTTCCCTGCATGAACCGCACTTACCCTGGGTGGCGGAACACGCTGGATCTATAGAACTACATAAAAAACATCGCGCAAGTCGGCGCGATTCCCGGAACGCGTGCCCTTCGGTCGACCGCCGAACCGTCGGTCCCGCAGTGGTGGGTCGGGTTTCTTGCCAAGACCGAAGCACGGGCTGCTGAACCCGCTGCCCGAGCTGCTGCTGCGGCTGGGTGTAGATCGACATATGCCGTGGGCGCCCCGGCGGGGAGATGCGGGGCCGACGGTTTCGGGGCACGGTGGGTGAGGGGGCGGGGCCGGTTTCCGGCCGATTCTTGCCGACCATCGACACATCCGAAGGAATCGTGATGGCCGTAGCCACAGACATGCTTGTTCCCGCGCTGCGCGAGGTCCGGGAGGCCAAGGAGTCGCTTGCCGACCGCTTCAAAGCCCACCTCACGGTCACGCCCCCCGGTGAGTACCGGGAGGTCCTGGAACGCCGCATGGGCGACGCCCGGGGCCACGTGTACCGCATCGACGAACGCCTGGCCACGTTGCAGCCCCGCGGAGTGGTGCCCACCGTCCTGGGGAACGCCTGGCGCCTGACCGAGCAGGCAGCACGGCTGCCCATCGACGTGGCGATGTCGGTCCCGGGCGTCGTGCTCCGGGGCCGGGCGACGGCATCGGAGCAGCAGTTGCTGAAGAACGCCGAGGACGAGTATGCAGTCACCGCGCTGGCCCTAGCGGTCTGCCGGGCCGCAGAGCGCATCGCCCAGGAGGCCGAGGACGCCACCAGCTCGGAGCTGCTCAGCTCCATCCGCCGTGACGACGAGGAGGCGCTGGAAGAGCTCGCCAACAGTGTGGAACAGCATGCCGAAGCAGCTGTGGCGGCCGCCGAGACCGCCGAGACCGCTGAGGGCCCGAGCGCCGGAGGTGCGGCACAGGCGGTCCGCGACTGGAGCAGCTGGCTGCGGGAGACGGCCGAGCGCATGCCGGGCGCGGATCGGTTCCTGGGCGCACCGGAGGGCGCGCTGATCGCGGAGGACGAGCTGCCGATCCCCGACTACCGCAAGCTGAGCACCAGGGCGGTCCTGGACCGGCTCCCGCACCTGTCCCAGTCGGATCTCGCCACGGTCGGCGTCTACGAACGGTTTCACGCGGGCCGCGCCGCCGTCCTGGGCAAGGTCGCTGAGCTGCTCGAGCCTGTGCCCTGGCCTGGTTACGACAGCATGACCGCGAACGAGATCGTCAAGCGGCTCGGCGACGCGGAACCGATCCACGTCCGTCGGGTGCTGGACTACGAGCGTCGCCATCAGGCCCGCTCCACGATTCTCAAGGCCGCCGAACGAGTGCCCGCCTGATCGCGCCGCCTGGCGCCGCGACCGTTTTAGAGCTGACGTCACGCCCACGGGACCACGCGGCCGGCCGCGTGGTCCCGTGGGCGTCGGTGCTCGTCGGCCGGGCCCGCAACAGCCCACTCCGGCCCGCCCGAGCGAGAAGAGCGCCTTTCACTCCCCCGAAACCGCGAATACCTCGCACCGGGCGCATGGAAGCCGGATGGTGAGCACCGCTCCCTTACCGGGCTCGCTGTCGGCGGTGACGGTTCCGCCGTGTGCCTCGACGAACTGGCGGACGATGGACAGGCCCAGTCCGCTACCGCCGGTGTGTCTGCTGCGGGACTTCTCGGCTCGCCAGAAGCGTTCGAAGACATGGGGCAGGTCCTCGGGTGCGATGCCGCTGCCCGTGTCCTCCACTGTGAGAACGGCCAGGTCACCACTGTCCCGCGCGGTGAACGTGACCGTACCGCCCGTGGGGGTGTGCCGGAGTGCGTTGGAGATGAGATTGCCCAGAACCTGGCGCATCCTCACCGGGTCGACGTCCAGCCAGAGGCCGTGGTCGGCGTGCGCGTGCAGGCGGATGCCCGCGCTTTCGGCGCGGGTGCTGTGGGCCGACACCGCCTGGGCGACGAGGTCGTCCGCGCGCACCGGTTCGCGGTGCAGTTTCAGGGTGCCGGCGTCGGCTGCGGCGAGATCGCGCAGATCGTCGATGATGTGCTGCAGAAGCAGTGCCTCGTCGTGCAGCGCAGCGATGAGGTCTGGGTCCGGCTCGACCAGCCCGTCGCGGGTGACTTCCAGCCAGCCTCGGATATTGGTCAGCGGCGTCCGCAGTTCATGGGCGATGTCGCTGACCATGGCTTTGCGTTGGGCTTCCAGCTGTTCGCGGCGCGCGGTGAGGTCGTTGAAGGCGGCGGCCAGATAGCCGGTCTCGTCCTTGGTGGTGACGGCGACGCGTGCGTGCCGCTGCGGCGGCTGCTGGGCCGCAACTGTCAGGGCTCGCAGGGGACGGACGAGGCGGATCGCAACGACAGTGGTCATGGCGATGGTGACGGCGAGGACGAACGCCGTGACGCCGATGATCTTGGCCTTGTTGGTGAGCGAGAGGTCAAAGCCTGCGGGCTGCCCACCCAGGTTTCCCAGATAGAGTCTGGCCCTCGGGGCGACGTACGGGTCGAGTTGTGTGCGGCGAGCGCTGTCGACACAGGTCTGCGTCTGCCGGCTGACACCGAGCCCGCGGGCACGGTCGCCCGCCGGGGTGTCGACGCCGGCGATGAGTTCACCCCCGATTCCCACCGGTGTGGCGTCCCGCCCCTTCTTGGGATCGAGGTCGAAGCAGCGCTTGGCCAGAACGTTGAGTTCGTCCAGTGCCTTCTGCTCGGTGCGCGTGGGTGTGTTGAGGACTCCGTCGGCGCACTCCAGCGGCACGGAGGCCGCTCCGCCGTCGGGGGCGATGACTACCGTACGGCCGCTGGGCAGTTGTTGGAGGCTGCCGTCGCTCGTGTACCGGCGCATACACACCAGACGCTTCTCGGCGACTGTCTTCACCCATGTCCGTTCCGTCGCGGTGAGCAGATACGGTCCCACCGCCCGGGGGTCGATCCCAGCCAGCTGGGCTCCTGGCTCGGTGTAGGTGTCGGTGGTCAGCGGGTCGACGGTGGCCGATGCGCGGGCGGGCAGGGCGGTGCCGGCGGCGGCCGAGTCGGCGATGGTGCGTCCGGTCTCGGTCGTCAGGGCGATGCGCCGGCCCATGGTGCGCGAGAGCGCGCGAACCGAGGGCTGCACTCCGCTCCAGTCGGCGTGGGTCGCGGCGAAGCCGCTGAGCTGACGCAGGATGTCCGTGTCGTCGGAGAGCACTTGGCCGCGCTCCTCCTGGATGGCCCGCGTGGTGGTCTCCACGGCCAGCCAGGCGGTGGCGCCGACGGAGAGAACGGCGATCGTCATGGAGGTGAGAAGAAGCCGGACCAACAGGCTCTTGCGCCAGGGGATGCGGGGGCCGCGCCTCATGTCGGCAGTCCGGTGAGCTTGTAACCGACGCCGAAGACGGTCAGCAGCCGGACGGGCCTGCGCGGGTCGGGCTCGATCTTCTTGCGCAGGTTCATGATGTGTACGTCGATGGCGCGCTCGGTGGAGGCGCGGTCGTGGCCCCGGGTGAGCTGCAGCAGTTGACGGCGCGAGAAGACCCGGTCGGGTGCCGCGGTCATGGCGTGGAGGATGGCGAACTCGCCGGGAGTGCACGGGACGGGGATGCCGTCGCAGGTGACCTCGTGCCGTGCGGGATCGACGGTGATGCCGCCCGCGCGGAGCACTGGGGAGTCGTCGGCGGGGCGGAGGGTGCGGCGCAGCACGGTGCGTATGCGGGCCAGCAGTTCCCGTGGGCTGTACGGCTTGGTCATGTAGTCGTCCGCGCCGAGCTCCAGGCCGAGCAGCACGTCGTCCTCGGTGGAGCGGGCGGTGAGCATGAGAACGGGTATGTCCCCGTGCCGGCGCAGCACACGGCACACACCGAGACCGTCGACCTTGGGCAGCATCAGGTCCAGGACGACCAGGTCGGGTCGGCGGCTTTCGGCTGCGTCGATGGCAGCCCGGCCATCGGTGACCACGACAGGGTTGTGGCCGTCCTGAAGCAGCAGCCGTCGTATCAACTCGGCCTGCATCTCATCGTCTTCCGCAATCAGAATATGGGCGCACACGCAGCCGACTCTAAGCGTGTGCGATCGGCTTACAGGACCAGGTGAGGGCCTTCCCACGCCCTGACAACTTCCTGATATCCGCATGCCAGGCCGGGCGCACGCCCTTGGCCGTGCTACGAAGGCACCGCCGCCGCAAGCCGTCATCACGGCGTCCGAACCGGTCCGACGTCCTGAGTCGGAGCTGATCAGTTCCTCACAAGTCACATCCAGGCTGATGGCCATGGCTACTTCATCGATCCGTCGCTCGTCGCGACGGCGGCTTCCGGCAACGACTTCTACTGTCCCGGGCCTGAACCGTCTGGGGATACCAGCCGTCCTGACTCTGTCCGTCACCCTCGCCGGGTGCGCGGGGACGGGCGTCGGGTCGGCCGACGCCGCCCGGCCGGCGTCCGCCGGCGCGCACAGCGCATCGGCCGCCGCCGGCACGACACAGGCCATGCCCGGGCGGACATCCGCGGACAGCGAAGCGTCCGCCGTGTCCGTCCTCGAGCAGCTACCGGGCCTGGGTCCGCGGACGCTGGCCGACGTCCCCGCGAACGCGCGCCAGGTGGTGCTGGTCACCGGCCGGGGCAAGAACTCCTCGGAGTCGAACGTGGTGCTGTACCGGCGCACCGGCGCGAGTTGGGAGCCGGGGGCCACCTGGCCGGCCCACAACGCTCTCAAGGGCTGGACAGACAACCACCGCCTCGGTGACCTCCGGTCGCCCATCGGCGTGTTCACCCTCACCGACGCCGGCGGACTGCTCGCCGATCCCGGCACCGAGCTGCCGTACGACCAGTCGCAGAGCTTCACCATCGGCGGCACGGGCCTCGAGGGCGAACCGCTCGCGGGATCCTTCGACTACGTCGTCGCGATCAACTACAACCGCAAGCCCGGAACCTCCCCCCTCGACTGGACCCGCCCTCTCGGCGCCGGCAAGGGCGGCGGCATCTGGCTGCACGTCGACCACGGCGGGCCCACGCGCGGCTGTGTGAGCATGGCGCAGCAGCACATGAGGGAACTCCTGCGCACCCTCGAACCCGAACAGAACCCGGTGATCGTGATGGGGGACGCCGCATCCCTCAAACGCTGACGCGACCAGTCACCCTGCCGGGCGGCGGTACACGCCGTACCAGTAGCCACGGGCCAGCTCGCGGGCCACGACGGCGTCGTCGCTGCCGTCGCCGCCCGCCACCTGCTGCGCGATGACCTGACCGCCTCCTTGGACGATCACCTTGGCCGCGAGTTCGGGATCGATGTCCGCGGGGGTACGGCCGGCCTGCTGCTCCTCTTGCAGGACCGTCACGAGGTTGTCGATGAAGCGGTCCTGGTCGGCCGTCCACGCCTCCCGGACCAAGGGGTCGTACGCGGCCACCTCATTGATCGCCGCGAGCAGGGCCGCATGTTCGCGGTAATGGCGCAGGATGAGCTCATACGTACGGGCCAGGCCGTCCAGGCCGCCGTCGGGGCCGGTCGGCCGCCAGGACGCCGCGATCGCGTAGCTCTCCTTCTTGAGGGAGCCGCTCAGCCGGAGCAGCACGTCGATCTTGTCACGGAAGTACAGATAGAACGTCGAACGAGAGATCCCCGCGGCGTGCGCGATCTGCTCCACGCTCAGCTCGGTGTAGGTCACACCGCCGCGCAGACACTCCTCGATCACGGCCAGGATCCGCTTTTCGAGGGCGGCCCGCCGGTCGGCCGCACTGGAGGGTCGTCGCGTGGTGGAAGGCATACACGCATCCTAAGGAACCGGACGGGCGGTGTGTCTGCAGGTCACCGGTTGGCGGTCCTGCCCACACCGCTCCGGGAGCTCGCCGCCGCGGGGTCGGGTTGAGAGCTGTTGATTCGGTTGTGGGTCACGGTTGGCCATACAGTCACTCGCATGGGTGAAAAGGCCGACGACTGGATCTCTGCGGGCAGGGCCGCGAAGCGGTTGGGCGTGTCGACGCGGACGCTGCGCCGCTACACCTTTGAGGGTGTGCTGGAGGACCGGAGGTCGCCGGGTGGTCGGCGGGTCTTCCGGGTGGGGGACCTGGATGCCTTGTCCCGCCGTCGTGGGCGGCCGGTGCGGCCGGAGGGTGCGGTGGTGCTGTACGGGCGTGTGTCGTCTCACCGGCAGCGGGCCGAGGGGGATCTGGACCGGCAGGTGGAGCGGCTGCGGGCGGCGGCCGGGCAGCGTCCGGTGGCGGGGGTATTCACCGATGTGGCATCAGGGTTCTCCGACAAGCGCAAGGGGCTGCGCAGGGCACTGCAGGCGTGCCAGGACGAGGCCGTGACCGCCTTGCTGGTGACGCATGAGGAGCGGCTGGCGCGGTTCGGTACGGCATTGCTGGCAGAGGTGGTGCTGCCATCGTGGGGCGTGCGGCTGGAGATCGTCGGCGGGGACGAGGAACTGGACGGCGGTGAGGGCGGGGACCTGGCGCGGGACATGATCGCGATCGTGACCTCGTTCTCCGGCCGCCTGTACGGGGCGCGTTCGGCGAAGGCGCGCGCGTTGACGCGGGCAGTGAAGTCCACGATCGAGGGAAGTGACTTGTAGGCCATTGTTGGACGCGCATAGGGTTTTACCTGCCGGTTGGAGAAGCTGACGGGAAGGGAGGGGTGTGGGCATGGCGAAGCGCCGGAGGAAGCGCGCACTGCGCCCGATCACGGCCCCCTTCACCGTGGCCGCCCCGGCCGGGGCCCGTATCCGTGACCGCCTGCGCCTGAGCGCCGCCGATGCCGAGGTCCTCACGCTCGTCGGCTCCCACCTGGGCCGTCACCAGCGCGCCGACCTCGCCGCGCGGGTGGCGATCGGGCAGGTGCCGGTAAAGCGGAACCAGCGCGCGGCGCGCAAGGAGGCGCTCACGGCCGTGTCGTCCTCGCGGTGGGCGGGGGCGATGACCCGCGTCTCGGAGGACCAGTACCAGCTCTCCTTACGGTGCCTGTACGACGAGGCCGCCGGCCTGCGTCGCGCCATCGGCACCATCGAGCGCCGCCTGGCTGTGCCGTGCCAGAAGCGCGTGGGGAAGGTCCGGGGCTACGCCGACCAGAACGAGCGCTTCCACAAGCAGCGCCGCTTGTTGGCGCTGAAGACCCGCCTGGCGGCCGTCGAGGCCCGCATCGCGTCCGGTCGCCCGGCCATCACCACGGGCGGCAGGCGGCTGCTGAAGGCCCGTCACAATCTCGCCGAATCCCAGCTCACCGAGGCCCAGTGGCGCCGGCGGTGGGAGGCGTCACGCCTGTTCCTGACCGCCGACGGCGAATCCGCGGCCCCGTTCGGGAACTACACCATCACCGTCGACCCCAACGACGGCACCGTGAGCCTGGTGCTGCCCGAGCCGCTGCGGCACCTGGCCAACGCACCCCGCGGCCGTTACCGGCTCACCTGCACCGTGCGGTTCTCGCACCGGCGTGAGGAGTGGATGGACCGCGTGACGGCAAACCGGGCCGTCCGCTACGACATCGCCCACGACCCGGCCCGCGGCCGCTGGTACCTGGACGCCTCCTGGTCCACCGACACAACCGTACTGCCCACACCAGAGGAGATCCGCGCCTCGGGCACGCGCATGCTCAGCGTCGACCTCAACGCCGACCACCTCGCCGCCACCGTCCTCGACGAGCACGGCAACCCGGTCGGCGACCCCATCACCATCCCGCTGGAGATGACCGGCCCCACCGGCCGGCGCGACGGCCGCCTCCGCGCAGCGGTCACCCGCCTGACCGTCCTCGCTCACGAGCACGGCTGCGCAGGCATCGTGATCGAGAACCTCGGCTTCGATGACGCCCGCGCCACCGGCCGCGAGACCATGGGCCGCGGACGGCACGGCAAACGCTTCCGCCGCACGGTCGCGGGCATCCCCACCGCACGCTTCCGCGAACGACTGCGCGGCATGGCCTACCACCAGGGCCTCATCGTCATCGCCGTCGACCCCGCCTACACCAGCATCTGGGGCGAGAAGTACTGGAAGACCTCGCTCCAGCAGCAGACCCAGACCACCGTCACCAGGCACCACGGTGCCGCCGTGGCGATCGGCAGACGCGGCCTGGGCCACAGGGTCCGGCGTCGGCCAGGTGTGACCGCTCCCGACCAGAGGATCGGACAGCGGAGAGCTACCGGCCAGACCGCACCCCTCCCCAGGCCACGCGGGACCACGAGCCCACCCAGGACAGCGGGCACGCCCCACCAGGGCGCCAAGACCCGACCACGCCGAGGTGACCAGCTCGTGCTGTTCCCCGACCTCGAAGACCGTACGCGAGGTCACCAGGCCCCCACAGGCCCGGTCCATGGTGATTTGGCCAACACCGGCCAACTCCCATAGGAACGGTTCAGAGCATCAGGCTCACCCGCTCGCTGACGCCAAGGAGGGACTTGCCGTAGACCTCCAGGCCGACCGCGGGGACCAGGCCGGCGTGCCGCGCCGCGACGTTGGCGTCACGCCAGATGCGCTGCAGCGGGCCGGCGTCGGCGAACGAGGACGCGCCATGCACGTTCAGCAGGGTGCCGACCGCCTCGAGCACCTGCTGTGCGGCGAAGCCGGCCCGTGCCCTGACGTGCGCACGTGCGGCGTAGTCCAGGGGAGCGCCGGAGGATGCGGCCCGGTCCACCTCGTCCACGGCCCGGTAGGTGTGCAGGCGGGCGGTCTCCAGCTTCAGCGCCGCCTCGGCCGTCTGCAGCTGGACACCCACCGAGTCCGCCTGCCGGCTGTGGACGGTGAACGACAGCGGCTTCGCCGCGGCGGCCTCCACCACCGCGTTCATGGCGGCCTTCCCCAGTCCGAGCAGCGGTCCGACCAGGCACAGCAACAGCATCGGGCCGAACGTCGAGCCGTACAGCGTCTCGTCCTGGGACGCGCGCGGATACACGCCCTCCGCGGCCGCGGGAACCGACAGCACGCGGTGCTCGGGCACGAACACATCCCGCCCTGTCAGGGTGTTGCTGGCGGTTGCCTTCATGCCCGCGGTGTGCCAGGTGTCCTCGACATCCAGGTCCGAGGCGGGGATCAGCACGAGTGCCTGGTCCGTGACCGCTCCGTTGTCGTCCTTCAGCAGTGCACCGACCGCAGCCCAAGTGGCGTGCGGGGCACCGGAGTTGTACGACCACCTCCCGCTGACGCGCCAGCCGCCGGGCACCCGCTCCCCCATGCCCGCCGGCGCGGCCACGCCGGTCACTCGCGCATCCGGATCGGCCCCGAACACCTCCTCTTGGGCCTTGTCCGGGAAGAGGCATGCCAGCCAGTTGGTCACCGAGATGATCATCCCGACCCAGGCCGCCGAGCCGTCGCCCTCCCCGAGGGCCTCGGAGACTTCGGTCAGGGTCCGCAGGTCGGTCTCGTAGCCGCCGTACCGCCTCGGCGTCAGCAGCCGGAAGACGCCCGCCTCGGTCAGGGCGTCGACGACCTCCGTCGGCAGGACGCGCTCCGACTCGCCGCGCGCCGCTTGGTCCCGCAGCAGCGGTTGCAGGGCGATGGCCCGTCCGACGAGTTCGGCCCTGATCTCTTCCCTGGAGGGGGCGCCCGTCTCCTCCTGGCCGATGTTGCTGTTCACGACGTTCTCCTTGTGCACGGCTGCGACGCGAGGGCGATCTCCGACAGGAGAGCTGCGAGCTCCCCCGGCTTGGACAGGAAGGGCGAGTGGCTGCTCTTGATGCGGTGGACCGCATCGGACCTGGCCGCCAGCGTCTGCTGGTTCTGCACGGGCAGGGCCCGGTCGTCCTCGCAGACGATGTACGTCGACGGGACGGTGTGCCACCCGGCCCGAGTCAGCTCGTCCCTGAAGGACTGTGCGCTCTGCGGCACCAGCCGCGCGGCGGCCTGCTCGGCCTCGGTCCGAGGCACGTCACCGTAGAACAGCCCGACCGGATCATCCGGTACGGCCTCGATGTCGCGCGGCCCCGGCGAAGCGGGCGCGCCATGGAACCCCAGGAGACTCTCGCCGGCATCGAGCTGGTACGCCGCCAGGTAGACGATCCGCGACACGTTCCCGGCCCGGGCGACGGCCTGGCTGACCGGTATGCCTCCGTAGGAGTGCGCGACGACCACGACCGGGCCCTCGATGCGCTCCAGCTCGCCGAGCACCGCCTGCGCGTCGTCCTGCACTCCCGCCCGCCCGCCGGCACTGGGCAGGTCGACCGCTCGCGTCCGCCACCCGTCGGCATGAAGTACCGACGCCGACTTCTCCCAGCACCACCCGCCGTGCCATGCCCCGTGCACCAGGAGCAGGGTCGGACGGGAAACCCCATCAGCCACGAAAAATCCGCTTTCAGATCAGTCAGAAACAGCAGGCGCCCCACAGCGCTCACGGAGGACCCTAAACGTCATCGGACACTGTGTCCAACGCTATGCCCACAAGCGTCGGTCACAGCCTGGGCCGGCCTTGACGGGATCACCCGGGGTCAGCGCAGAACAAGCAGGACGGCCAGCGCGATGAGCAGCGAGTCGATCCGGTCCAGCAGGCCGCCGGAGCCCGGTAGCCAGCGGCCGGCGTCCTTCACCTGCGCACCTCTTTTGATCATGGATTCGAGAAGGTCGCCGGCCGGGCCGCCGACCGCCACCGCCACCGCCATCGGCCAGCTCAGCGCGGACAGCACGGCGAGCACGCCGAGACCGGCCGCGGCCCCGGCCAGCGTCCCGCTCCACCGCTTGGCCGGTGACAGCGGCGACAGCCGCGGCCCGCCCAGCCGTTGACCGGCAAAGTACGCCGCGATGTCGGCGACCGAGACCGCCACGAACAGCGCCAGCGCGCTCGCCCCGAGCGGCACCAGCGCGGCCAGCGCACTCAGCCAGGCAAGGCCCAGCAGGCCGGCGCCGAGCCGGCGCAGGCCGTACTCGGCGTCGCCGGCCAGGAGCGGCACCGCGGCCACCGCGAGCGCCCCGATCGCCACCACCCGGAGCACCTGTCCGGGCGCCAGCCAGGCGGCCAGCACCACGCCTGCCACCGCCGCGGCCAGCACCACCCGGTCCACCCGGCCCAGCAGCATCAGCCCGCCGAACTCCAGCACCGCAATCACCCCGACCACGATGGCGAGGCCCGCGGCGCCCGGCCGGCCCAGCCAGAACGCGCCGGTGACCAGCGGCACTCCGACCGCCCAGGCGCACCACCGGATCAGCAGCTCGCGGCGCCGGGATGCCGCCACCGCGATGCCGCCCAGCGCCAACGCCCCACCGAGGTAGGGCGCCAGGGAGGCCACGGTGATCATCGAGTGGATCCGAAGGCGGAAACTCCCTCAGGCATCCCACGCATCTCAGGCCTCGAGACGAGCGAGCCCGAACGCGGCCGCAGTACGTCCAGGGCGGCCTGACACGCGGCCACGATGCGCGCATTCTCGGCGGTGTCCCGGACCGCGATGCGCACGGTGCGCCCCTGGTACTCCGACGACAACGGCGACAGGTCACGCAGGTACACGTCGTGGCGGCGGCACTCGTGCACCAGTTGTGCGGCACTCGGCCCGCCGGACGGCAGGGTCACGGTGAGGAAGTTCGCCACGGCCTCTTCGACCACCACGGCCTGGTCCAACCCGGCCAGGTCGGCGGCGAGTTGTCGGCGCAGCGCGTGGGTGCGACGCCAGCAGTCGCTGTAGTACGCCGGGTCGCGCAGGGCTTCCACCGCGGCCAGCTGCGCCGGGAGGCTGACCGGCCAGGGCGGCGTCCAACGGCGCAGCTGCGACGCGGTGTTCGGCTCGGCCACCAGGTACGCCGCCCGCATGCCGGACAGCGCATACATCTTGGACAGTGAGGTGCAGACCACCACTCGCGGGTCCGTCGCGGCGAGGCCGGCGAGCGACTCGTTCAGGTCGACGTAGCCCAGGTATGCCTCGTCGATCCACCAGCGGGTCCGGGCCGGTGCGGCGGCGATCACCGAGCGCAACTCAGCGGCCGGCGCGTGGCGTCCGGTCGGGTTGTTCGGGTTGACCACCACCACGAGGTCGTAGCGGCCGGACCCGACGGCTGCGGACAGCCGGGCCGGATCGATCCGCCAGCCGTCCTCGCGGCGCAACCGGAACCGGTCCACCCGGCATCCGATCACCCGCTCCGTGACGTGGGCGTACTCGCCGTAGCCCGGGTCTGTCAGCAGCACCCTGCTCTGCGGGGTCAGCCACCGGCCGAAGGCCCTGAAAATCAAGTCGGATGAACCGGCGCCGACCGCGAGTGTCTCCGCGGGCAGTGCCCGGGCCGTGGCGATTTCCGCCAGCAGGCCCTCGGCGCCGGTCGGCGGCGAGGTCCGGGCGGCCCAGGCCGGATCTTCCGCGAGCGCCGCCCGCACGCCGGGGGCCGGCGGGAACCAGGCGTCCAACACGTCGGCCGCGACCACCTGATGACGCCGGTTCAGACTGCGGAAGTCCGTGCCGATGGCGGTGAACGAGGCACCGCCGTGTTCGCAGCCGTCCGGCCGGGGTGCGAACGCCACGTCCAACTGCCAGTCCACTGCGGACCGCAGACGCTCCAGCGTGGTGCGGTAACGGTCCATCGTGACCTTCGTCAGCTCGGTCACGCTGCCGGTCAGCACCTCGAACGTCAACGCACCGCTGTGAACGGTACGGCCGACCGGGCGCAGACCGGCGGCCAGGTACATGGCGAGCAGCTCGGTGCGCCCCATCGCCACCACCCGGCGGCCGCCCCGGGCGGCGATCCAGCGCAGCGCCGCGTACATCAGCAGCGGTGCCGCTGCGGAGGCCCGCCAGCGCGGCTCGACGGTGAGGATGCGCACCTCGAACACATCGTCCTCGGTCAGCAACGGCAGCTCGTCGCGGGTCAGGTACTTGTCCAGCGCGTACCGCCCCAACCAGGGCGGCGTCAGGCTGACAAAGCCGATGCGGTCCGCTCCTCGCGCCGCGACCAGATAGACGTTGTCGCCGTCCAGCCCGTCACGAAGCCGCCCGGCCGGATCCGGCGCATGCTGGCCCAACTCCTGTGCGTACACCCGGTGACGCAGTTCGTAGATCCACTCCAGATCCTCCGGAGTGGCAGCGCGCAGCTGCAGGTCACGGCCCATGAACACCTCTCTCGACGCGGGGAGCACTCCATCGTGGGCAACACGGACCGGCCGCGTCAGAGCCAAGCGACACAATCGGCCTGAGTACGGGTACTCAGGCGCAGTCGTCTTCCGCGTGCTCCGTCCGCCCGGAAGGATCGCGGCCATGGCATCCCACGCGAACCAAGACCGCGCCCTGTCCTTCGACAGCGTTGCCACGCAGTACGCTGCCGCCCGCCCGGGCTATCCGCCGGCCCTCTTCGACGCCGTGGAGGAACTCGCCGGCCGAGCGCTGGCCGACGCCGACGTGCTGGACTGCGGCGCCGGCACCGGTATCGCCACCCGGCTGCTGCGTGAGCGCGGCGCCCGCGTCGTCGCCCTGGAGCCGGGCGCCGGCATGGGGGCAGAGCTGCGCCGGGCCGAGCCGGAGGTCCCGTTGGTGCGGGGCGAAGGGAACCGCCTGCCGTTCGCCGCCGGCAGCTTCGACCTGATCGCCTACGCGCAGGCCTGGCACTGGACCGACCCGGCCCGCTCCGTCCCCGAAGCGCTGCGCGTGCTGCGCCCGCACGGCGTGTTGGCCCTGTGGTGGAACCAGGCCGACGTCCGTGTCCCGTGGGTCGCGGCGGAGGATGCCCGGCTCGCACCCTTCACCCGCAGCTTCCCGACAACCGTGGCCGAGCTGTTCGCCCCGTTTCCGGTCCAGGTGGCCACCCGCGAGATCACGTGGTCACGCCGGATCACCGTCGAGGAGCACCTCCGCAACCTCGGCACCCACTCGCACTTCGTGGTCATGGACCCCGTCGAGCGGGCCGCACTCCTCGACGCGAACCGCACCGCCCTGGCACGGCTCTTCCCCGACGGCGAGCTCGACGAGCCATACCGGTGCGGCCTGACCGTGGTGCGAGCAGCCACCGGTCATGCGTCAACCACCCGGTGACGGCGTCGGTCGATCCGACGTGGCAGCCCCTCGGCAACTCCTCGACCACAAACCGGACATAACGCCAAGGGTATTGCCCTTCCCGAGCTCATCTGCCTAAAGTCGCGCCGTTCATCGAATCGATTCGATGGATTCGATGAATCCGAGGAGCCCGAAGGCGGGCGGACGGAGGCGGAGATGGCCACGATCAAGGACGTCGCCGAGCGGGCGGGCGTGGCGCCCAGCACCGTGTCCTACGTCCTGAGCGGATCCCGCAAGATCTCCGAGGACACCCGGCGCGCGGTGCAGACGGCGATCGACGAGCTCGGCTACCACCCGCGCGCCAGCGCCCGCACACTGCGCAGCTCCCGCACCAACGTGCTGGCACTGGCCGTGCCGCGTGTGCCCGGTGAGTACCGGGCGATCGACGGCCGGTTCGCCATCGATGTCACCGACGCCGCCCGCGGGCACGGATACGATGTGCTTCTCATCACCGAAGGCGACGGCGCCGGCGCGCTGCGCCGCGTGGCCCGCAGCGGGCTCGCGGACGCGGCGGTGCTGATGGCGGTCGAGGAGCGCGATCCCCGTATCGGGGTCCTGCACGAGCTGGGCTTCCCCGCAGCACTGCTCGGCCACGACGACCACGCGGCGCTGCCCTGGACCGATCTCGACTGGGAGGTGGCGGTCGCCCTCGCCGTCCGGGAGACCGCGGCGGCCGGCCACCGCCGGATCGTCTTCCTGTCGTCGGCCGAGCACGAGATGGCCGCGCGTCGCGGCTATGCGGTGCGCGGCCTCGACGGCGCCCGGCGCGCGACCGCCGAGACCGGGGCCGAGGTGCGCGTGCTCTCCTCGCACCGCGACCCGGAAAGGCTCGGGCGCCGGCTGCGCGAGGCGCTGGCCGTGCGTCCCGCGCCGACCGCGCTGGTCGTCCAGGACCTGATCCTCCTCCCCCACCTGCTGGACGCCGTGTCCTCGGCCGGGCTGCGGGTCCCCGAGGACCTGTCCGTGGTCCTCGTCGGCAGCCTCCCGGACGAGCTGGGCATCCGGCATCTGCCGCGGATCGACCTGCCCGTCGCGGAGATGTCCACGGCCGTGGCCCGGCTCGCCATCGACGCGATCAGCGCCGGCAGCGACGGCCGGCCGCCGTCGTCCCAGGAGCCCACAGCGGCACCTGCCCCGACCGCGCCCGCCGACGCGCCGCACCACCTCATCGAGCCGCGGATGGCCGGGCCCGCCATCGCCCCGCCCCCGTCCGGCTGACCACGACGGCCGCCCGTTCGGCGCGGCCGGCCACGCACCCCTCGCCCTACCCCCCGCATGTCCAGAGCCGCACATGTAATGGAGAACCGATCATGCCGTCCCCAACCGGACGACCACGCATACCTCTCCCCGCCCTCGCCGCGGTGCTCGCCACGAGCACCCTCGCGCTGGGACTGACCGGATGCGCCGCCGAGCCCGACCCCGGCACCGTCACGGTGCTCAACTCGGCCACCGACACCGCCGAACACGGCGCCAACCAGCGGTTCTTCGACCGCTGCGCCGAGCCGCTGGGCCTGAAGGTCGAGCAGATCAGCGTGCCCGCCGACCAGATCGCCTCGAAGGCGCTGCGGATGGCGTCCTCCGACTCGCTCACCGACATCCTGGAGCTCGACGGCTCCGAGCTGCCGCAGTTCGCGCAGACGGAGGGCCTGCGGCCGCTCGACGAAGTCGGGGTCGACACCTCCGGCTTCTCCGCGAGCGCCACCTCCCTCGGCTCGTACGACGGCACCCAGTACGGCATCGCCCGCTCCGTGAACTCCCTCGCGCTGATCTACAACACCGCGCTGCTGAAGAAGGCGGGCATCGCGCCGCCCACCACCTGGGACGAGCTGCGGGCCGCAGCCAAGCAGCTCACCGCCGGCGACACGTACGGGATGGCCTTCAGCGCGAGCCCCAACGCGGACGGCGTCTACCAGTTCCTGCCGTTCTTCTGGTCCGCCGGCGGTGACGAGGCCAAGCTCGACAACGGCAAGGGTGAGGCCGCCCTCCAGCTGTGGAAGGACCTGGTCGCGGACGGCTCCGCCTCGAAGTCCGTCGTCAACTGGAACCAGCAGGACGTCAACGACCAGTTCGTCGCGGGCCGCGCCGCCATGATGATCAACGGGCCGTGGCAGGTGCCGGTCCTCAGCGCCCAGAAGAACGTGGACTGGGCGGTCGCGAGCATTCCGGTGCCCGAGGCGGGCAAAGCCGCGGTGCCGCCCATCGGTGGCACCGTGATGGCCGTACCGAAGAACGACGAGGACCCGGCCCGCGAGAAGAACGCGGGCAAGCTCCTGAACTGCCTCAACTCCGAGAAGAACCAGCTCCAGTGGGGCGAGTCCGTCAACAACGTGCCCACCCGCTCCGCCGCCGCCGAGGCGTACGCGCAGCAGAACCCGAAGCTCGCCGCCTTCGCCGACCTGGTCACCACGGCCCGCTCCCGTACCGCGAAGGTCGGCACCGGCTGGCCGGTCGTCGGAGACGCGCTCGCGGGCGCCTTCCAGTCCGTGCTGACCGGGCGGACCAGTCCCGAACAGGCCCTGCAGCGGGCCCAGCAGCAGGCTTCGGCGGGGAAGTGAGGAACCGGCCATGACCACGATCACCTCCATCGCGCCCGGCACGGAGGCCGCCAAGGCGAAGTCCGCCACCGGGCGTGCCCCGCGGGGCCGCGGACTGCTCCGCTGGCTCTTCGTCCTCCCCGCGCTCGCCTACATGGCGCTCTTCTTCGGCTATCCGCTCGTCCGCAACATCGTGATGAGCTTCCAGCACTACACGCCGAAGACGTACTTCACCGGCGAGGCCCCGTTCAACGGTCTCGACAACTGGCGGGCCGTCTTCTCCAACGAGCTGTTCACCGACGCCCTGTGGCACACGGCCGTCTTCACCGTCGGCTCGCTGGTCGGCCAGTTCACCATCGGCCTCGCGCTCGCCGTGTTCTTCTCGCGCCGCTTCCGGCTCTCCGGGTTCGTGCGCGCCATCCTGCTCCTGCCGTGGCTCGTGCCCATGGTCGTCTCCGCCGTCGTCTGGCGGCGCATCCTCGACCAGGACCACGGGATGCTCAACACCGCCCTGCACGCGGTCGGCCTGGCCCCGCAGGACGGTGTGCCGTGGCTCAGCAGCCCCGGTGTGGCGCTGCTGTCGGCGATCCTGGTCAACATCTGGATCGGCATCCCGTTCAACATGGTGATTCTCTACGGCGGTCTGCAGGAGATACCGCGCGAGCTGTACGAGGCAGCGTCGCTGGACGGCTCCGGCGCATGGCGTACGTTCCGCAGCATCACGCTGCCGATGCTCCGGCCGGTGATCACGGTCGTGCTCGTGCTGGGCTTCATGTCGACGGTGAAGATCCTCGACCTGATCCTGGCGCTGACCTCGGGCGGTCCCGCGGACTCCACGCAGACGCTGGGCACGGTCACGTACCAGTTGTCCTTCCTGCAGCTCGACTTCGGCCAGGGCGCCGTGGTGGGCAATGTCCTGATCCTCATCAGTGCGGTCTTCGCCGTGCTGTACCTGCGGGCCAACCGCGCCGACTTCGGCAAGGGGAAGTGACCGACGATGAACCGACCGATGAAGGCGCCGATGAACCGACCGGCGAACCGTCTCCGTTTTCGCTCGGCGTGGAACACCACCGCGGCGCTGCTGATCCTCGCCGTACTGCTCTTCCCGGTGTACTGGATGGTCAACACCGCCCTCCAGCCCGAGTCGAGCATCGCCGCCACCGAGTGGTTTCCCGCCTCACCGAGCCTGAAGAACTTCGACACGGCGATCAGCACCCAGGGCGGCTCGCTCCTCACCAGCTTCGTCGTCGCGCTGGGCGCCGTCGTCGTGTGTCTCGCGCTGGCCGCGCCCGCCGCGTACGGGCTCGCCCAGTTCGGGCTGCGCGGCGGTCAGAGCATCGTCTTCACGACGCTGATCACGCAGATGGTCCCGGGCATCGTCATCGCCAACGCCCTCTACAGCGCGTACGCAGAGCTCGGCCTGGTCAACTCCTACCTGGGGCTGATCCTGGCGGACGCCTCACTCGGTCTGCCGTTCGCGATCGTGCTGCTGCGGGCGTTCATGGTGTCCATCCCGGGTGAGGTCGTCGAGGCCGCCATGGTGGACGGGGCGAACCGCTTCACCGCGTTCGTCCGGATCGTGCTGCCGATGAGCCGCAACGCCCTGATCACGGCGGGCCTGTTCACCTTCCTCTTCGCCTGGTCGGACTTCATGTTCGCGCTGACCCTCAACACCACGGACGACGTCAGGCCCATCACGCTCGGCATCTACCAGTTCGTCGGCGCACACGTCAGCGACTGGGGCGCGGTCATGGCGACCGCCGTGCTCTCGGCCGTGCCGGCCGCGATCCTGCTCGTCGTCGCCCAGAAGTACATCGCCGCCGGGATCACCGGCGGGTCCGTCAAGTAGCCGGCAGGGGCTGTAACCCATCATGAAACTCCCCGAGTTCCCCCACGGTTTCCTCTTCGGCGCCGCCACCGCGAGTTACCAGATCGAGGGCGCGTACGACGAGGACGGCAGAGGCCCGTCCATCTGGGACACCTTCTGCCGCGAGCCGGGACGCGTCGCGGACGGCGCCACCGGTGACGTGGCCTGCGACCACTACCACCGCTACCGCGAGGACATCGCCCTGCTGCGCGAGCTGGGCGTGGACAGCTACCGCTTCTCCATCGCCTGGCCGCGCATCCAGCCGGACGGGTCGGGCCCGGTCAACACGGCGGGTCTCGACTTCTACGACCGGCTCGTGGACGAACTGCTCGCGTCCGGCATCTCGCCCGCCGCCACCCTCTACCACTGGGACCTCCCCCAGGCCCTCGAGGACCGCGGCGGCTGGCGGGTGCGCGAGACCGCGGAACGCTTCGCCGAGTACGCCGGCCTGGTCGCCGCCCGGCTCGGCGACCGGGTGGACCGCTGGATCACCCTCAACGAGCCGTTCTGCAGCGCCTTCGTCGGCTACGCGGCGGGCGCCCACGCGCCGGGCGCCCGCGAGGGCCGCGGCGCGCTCGCCGCCGCCCACCATCTGCTCGTCGGCCACGGGCTCGCCGTGCGCGAGCTGCGCGCCGCGGGCGTACGCGAGGTCGGGATCACGCTCAACCCCGACCGGCTGCTGCCGGCCACGGACTCCCCCGCCGACCTGGCCGCCGTACGCCGCGTGGAGACACTGCACAACGACGTGTGGTTCGAGCCGTTGTTCGCCGGACGCTACCCGGAGCACGAGGCCGAGACGTGGAGCGAGCTCCTGCCCTCCGGCGACGGCTCGTACCGGCGCGAGGGCGACCTCGACCTCATCGGCGCGCCGCTCGACTTCGTCGGCATCAACTACTACCGGCCGATCACCGTCGCCGACGCCCCGTACCGCGACCCGGACCCGGCGACCCGTACGGCGGTCGACGTCCGGGCCGAGGAGAGCTGGCGCGACGACGTCCGGCACACCACCATGGGCTGGCCCGTCGTCCCGCACACCTTCACGGACCTGCTGGTCGACCTGACCGAGCGTTACCCGGCGCTGCCCCCGATCCTGATCACCGAGAACGGCTCGGCCGAGGCGGACACGACCGACGCCGACGGCCGGGTCCGGGACACCGACCGGATCGACTACCTCCACGGCCATCTCGACGCGCTCGCCGCCGCGCTGCGCGCGGGCGTCGACGTGCGCGGCTACTACGTGTGGTCGCTGCTGGACAACTTCGAGTGGGCCCGTGGCTACGGCCAGCGCTTCGGCATCGTCCGGGTCGACTACGCCACGCAGGCGCGCACGCCCAAGGACAGCTACCACTGGTACCAGCGACTGATCGCCGCCCACCGCACCCGCGGCGGCGCCTGACCCGCCGCTCCCGGCAGCCGCACCACCCCTCGTTAAGGACCCCTCATGAAGTTCACCGACGGCTACTGGCTCATGCGCGACGGCGTCAAGGCGTCGTACGCGACCGAGGTCGCCGACGTACAGGTCACCGACGACCGGTTCACGCTCTACGCGCCCGTGCGGCACGTGACGAAGCGCGGCCACACCCTCAACAGCCCGCTGCTGACCGTCGAATGCTGGTCCCCCGCCGAGGGAGTGATCGGCGTCCGCTCCACCCACCACGCGGGCGCCGCCGAGCGCGGCCCGGAGTTCGCGCTGCGCGCCGAGCCGGGCCACACGGCAAAGGTCACCCGCGAGGGTTCGCTGCTTGAGCTGACGGCCGGGGAGCTGTCCCTGCGCGTGGACACCGCGGCACCGTGGCGGCTGGACTTCACCGCGGACGGCCGCGTCCTCACCTCCGCCGAGGCGCGCGGGACCGGCTTCGCGGTCACCGGCGACGGCAGCCACCACTCGCTGGGCCAGTTGTCGCTCGGTGTCGGCGAGTTGGTGTACGGGCTCGGCGAGCGGTTCACCCCCTTCGTCAAGAACGGCCAGAGCGTGGACATCTGGCAGGCCGACGGCGGCACCGCGAGCGAGCAGGCGTACAAGAACGTTCCGTTCCATCTGACCAACCGCGGCTACGGCGTCTTCGTCAACCATCCCGGAAAGGTGAGCTACGAGGTCGGCTCGGAGGCCGTCGGGCAGGTGCAGTTCAGCGTCGAGGACCAGTCGCTGGAGTACTTCGTCGTGTACGGCCCGACGCCCAAGGACATCCTGGACCGCTACACGGCGCTGACCGGCCGCCCGGCGCTGCCGCCGGCCTGGTCGTTCGGGCTGTGGCTGTCGACCTCGTTCACCACCTCCTACGACGAGGAGACGGTGAACCGGTTCGTACGCGGCATGGCCGAGCGCGACATCCCGCTCGGAGTGTTCCACTTCGACTGCTTCTGGATGCGCGAGTACCAGTGGTGCGACTTCACCTGGGACCCGGACGTCTTCCCGGACCCCGAGGGCATGCTGCGGCGCCTGAAGGACGAGCACGAGCTGCGCGTGTCGGTGTGGATCAACCCGTACATCGCGCAGAAGTCCGCGTTGTTCGCGGAGGCCAAACGGCACGGCTATCTGGTCCGCAGGGCAGGCGGCGACGTGTGGCAGTGGGATCTGTGGCAGGCGGGCATGGCCCTCGTCGACTTCACCAATCCGGACGCGCGGGAGTGGTACGCGGGCAAGCTGCGCGCGCTCGCCGCGCAGGGCGTCGACTGCTTCAAGACCGACTTCGGCGAGCGCATCCCCACCGACGTGGTCTGGCACGACGGCTCCGACCCGGAGCGGATGCACAACTACTACACGCAGCTCTACAACGAGACCGTCTTCGACGTGCTGCGCGAGGCACGGGGCGCGGGCGAGGCCGTGCTCTTCGCGCGCTCGGCGACGGCCGGCGGCCAGCAGTTCCCGGTCCACTGGGGCGGCGACTGCGAGTCCCACTTCGGTGCGATGGCCGAATCGCTGCGCGGCGGGCTGTCGCTGGGCCTGTCCGGCTTCGGCTTCTGGAGCCACGACATCGGCGGCTTCGAGGGCACGCCGACGCCCGAGGTCTTCAAGCGCTGGGTGCAGTTCGGCCTGCTGTCGTCGCACAGCCGACTGCACGGCAGCAAGTCCTACCGGGTGCCGTGGGACTACGACGAGGAGGCGGTCGCGGTCACCCGCGACTTCACCCGCCTCAAGCACCGGCTCATGCCGTACCTGTTCCGCGCGGCCCAGCAGGCGGCGGAGCACGGCACTCCGGTCATGCGGGCGATGGTGCTGGAGTTCCCCGACGACCCCGCCTGCCACACCCTCGACCGGCAGTACATGCTCGGCGACGACCTGCTCGTCGCTCCCGTCTTCTCGGCGGACGGCACCGTCGACTACTACGTGCCGGACGGCACCTGGACCCATCTGCTGTCGGGCGAGCAGATCCAGGGGCCCTGCTGGCGGCGTGAGCAGTACGGCTTCGACAGCCTCCCCCTGCTCGCCCGGCCCGGCTCGGTCATCCCGTACGGCGAGAGCGACGACGCGGCGGAGTACGACTGGGCGCACGGGGTGACACTGCGGGTCCACGCTCCGGTCGACGGTACGACGGTCACGACACGGATCCCGGCCCCGGGCGCCCGGGACGGCGCGGCAGCCGTCTTCCGGACGAGCCGCGACGGCAGCGCGGTCACGGTCGAGGCGGAGGGTGCGCCGGGGCCGTGGCAGGTGCTGCTGGTGGGCGCGGAGGCGGAACCCGGCGACACCGGATCGCCGGCCCGGACCGAGCGGACCGCGCTCGGCACGCTGCTCGCCGTACCCGCGGGCACGGCCCGTCTCACGGCACTTCTCATCGGCAGCTGACACCTCTCTCGCCGCAGGCGCAGTGAGGACCCGCAACGCTCTGACTTCCCCACGAGGACACTGACCAGCACCGAGATCAGCGCCGAGATCACGAACGAACTCGCCCACGCGCCCGCCTCCGGGAGGTGCGGCCGGCAGGAAGTCCCCACTGGGGGCCGGTTACCAAGGTGAGCTCAAGGCCGGTGTGCAGCTGGGGTCGTCGACCGTGAGGGGCTGGAGGTCCGGCGTGATCGCTGCTTCCCGGCGATCACGGTCACCGCCGGCCGGCTCGGGCCAGTGCGTCCTCAGCCTGGGCGGCCAGGGTGCCGACCAGCTCGGCCGCGGACGGCAGGTCGTTGATGAGGTCGATGGCCTCGCTGGCCCACTGCGGCAGGGCGGGGATCCTGCCGCGTGCCACGGCGTCTTGGTACGCCTGCTGGGCATGAGGGGCAGCTGCGAGTTCGTCCTCGCGGCCCCGCCATCCGTCGAGGAAAGGGTGGCCAAGGGTGCGCGCGGTGTACTGCGCCGGCCACCGCGAGCCGCGGGCGATGTCCAGCACCCTGTTGCGCTCGGTGTCCTCCCCACGTCCCTCAACGATTGCCTTGGCGGTCGCGGAGGCGACCAGCGCCTCGGTCGTGGCTTGGAAGCGGGTGCCGAGCAGTGCTCCAGCAGCTCCCAGCGCCAGGGCGGCCGCCACGCCGCGGCCGTCGGCGATCCCGCCGGCCGCCAGCACCGGCACCGGTGCCGCCAAGTCCACCACGACGGGAACGAACGGCAGCGTGGACCGCCCGTACCGGGCTCCATGCCCGCCCCCTTCGGTGCCCTGCGCCACGATCACATCGGCGCCCAGATCCACCGCCCTCCGGGCCTCCTCCATATCGGTGACCTGAATGATCAGCGCCGTGCCCGCGCTGCGGATACGCTCCACGTACGGACCGGGGTCGCCGAAGGACAACATCACCGCCGCGGGCCTGTGCTCCAGCGCCCGCGCGACCGCATCGACGTCGATCGCCCACGTCTGAAAGCCGATGCCCCACGGCTTCCCGGCGCCCTCGTCGGCCAGGACGGGCAGTTCACGGGCCAACCAGTCCTGGTCCCCGTTCCCGCTGCCCAGCAGTCCGAGACCGCCGCCGCGCGAGACCGCCGCCGTCAGGGCGCCACCGGCCGACCCGCCCATCGGGGCCAGGGCAATCGGATGCTCCACATCGAACAGTTCCGTAAACGACGTCGACAACCCCATAGCCGAAATCCTCACCCCTCCGTCATGCCGGTCGCAGCGGAAATCAACAGACTGTCGGCTGACAGCATCCTGATGTCTGCCAGGCGGACCGTCTGAGCAACCACCCGGGCTTCTTCCGTCAGGGATGTCGGGACCGGGTGAAGTCCCGGGCGCCATGGAGCCAGTGCACCTTTTCGTAAAGGTCGTCCTCGGTGAGTGAACGCAGCATCGCGGTGCGGGCCTGCGCCTCCTCCCCCGCGGGATGGTAGACGCGCGTGCCCATCTCCCTGGCCAGCAGTTGGGTGCGCGCGGTCCGCTCGCGTCGCACGGCGTTGTACTCCTCCAGGCGCTGCGCCACGTCGTCGGCGGTGGCGTCTGCGAGGACGTCACCCAGGACCACGGCGTCCTCCAGGGCCTGGCAGGCGCCCTGGGCGGCGTACTGGAGCATCGGGTGGGCTGCGTCGCCCATGAGCGCCACCCGGCCGTCCGTCCAGACGTCGACCGGATCGCGGTCGCACAGCACCCATTGCCGCCAGTGCTCACCCAACTCCAGCAGCAGCCGGGCGGTTTCCCCCAGCTCCTGGAAGCGGCTCAGCACGACGGCCCGCCGCACCGGGCGTCCGGAGACGGACTCGCGGGCGCCGTCGTCGAGGGTCGCGGCGAGGTTGAGGTACTCGCCACGGCCGATGATGTAGTGGACGAAGTGCCAGGCGGGGCCCGCCCACAGGGTCACCACGTTCCAGCGCAGTCGCCGCGGCACCTTCTCGATCGGTATCACCGAGCGGTAGATGGTGTGTCCGCAGACCCGGGGAGCGCCGTCGCGCACCAGGTGTGCGCGAACGGCCGAGCGGATGCCGTCGGCTCCCACGAGGAGGTCGCCGGTGAAGGTCCGGCCGTCCGCCGTGGTCACCGTCACGGTTGCCGGGTTCTGTACGTACCGCTGCACGGCGGCGCTCGCGACGAGCTCGATGCCCTCGCTCGCCCGGCATGCCGAGAGCAGGGGGCCGTGGAGATCCCGGCGGTGCACCACGGCGTAGGGGTTGCCGAAGCGCTGTCGGTACCGCTCCCTGACCGGCATGCCGGCGATCTTCTCGCTCGTCAGGCCGTCCATCAGGCGGAGTTCGTCGACGAATACCGCCCGGTCACGCACGTCCTGCCCCACACCGAGCAGGTTGAGGGCGTGGAAGCCGTTCGGAGCGAGCTGGATGCCCGAGCCGATCTCGGCGAAGGTGTCCTCGCGTTCGAGGACGGTGACGCGGTGACCGCAGCGCGCAAGCGCCACAGCGGTGGCGAGGCCGCCTATGCCGCCGCCCGCGATGAGTGCGTGTGCCATGTCGCTGCCTGTGTCCCTTCTCGGCTGATGCCGCGGCCGGCCTAGGGGGTGCGCGGCCGCACCAGTCGGGTGAGCAGCGAACCGATGATCCGCGGTCCGTCCTGGGTCAGGACGGACTCCGCGTGGAACTGCACCGAGGCGAAGGACCGTCCGCGCAGGGCATGGACCTCGCCGCCGGCACGGTCCCTGCTCACCGTCACCCGGCCGACGTCCGGGTGCTCGATGACGTCGGCCGCCGCGCATGCCGTGTACGTGTTGTAGAAGCCCACCCGTTCGCGCCGTCCGAACAGGTCGATCTCGTGCTGCACACCCTGGTTGGGGACCCGGCGGCGTACCAGAGAGAGGCCGAGCAGCGCGCTCAGCACCTGGTGGCTCAGGCACACCGCGAGGAAGGGATGCCTCGCCGCCAGGAGCCGGGACATCGTCGACCTGAGATGTGCGATCTTCGGGTGCCCCAGTTGTCCCGGGTCGCCGGGTCCCGGCCCCAGGACCAGCAGGTCGTACGCCGCCGTGTCGTAGACCTCGTCGAACCGGCACACGGTCGCCTCCACCCCGAGGGAGCGGATCTGGTGGGCGAGCATCGCCGTGAAGGTGTCCTCGGCGTCGACGACGAGGACCCGACGTCCTGCCAACTCGGCCGACACATGGGCCCTGTTCTCCGGCTCGTCCAGCCAGAATCCCGCGACGGTGGCATTGCGGCCCGCCAGCGCGGCCTGGACGTCGGGATGGGTGGCGAAGCGGCTGGGTGCGGGCTCGGCGAGCGCGGCGAGCAGCCCCGACACCTTGGCCCGGGTCTCCCGGGCCTCGGACTCGGGGTCGGAGTGACGCACCAGGGTTGCTCCCACGCCGATCCGCAGGCGGCCGTCGGCTGTGATGTCGGCCGTGCGGATCAGGATGGACGAATCCAGGGTGCGTTTGCCGCCCGCGTCCCGCCCGATGAGTGCAGCGATCCCGCTGTAGTAGCCGCGCCCGGTCGGCTCGTGGCGGCTGATCACCTTGGTGGCGTTCTCCAGCGGCGATCCGGTCACCGTCGGGGCGAACAGGGTCTCCCGGAGGACGTCGCGTACGTCGCGGTCGGTATGTCCCTCGATGAGGTACTCGGTGTGTGCGACGCGGGCCATCTCCTTGAGGTAGGGGCCCGTCAGGCGTCCGCCGAAGGGACAGACCCGGGCCATCATCTTCAGTTCCTCGTCGACCACCATGTACAGCTCGTCGGTTTCCTTGCGGTCCGTCAGGAAGGACAGCACGCCGTCGAGCGTGGGGCCGCCGGGGGGATAGCAGTACGTGCCGCTGATGGGGTTCATGACGGCCCTGCCGTCGCGCACGCTGATGTGCCGCTCGGGGGTCGCACCCACCAGGACGCGGTCGCCCGTGTGCACGAGGAACGTCCAGTAGGCGCCCCTTTCCCGCTCCAGCAGCCGGCGGTAGACCGAGAGGGCTCCGGCAGTCGAGAAGCCCGGTAGCCACGCCGTGAAGGTGCGTTTGATCACGAAGTTCGCGCCCTGGCCGGTGCCGATCTCGTCGGCGATCACGCGACGCACGATGTCCGCGTACGCCTGGTCGGATACGTCGAACCCGTCCTGGTCGATCTTGACCGGCTCGTTCGGCAGCCGCAGCCGGACATCGGCGAGCGGCAGGGTCTGCTGGGCGGTGACCGCCATCGCGATCAGAGGCTCGCTGTCGTCGTGGGCGGTGAATCCGCGCTCGGTGATCTGCCGGTACGGGACCAGGGCGAGCAGTTCGTGGCCGCCTTCCGGGGCGGCTTCCCCCGGCAGCGGCAGGTCGGCCAGGGCGGCGCAGTGAGCCGTTTCGGTCAGCAGGACCTCTATGGTCTCCGGGCCGGTGGCCTGCGGGCGGTGCAGCAGGGCGAAGGCGGGCGCGGAGCCGTCCAGGACGCGGGCGAGGAGGTCGCGGGCGTCCTGGGTGTGGGCCGGTCCGGCCGTGGGTGGGTGTTTCCCGGTCACCGCGTTTCCTCCGCCACGGCCGCCATGAGGGTGTCGCACAGGGCCGCCGTGGTGACGACGGCGGCACACCGCTGGGCGGCGTACCGGAGGGCCAGCCGGTGGTGTTCGGCGGAGAAGTCGGCAACGGCGTCGGCCACCAGGAACGGCTGGATGTCGTGGCTGAACGCGTCCATCGCGGTCATCAGCACGCCGACGTGCGCGTAGACACCGCACAGGAGGAGTTGGTCACGGCCGGTGGCCCGTATCCGGGCCAGCAGGTCGGTGTTGAAGAAGGCGCTGTAGCGCCACTTCGTGAACGTCCAGTCACCCGGGGCGGGTTGGAGGGCCGCGACGATCCGGCGGTGCTCGGGTGCTGTGCGCATGCCGGGTCCCCAGAAGTCGGCCAGCAGGCCGCGTTGGTGCGGTGTCATCCCACCGGGCTGGGCGGTGTAGGCGACGGGGACGCCGAGGGCGGCGCAGCGCTGCCGCAGCAGTGCCGCGTTGCGGATGAGCGGGGTGCGGGGTGAGGAGTCCTGCGGGAACGGTGTGAGGAAGTAGTCCTGCATGTCGTGGACGAGCAGCACGGCACGCCGCGGGTCGGCCCGCCAGTCGACGACCGGTGCGGGGAGGTCGTCCGGCAGCGGCAGCGGATAGGGCTCGATCGGTGGTATGCCGGACATGCAGTGGTTCGTCCTTTCGTGCTGTACGGAGAGGGAAGCGCGGGTCCGCTACGTCGGAGCGCCCAGGGTCGCCCCTCCGTCGACGGTGAGCGTGTGCATCGTGATGTGAGCCGCCTCGTCCGACAGCAGGAAGCGCACGGCGTGGGCGACGTCCTGCGGACGTGCCACCTTGCCCAACGGGATGCCGGTACGGTGTGCGGCCGGGTTCCCGGCGACGGAGGCGGCGACCGCGGCCCCGTCGGTGTGCATGCCGTGCAGCATCGGGGTGTCCGTGGAGCCGGGAGCGACAAGGTTGCAGCGGATGTTGTGCCGGGCGACCTCCAGGCCCAGGCACTTGGTGAAGGCGGTGGCCGCCGCCTTGGACGCGGCGTACGCGGACATCTGCGTACGGGCGGTGCCCGCCGCGTTCGACGCGACGGTGACGAGGGCGCCGCGCCGGCGCGGAATCATGCGGTTGACGACCGCCCGGGACATGTGGAAGACGCCGGTGCTGTTGACCGCGAAGGTGGCGTTCCAGTCCTCGTCGCTGAGCTGTCCGGCTTCGGCGAGGCGCAGTACCCCGGCGGCGTTGACCAGGTAGTCGATCGGTCCCGACTCCCGTTCCACGGCGTCCACCACGGCCTCGACCTCGGCGGACGACGTGACGTCCGCCGGCCGGCCCTGTACCGGCAGCCCGTCGGCGGTGAGCTTTTCGACCGTGGCGGACAGCCGGTCGCGGTCCAGGTCCACGCCGACGACCGTGGCGCCCTGTTCGGCGAGCAGCCGGGCCACGGCCGTACCGATGCCGCCCCCGGCTCCCGTCACGAGGGCGATCCTGCCGTTCAAGGGGTCACCTCCGTCGTCGTGTGCGGCCGGCCAGCGACCGGACGGCCGCGGCGAAGGGGGCGAGCGCCATCCGCAGACCGCGAGCGGCCGACGGGCTGATGTCGCCGATGCGATCGATCCGTACCGGGGGCAGTTCGGGCCGTAGTGCTCTGCGGACCGACTCGGCGGCCGTCAGTCCCGACCGCACGGCGCTCTCCATACCGGCCACGCCCGGCGGGGCCGCGCAGAAGTCGCCGGCGATGTGCACGTTGGCCAGTGCGGTGGTGCTCTGCGGCCGGTAGCGACCCGAGCCGGGTCCCGGCGCGAAGAACGGTGCCGTGAAGTGCGGCTGGTAGCAGACGTGTTCGATGTCGTCCCAGGTGAGCTCCGGAAGGAAGGTCATGAGCTCGTCCACCAGGATTTTGACCGCGTCCGCCTCGGACAGTTCCGCGAGCCGGGCGGCACGGCCGACCACGCAGTTGAGCACGCTGGTGCGGTGTCGTCCCCATGCCCGGCCCACATCGATGAGCGTGATCGCGTGCGGCGATCCGACCAGGCGGATGTGCTCGTCGGGCAGTCCCGGCAGCCGCCTTCGCAGGTACAGGTGGAGTGCTCCGAGCGGACGGGACGTCAACTCGTCGACGCCGTACGGTGGTCGAAGTGCTCCGGTGAGGTCGCTGCCCAGGGCGGACAGGCGTCCGTGCGGGACGGCGAGGACGACATGTCCGGTGACGTCTTCGGTCACGGCGGTGCCGTCGTCGCCGCGTACGGTGAGGGCCTGCAGCCGGTCGGCGTGCACCGACACCTCGATGAGTTCTCTCCCGGTGCGCACCTCCACGCCGTCGGCTTCCAGCCGCTGCCGGAAGGGGCCGATGAACCACTGCTGGAGGTCGCCTCGCGGCATCCGCACCCGGCCGGGGTGCCGGGCGAACGCTGCGATGCTGCCGCGGAAGCCCGCCGCCGACACGGCGTCGCTCTCCGCCGCGCTCGAGGCGACGAAGAGGTGCTCGATGTCGGCGATCGCCGCCTCGGTCAGATACCGGCGGCTGCGCAGGAAGTCGTGGAGGGACTCGTCACGGGCACCGTACTCCTGGGCGAGCAGGTCGATCACGCCGTAGTGGAACAGCAGCCGATCGGCGGCCGGGGTGACCGCGGTACGGAAGGCGGGGAACTCGCCCGGCAGCAGCTGGTGGAAGTTCTTGGTCTCGCGCAGGTTGCCGGCGATGCCGAGTTCCGCCACGAGCCGCAGGGTGTTGCGGTACCAGGCGGGGAAGATGTGCACCCCGTGGTCCTCGACCCGGCCGTCGATCACCCGTGATCCGGCCATCCCGCCGAGCTCGGGCCCGGCTTCGAGCAGCCGTACCGGGAGGCCGAGGCCGCGGATCGTCCACGCCGCCGTCATCCCGGCGAGGCCGCCTCCCACCACGGTCACGCCGGCGCCGGTCATCGCAGCTCCGTTCCGTCGACGGCGGCCCGGTAGGCCGACATCGCCATGACGGGATAGATCAGGCGCAGCAGGCTGTCGCGCCAGTACAGGCCGTCGTGGTGCACCACCCAGGTGTGCCAGGGCTCGGCCCAGTCGCCGTCGGCCTGCTGGGTGCGGATCAGAAAGTCCAGGCCCGCGCGCACCGGCCCGCTGTCGGCGCGGCCGCCGGCGATGAGCGCGAGCAGGGCCCAGGCCGTCTGCGAGGGAGTGCTGTCGCCCCGCCCGATCCATGCCGGGTCGTGCAGCGCGCGGATGTCCTCACCCCAGCCGCCGTCGCTCTGCTGGTGTGCGACGATCCAGTCACACGCCCGGGCCATGGCCGGGTCGCTGCCCGGAACCCCGCACGCGGCCATGCCGGTGACGGCGGCGCTGGTGCCGTGCAGGTGGTAGCAGGCCCACCAGCCGGGCCACGACCCGTCCGGCTGCTGAGTGCGGCGCAGCCATTCGATGCCGCGGCGGGCCGCGGGAGTGTGAGCCTGGCCGTCGGCGCCCAGCGCTTCCAGGACGTGCCCGGTGATGTCGGCCGACGGCGCCTCCAGGAATCCGATCCTGGCCAGTTTGTCGCGTCCCGGCAGCCGCCAGCGCAGCGGTTCGAAGGCCGCCCAGCCACCGTCCTCGCCCTGCTGGGACAGCAGCCACCGGCGGGCCCGCTCGCACGCGGCGTCGACCGCCGGGTCGGTGCCGCGCGGGTGGACGCGGCGCAGCGCGGCGACGGCGAACGCCGTGTCGTCGGCGTCGGGGTTGGCGTTGTTGGTGAACTCGTACGGCCAGCCGCCGGGAACGGGGTTGTCGGTCAGCACCGCCCAGTCACCCAGTTCGGTCACCTGGTTGGCGAGCAGCCAGCGCACCGCCGGTTCGGCCGCGGCCTTCTCCTCGGGGCCGCCGGCCATGGCGTTCGCGGACAGCGCGAGGGCGGTGTCCATGACCACGGAGGTCCACATCTCGATGCGGCGCTGCCCGTCCTTCTCGACCACGTACCGGTCGAGCCCGGCCATCGCCGCCGTGACGACCGGATGGTCCTGGGGGAAGCCGATCGCGTCCAGACCCATGACGACGTTGGCGGTCTGCGGCCAGTTGCCGCCCCAGCTGCCGTCCTTCTCCTGGGTGCGGATGAGCCACCTCGACTCCTTTCGGATCGCCCGGCGGCGCAGCGGACCGATCGGACGGCGGGCGTACCAGTGGCTGAGGGTGGTCGCGCACCGTACCGCGAAGGACCTCGGCAGCCGCCGGGCGCCGGGGTCGGCGAACAGCTCGCGAATGCCGAATCCTGCGGGGACGACGGGGCGGCGTGCCATGAACAGGCTGTTGGCGACGACGATGCCGCGGGCGGCGGCACCGATCTGGTAGATGTTCCCGGGGCACCAGGTGGGCAGCAGGACGATCTCCGGCGGGATGAGCGGGATGTCGCGCCAGGGCCACAGCCCGATCAGGGCCAGCCACGCCAGCATGATCAGGTTGTCGACCGACTCGATACCGCCGTTGCCGCGGACCGAGGCCGCCGCCGCGCGCATCTCCGGTTCGTCGGGGTCATGACCGGCCAGACGCAGGGCGACGTAGCAGAAAACGGAGAGCAGCAGCTCGTCAGGACCCTGGTGGTACGACGCCCAGCCGCCCGTGGGTGTCTGCTCGCTGAGGATCGTCCGCGCGGCGGCGGCCACCGTCTCGTCCTTCGGCAGGCGCAGGTAATGCCGCAGGATGACCTCACCGGACTCACCGATCAGGCTGGTCTCGAAATCGCCCTTCCAGTACCCGGTGGGGTCCTGGCGCTCGCGGAGCGCATGGACCGCCAGGGCCAGGGAGCGCTCGACTCCCGGGACGAACGCGCCGGCGTCGGTGGTCGTCATCGCTGGGTCCCCCTCGTCGTCGCGTGGGTGGTCATGGCGGTGGATGTGGGCTCGGCGGGTGCGTCGTTCAGGGCCGCGATCTTCAGCTGGCGGACGTACATGAAGACGGAGAAACTCACCACGAGCGCCAGTGCCGGGGCTCCGACGATGTACGCCCACACGTGGCGGATGCCGAGCCGGCGCGCCTCGATGATCATGAATGCCGCCAGCGCCGCCCAGATCAACGCCAGGTCCGCGTAGATGAACTGGGATGCCAGATTCCGTGTCGCATCGCGCAGGAAGTTCTCGATGACACCGAGCGGTCCCGCGTCGGCGTTGCGCACGACGAAGACGATGGCCAACGTCCCCATGACCAGGCAGCCGCCGACGGCGAACAGCCCGTAGAGGGTGCACAGCGCCCGGTCCCTTCCCTGCACATCACCCAGTCGCATGCCATCGGCCTCCGAAGTGGTGGGGCTCCGTCCGGTCATGTGGCAGCACCGGATCGGCCCGGTCGTAGCGGTAGTCGTCGAGGTCGAAGTGCCTGGCTCGCCAGGCTGCCTCGTAGGTCGACGACGGGCGGACGGCGGGTGCGTCGCCGCGCTCGTCGAAGTAGTAGCTGTGCGTGCCGCGGCAACTGCCGTGGAGGAACACCGTGTTCCGCTGCCGGCGCAGCACCCGGTGAAAGGACCTGTCGTGCTTCTCGGGCCGGACGACGGCCTGTGTGGCACGCCGTCGCCGGGCCTCTCCGATCACCCGCAGGGCATGGGTGACCTGATAGTCGATCATGCCGAACCAGGATCCGCCGGTGAAGGAGTACGGCCCGACGATGAACCAGAGGTTCGGGAAACCCTTGACCGAACTGCCCTCGTACGTCTGGAAGCGCTCCGCCCTCCAGAACTCCTTCAGCTCCCGGCCGCCCAGCCCGTGCAGGGGAAAGGGCGGCAGGTTGTCCAGGACGTGGAACCCGGTGGCGAGGATCAGCACGTCGAACTTCTGCTCGTCGCCGTCCGCCATGCTGATGCCGGTCTCGGTGATGCGCTCGATGCGTTCGGTGACGAGCTGGACGTTGTCGCGGGTGAAGGCGCGCCAGTAACCCTTGCCGAAGGACGGCCGCTTGCAGCCCAGTCGGTAGGCGGGCGCGAGCCGGTCCATCAGATCGCGGTCGCCTTTGACCTGGCTGCGCAGGTACAGCCGGGAGACCGCTTCCCCGGCCCGCACCAGGAAGGGGAACCGCCGGTAGTGGATCATGGCGATGACGAAACTGAGTTCCGTCACGGTGTCCGTGAGGAGCCGGACGGTGCGCTGAGTCCACGGCGCCGCTCCGAACACCTTGCGGACGGCTCTCGGCACCGGAACGTCCGGCTTCGGGAAGACCCAGGTGGGCGTCCGCTGGTAGACGTGGAGCTGCTGCACCGACGGGGCGATCTCGGGGACCAGTTGGATCGCCGATGCGCCGGTGCCGATCAGGCCCACGCGACGTCCGGTGAGATCCAGTGACGGGTCCCATCGAGCCGTGTGCACCACGTCGCCCGTGAACCGGTCGAGTCCTTCGATGTCGGGTGCCTTCGGCTTGGTGAGCCATCCGGTGGCGCAGATGACGAACCGCGTCGTCATCGAGGTTCCGTCCGCCAGGAAGACCTCCCAGACGTGCTCCGCCTCGTGGTACTCGGCGCGTACGACCCGGGCGTTCAGACGGAGATGGGGCCGCAGGCCGTACTTGTGGACACAGTGGTCCGCGTAGGCCTTGAGTTCCTCGCCGGGAGGGAAGGCCCTCGACCAGGACGCGAAGGGTTCGAAGGTGAAGGAGTAGGAGAAGGCGCTGATGTCCACGGCGATGCCGGGGTACCGGTTGGCGTGCCAGGAGCCGCCGGCATCGTCCTGCTCGTCCAGCACCACGAAGTCGTCGATGCCGGCCCGCAGCAGCCCGATCGCCGTGCCGATCCCGGAGAACCCGGCGCCGATCACCAGCACTTCGTGCTCCGGTGTCATCTGCACCCCCCTCCTTCCCCGGCCGGTCACAGCGCCAGGCCGATCGCCAGGAGGGTCCCGAACGCCAGCAGCAGCAGGCAGGTGTGCTCGAGGGCCGGTATCAGGTCACTGCCGCGCGCCCCGCCGAGCACCCGGCGCAGCGGGAAGACGGCGAACGGGACGGCGCCGAGCACCAGCAGCGCCCAGGGGCGGGAGGCTGCCAGGAGCAGTGCGGACGCGAAGGCGAGGGCGAGGCAGAGCACGTAGTACACGCGGGTGCGCCGGTCGCCGAGGCGCACGGCGATGGTGATCTTGCCGGCGGCCGTGTCGGTCGGGATGTCGCGCAGGTTGTTCGTCGTCAGCAGCGCGCAGGCGAGCAGACCGATGGACACGGACGCGGCGAGGGCCAGCAGGGGGACCCGGCCGAGCTGGATGTACGCCGTGGCGCACACGGCGATGACCCCGTGGAAGAGGAAGATGCCGACGTCGCCCAGCGAGCGGTAGCCGTACGGCCGGGAGCCGCCGGTGTAGAACCACCCGCCGAGCGCACACACCACCGCGAGCGCCAGCAGCCACCAGGAGATCGTCACCGCCATGACCACTCCGGCCAGGGCGGCCATGCCGTACAGGACCAGGCCGCAGCGCAGCACCTGCCGGGGTGACGCCCGCCCGGAGCCGACCAGCCGGACGGGACCCACCCGGTGGTCGTCGGCGCCCCGCACCCCGTCGCTGTAGTCGTTGAAGAAGTTCGTGCCGAGGACGAAGCCCAGCGCGAACAACAGGGTCAGGGCGGCCCGCCACCAGCTGAAGTGGCCCAGCGAGGAGGCGATCGCCGTGCCCACGGCGATCGGTGCCATGGTGACGGGCAGGGTCTTCAACCGGGCGCCGACCAGCCAGGTGCGCACCGCGCTCCCGGCCGGCCACTGAGTAATGGTCACCATTTCTTGCCCACTCCGAGATAGAGAACGCCGGTGGAACTGGTGGGGATCATGCGAACGTCCTCGCGCCGCCCGGCGAGGTACCGCATCCCGTCACGAAGGTGCGGACGCAGGCCGAGCAGTCTGAGCTCCACACCCTGCGACCGCGCGGTCCGGGTCAGCCGGGCCCGGTTGACGAAGAGCCGGTGGTCATGGGTGCCGCGCGGTGGCCGGCCGGGCAGGGGCGCGTTCTCGGCCAGGGCGATGGCGACCAGCCGGGCCAGCCGGGTGTCGGCGATCGTGTCCACGATCAGCGTGCCCCCGGGGCGCAGCACCCGGCATGCCTCCCTCACCACCGCGAAGGGGTCCGGTACGTGTTCGAGGCACTGCCCCGCCGTGACGACGTCGAACGCCCCCTGGGCGAACGGGAGTCGGGCGATGTCGGCCCGGACGACCTCGTCGAACCCGTGCTTGCGTGCTTCGTTCAGCGACAGCGCCGACAGGTCCACGCCGACCACGCGATAGCCCTTGCCGGCCAGGTGGGGACCGAACAGCCCGCCCCCGCAGGCGACATCCAGCAGCCACGCCCCGGTGCGCTCGGCAACGGGGACGAAGCCGGCGCGGGCGCGCGCGATCCAGCCCAGCGGGGCGAGTGGCCCGCGGGGGTCCCACCATGTGTCGGCGAGAACGTCGTAATCGGTGATGAAATCGCTTCGCAGCGCTGGCACAGAACACCCTCCGGAATACACCCGAGTCCAGTTCACTTTCCGGCTAGTGACCAGCCGTGTTTCGCGTTTCGGTCACGTCGCCTAAGGCAGGCCTTCAGGTGTCGGTTGCGCGGTGTCCCGCAGTGCCTGGAGGGCGGGATGCTGAGACGCGAAGGTGTCGACGAGATCACGCAGGCACTGCCGTACGACCGGGGCGTGCTTCGCGGTGGCCGGATGGGACTCCACGGCGTACAGGGCATCCGACACATATCGCTGGGCCACGTCAGCGGCCCTGCCGATCGCACCGGACTCGTGCACCAGGGAAATCACTTCCTGACACTGTTCACCGGAAAGCTGCTGCAGGCGCAGCAGGGATTGCAGGCGATCCCGGAAATCCTTGACGGCGTAGATCACCGGGAGCGTGTACACGCCGTTGAGAATGTCTTTCGCCGCTTGCTTTCCCGTTTCCCGGCTGCAGATGTCGAGGATGTCGTCCCAGATCTGGAACGCCATGCCGAGGTTGTGCCCGAAACTCTCCAGCGCCGCTTGGGCGTCCTCGCTCGCTCCCGACTGCAGGGCGCCCATCGCGGCGGCCGTCCGCAGGAGGCGTGCGGTCTTGCCCGAGATGGCGGCAAAGTACTCCTCTTCGGTACGAAAGGGATCGTAGAGCTGGCTGGACTCGAGCATCTGCCCCACGCACACGTCGATCAGCGTGTCCGCCATCACCGTCATACGGGACATGCCGAGGGACGCGGCGGTCTGCATACAGCGCGCGAGCAGGTAATCGCCGGTGAGCAACGCGACGGCTTCACCGTATTTCGCGTTCGCACTGGGCCTCCCCCGCCGCACCTGCGCGCCATCGATCACATCGTCATGGCACAGAGTGGCCAAATGCAGGATTTCGACGGCAGCGGCTCCGTCAATCACCTGCGGAGGCGTGGCTCCCTGCCATCCGTCCTCCAGCAGATACGAGGAAAGCAGTACGAGAGTGGGCCGCAGCAGACGCCCCGTATTCTCCACGGCGTACATGATGGGACCCTGAATCCGGTGATTCGGTGGAACCACAAGAGAGCAGAGCGATTTCCGGACCCTGGACAGGTCTTCCTGGAGTCGCTCCCGGACCTCGGTGATTGCTTCATCGTGCGGAGATTGGTTCCCGACAACAGTTGAAGCTTCCTTCATTCAGGCTTCCTTCCCCCGTGCCCTTGAAGGTCCCCAACAGGCTAGGGCGTCAACCAAGCCGCACCAGGGCGCAAATTCAGTCAATCAACAAAGGAGGGGGAATTTCCGGATCCACTCTCACCGAGCGCACGCCAAATTCCGGCATAGGGGACGAAAGGCGTAACCACCTGCACGGTCCGCAACTCGGGTCAACCATTGAATGTGACTCATATCACAAACAGTGCATCATGTCTCGGCGTGGCGGACAGTGCGTGTCCGGAACGCGGCGTGGACGGGCCGCCATGTGCGGCCGCGGCGGAGGCACTGCGCGACCTCCCCGCACCGCTTCGACCCCGACCGCTGGGATCCCCAGGGAGGCCAACCCCTGCACCGCGACAGTCCCACCGCTCCCCGGCCGCCCCGACTGGCCCTCAACCCGGGCAGGTTGAGGGCCACCCTCACCGCACACAGCCGGCTGAGAGGCGTGTCGGGGAAGAGCCGGGGCCGGCGCCTGGGACAGGTCAGTCGACGCGGGTGAGTGGAGGACACTCCCACGCCGCGTCCACGACCTCGCGGTGCGGCCGGTACATGCGAAGGACCACGAACCAGGTGCCGCTTTCGGGCGTGGGCAGCCAGTTGGGCTCGCGGCCCTCTCCCGGTGATGCGGGCTGCAGGTGGATCGTCAGGCCACCGTCGGGGTCCACGACGAGCCCGGGGGTGCGGTCCCCGACCGAGTAGCGGCCGGCCGGGTTGGGGATCAGGTTCATGTCGCCGCCGTACGCGGACAGGGACCAGAAGGCATCGACGGGTGGCATCGAGCCCGCGCTGAAGCGCAGTTCGTACCGGCCGGACGACAGCATGTTCCCGTCCGCGTCGTGGTAGTTGAGCAGATAGACCGCTTCGTCGGGATCGTTGGCCATGATGCCCAACAACGACTGGTCGGCAGCGCGCTTGAGGAAGTCGTCGCCGAAACGGCCCATCTGCGGTGGCGGGTAACGCCACCCGTTCACCGGACGTGCCCACTCCCCGCTGATCATCTGCTGCTTGAGCACCGGCAGACCGACAGCCGCAGCCCGGACGAGGTTCTGCTTGACCGCCTCCGGCTGGGCCTCGACATCGAGACCGGGCCCGATCCCGACCTCGGCGAACTGCTTGAGCAGGATCGCGTGGTGCGCCGGTGGCGGGTTCTCGGCCAGCATGGCGTTGAGTGTCTTCCAGGGCCCGAGCGGATCCTGCGCGGGGTCCACCGGCGCGAGCACGTCGCGGCTCGCCGGGAGCTGCGCCGGGTCGACGGGAGCGCCGCCGCTGCGGAAGAAGCTGAGCGGAGTGATCCGGTACTGCGCTTGGAGCGCCTGTACGTTCGGCACGTCGTCCTCGCCGTCGACCAGCGTCCTGCCGAGGATCAGGATCCACGGGCTCGGCGCGGTCGCTACGCGCCGCACCCCCTCGGGAAGCTCTCCGCTCCAGTCCGGACCGACGATCGCGAAATGGCCGGCCTTCGATCCCGTGGAGCGCTGACCTACGTAGTCGAAGTTGTCGGAGGTGATGCCCATCAGCTCGAAGGCGAAATAGCGATCACCCATGTCCGGGTGCGAGAGGACAACGGGCTCGCTGCGCAGGTCCACCCATGCGGTCGAGTACAGGGTGTCGTTGTTCGGACATCCGCCGTCCCGGTACGAGGCGTCCAGCAGCCGCTGAGCGTGCCAGAAATGGTTGACCGGGGCGTACGGCACCGTTGCCGGGTCACGCGGCTGTGTCACCCACTGGTGACGCAGCCGGGCGTTGTAGATGTACGGAAAACCGTAGATGAATGCCTGCTCACCCAGCGTGTAGGCGTACTCCCCACGCCAGTCGCGCACCCGTCCGGTCAGGATGGGTGCCACCGCCTGCTGGACCAGCGGCAGCGCCTGAGGCAGCTGCCGGAACCTCTCCACCACGGCCTGGGGGTGCCGTACCGCATCCGCCGCGGCCCGGCCCGCCGCGCCGGCGGCGCTCGCTGCCCGGTTGATGGTGGCCGTGACGCCTGCGGCACCGTCGTGCCTGCGCCGATGCGGACGGTGACGGGTGGCCTGGGACATGATCATGTCCTTCCGCTCATGAACTGCTCGCGGGAAAAGCCTGCGCACCCCTTCTCACCATAGGACTCGTCCGAAGGAGCGCCAACGCGGGGAGCATCCGGTGAACCCCGAGGTTCCCTTCACGGACCGTCGGCGTGCCGATCGGTACTCCATTCATCGGGCCCACCGCCACGCCATTCGACCAGCCCGGACTGTCGCAACCATCCCTCGTCGACATCCTCCAGGCCCCCGAGGCGCAGGAACTCGACGATGTCCAGCAGCCCGTACGCCATCCCGACGAACCGGTCGTTCACACGGACCCGCCGCCCGCCGTCCCCGGCGGGCGGGTAGATGACGATGGGCTGTACGACGGCCATGTCACCAGCGTGCGGTCTGGGACGTCTGGCCGCACGCGGGGCGGTCTTGGCATTCACAGACATGGCGGGTCGTCGGGCGACAAAAACAAAGGCAAGGAGTCAACCACTCCTTGCCACTCTCAAGTTATAGCGCACAGGGGGGCTTGCGGCAAGGCCCCGGTCGTGCCGCAGAATCGCTGGCCTGGGCCGGACGCCGCCGGACTTCGCGGGCGCGGCCTCGGATCGGAGCTGATGACGTGACCCCCCTGACCACCAGTGCGTTCGACCTTCCCGAGCGACTCTCCCTGAAGGCCGACCCGACGCTGATCGCCGACGACGAGCAGCACTTCGCGGCCATCGCGGAGAGCCTCGAGCAGGCGATCGCCGAGTTGTCCGACCTCCTCGATGCCGAGCGCAGGGCACCCGGCGGCGTGGGCCGGCAGGCGATGGACCGGGACATGGAGATCCACCGGCTGACCGCTCGCCTGCGCGCACTGCGTCGCTTCGGTCTGGACCTGTGCCTCGGACACATGGTGAGCGCGGACAACCCCGAGCCCGTGTACGTCGGACGACTCGGCCTTACGGACAGCGCGGGCCGTCGGCTGCTGCTCGACTGGCGCTCCCCCGCCGCCGAGCCGTTCTTCGGAGCCACCCACGCCAACCCGATGGGTCTGGCAAGCCGCCGCAGGTATCGCTGGACCCGCGGCCGGATCAGCGACTACTGGGACGAGGTGTTCACCGCCGACGGGCTCGAACGGCACGCCGCGCTCGACGACCAGTCCGCTTTCATCGCCAGCCTGGGCAGCAACAGGTCGGCAAAGATGCGAGACGTGCTCGGCACCATCCAGGCCGACCAGGACGCCATCATCCGCGCGGGATCCCGCGGCGCTCTCGTCGTCGACGGCGGACCGGGTACGGGAAAGACCGTCGTCGCTCTGCACCGCTCCGCCTACCTCCTCTACTCCGACCCTCGCCTCGGTCACCGCCGGGGCGGCGTGCTGTTCGTCGGTCCGCACCGGCCCTACCTGGACTACGTCGCCAACGTCCTCCCCAGCCTCGGAGAAGAGGGCGTGCAGACCTGCATCCTGCGGGACCTCGTCGCCGAGGGAGCCGCAGCATCGATCGAGGCCGACCCGGACGTGGCCCTTCTGAAGTCGTCCGCGGACCTGGTGAAGGCGATCGAAACGGCCGTCAGGTTCTACGAGGAGCCGCCCGCCGAGGGGATGACGGTCACGACCCACTGGTCCGACATCCGGCTGAGCGCCGACGACTGGGCCGTGGCGTTCGAAGCGGCAGAACCCGGTACTCCGCACAACGATGCGCGCGACCAGGTCTGGGAGGAACTGCTCACGATCCTCGTGGACAAGCACGACGGCGACGTCTCACCCGACCTGCTCCGCAAGTCGCTGCGGCAGAACAGGGAGCTGCTCACGGCCTTCAACCGCGCATGGCCGTTGCTCGAAGCGGCCGACCTCGTGGGAGACCTGTGGTCGGTGCCCGCCTACCTGCGGATGTGCGCTCCCTGGCTCAGCCGCGATGACGTGTCGAAGCTGCAGCGCGAGGACCCCCAGGCCTGGACGGTGTCCGACCTGCCGCTCCTGGACGCGGCACGGCAGCGGCTCGGCGACCCGGAGGCGTCGCGACGCAAGCGTCGGCACAAGGCCTCTGTCGCCGCCGAACGAGAGCGCATGGCCGGCGTCATCGACAGCATCATCGCGGCCGATGCCGACGGTGAGGGCGCGGTGACGATGCTGCGCGGACAGGACCTGCAGGACAGCCTGATCGACGAGAGCGCACTGCCCGGCACCGAACCGGACCTGCTCGCGGGTCCGTTCGCGCACATCGTCGTGGACGAGGCTCAGGAACTGACCGACGCGGAGTGGCAGATGCTGCTGCTCCGGTGCCCGTCCCGGAGCTTCACCATCGTCGGGGACCGCGCCCAGGCCAGGCACGGGTTCACCGAGTCGTGGCAGGAACGGCTCGAGCGGATCGGGCTCGACCGGATCGACCTGGCCTCCCTGAGCATCAACTACCGGACGCCGGAAGAAGTCATGGCGGAAGCCGAGCCGGTCATCCGGGCCGTGCTCCCGGACGCCAACGTGCCGACCTCCATCCGCAGCAGCGGCGTCCCCGTCGTCCACGGATCCGTGTCGGATCTGGACTCGATCCTCGACACCTGGCTCGCCGCACATGCCGAGGGGATCGCCTGCGTCATCGGCGACTCCACGTTCCGGGCGACCTCCCGGGTCCGGTCGCTGACCCCGGAGCTGTCGAAGGGGCTCGAGTTCGACCTGGTCGTCCTCATCGACCCGGAGGCGTTCGGCGAGGGCATCGAAGGAGCGGTCGACCACTATGTCGTGATGACCCGGGCGACCCAGCAACTCGTCGTCCTCACCAGCTCCTGACGTCGGCCGGACAACATGATCGCCGCCCGCCGATCACGAGTGGGGCAGCCCTTGTTCCGGCGTTGGGCTGGGTGGCTTGCAGGGGGGGTTCAGTGTCAGATCGCCATCTCGGGGACCTTGGAGGATTCGGTGGGTGACCAGGTAGCCGCCGCTCATCAGCAAGCCGGGGCGCGTCCTGCCGGAAAGTCGCGTGCCGATGAGCATGGAGCCGAAGGCCTGGGCGGCAGCGAGCGGCAGGAACGCCACACCGGTTTCGATCGGGGAGTAGCCCTTGACCAGCAAGATCACACTCCCGATGAGCATCGTGATGGTCGGGTCGGCCTCCCCGCCGCGGCTCTCGGCCTCGGCGAAGCCGAAGACCAGGGCGACAGGCCCCACGTCGCGAGGATCGCGCCGGATACGTCGAGGCGGGTGCGCTTGCCTTCTGTGGAAACGTCCTGCACCACGGTGACCGCGCCGATGATGCCGATGGCCGCGATCGGGACGTTGACCAGCCGGTCCAGCGGCGCGGATGCGGATGCGCGGATGTCGCAGACATGAAGGAAGAGGGCCTCAGCAGTTGGTTGATGTGGTGCTGGTGCGGAGAAGGGTCAGAACGCCAGCACGAGCCGACCGCGGACGCCGCCGGCCTCAAGAAGCTGGTGGGCCTCGGCGGCCTGTTCCGCAGGCAGGACGCGGGCGATGCGCAAGGTGAGTTCCCCTGCTTCGACCTGAGAGCGCAGGCGGTCCAGCCGGGCACGGTCGTCGAGGTAGTCCGGAACGAACACCATGGAGGTACGCAGGGACCGGCGTCGCAGCTCCGCCGGGCTGATGGCGTGCGGCCCCTCGCCGAGGAGCGTGACGATGACGCCGCCGTCGCGGACGGCCCCGGCCACCGCCGCGGAGCCGATGACGGCCGCGTCCACCAGTCCGTCCACGCCTTCCGGCATGGCGTCGAGAATGCGCCGGGCGACGCCGGGTCCACGGCGTATTACGCGGTCGGCCCCCAGCGAACGCACGAGCTCCTCGTCCGTCGGCGACGCGTCCGCCACCACCGTGATCCCCTCGGCCCTGGCCATCTGGATCACGAATCCGCCGACCACGCCCGCACCGCCGGTGACCGCGACGGTCTGCCCAGGGGACAGGCCGAGCAGGTCAAGTGCCCGCCGGGCGGTCAGGCCGTTCATGGGCAGCGTCGCCGCCTCGGCATGGCTGGTTCCCTCGGGTGCGCGGGTCACCCGTTGCGCGGGCAGAGTGAGGTACTGGGCGTAGGCGCCGCCGCCGGGCTCGGTCGGCACGGTCATCGCCATCACTCGGTCCCCGATGCGCAGATCGGTGACTGTGCCCGCCCCGATCTCGTCGAGCACCCCTGCCGCTTCCATACCCGGGACGTAGGGGGGCGTGGCACTGTTGCGGCCGAGTGAGCCGTTGCGCAGGTATCGGTCGCCGGGGTTCACCGATGCGGCGTGCACTCGGACGCGCACCTGGCCGGGACCGGCGTGGGGCTCGGGTACCTCGAAGACCCGCAGGGCTTCCGGCCCCCCGAATCGGGCTACGCCTACTGTCTTCATGATCCCTCGCGATCTTGACCGTTCGTTACGTATTCGGAGCATGGGGCTGTCCAGGTGCACACGGCGTTCCCGCCGGGGTCAGGCCGGTCAGGCCAGGGTCTGTGCGGCGCCTTCGGCGGAGGAGCGGTCGATGGCGTCCAGCAGCTGGTGGCGCGTGTGGGCGTAGGCGAAGTCGGGGACCGTGCGGGTCCCTTCGCGCAAGTCCCGTCCCAGGTGCGTGTAGAGCGCGGCGACGTTCCTGGCCGGGCCGGTGAGGCCTGCGGGGATGTCGGCGGAGTACGCGGCGGGGACCTCGACGTCGGAGACGCTCGTGTCCTTGCCGAAGCCGGCCTGGAGCGTGAGGTCGGTGACCTGGAGGTTGCCCCACGGGGCGGTCAGCACCAGGTCCCCGTCGGTGCCATTGATCTCCCAGCGGAAGTTGTCGCCGCGCGAGGTGCCGCCGCGGTAGAAGACCGAGGCCGCGGCGCCGTTGTCCAGGGTGCCGATGAGGGAGATCTGGTCCGGGGCGGTCACCGGGACGACGGTGTTGCCGTCGTCGGTCACGGTGACCTGCGTGCGGCCCAGGACGAGGTTGGCCGACAGGTGGCCGAACTCCCCGAGGGTGACGTTGAGCGCGTCGATGGCGTGGAGGGCGGCGCCGGTCAGCGGAGTGGCGCCCTGGGTTCGGTCGTACCAGTACGCGTGTGCCCGGGTGGTCTCCGGGCCCCAGACCATGCCGGAGCCGACCATGGTGGTGCCGATGACCCGGCCGATCCGGCCGTCCTCGATCAGGCGGCGCGCGTAGCGGAGTTCGGGGTGGTAGCGGCCCTGCAGGCCGATGGCGGTGCGCACTCCGGCGGCCTCGGCGCGCCGGGTCAGCTCGGTGGCCTCGGCCAGGTTCAGGGCGAGCGGCCATTCGGCGTAGACGGTCTTGCCGGCGTCGATCGCCGCCGAGATCAGCTCCCGGTGGTGGGGAACCTTGACCGCGACCACGACAACGTCGACCCCGGGATGGGCGAGGAGGTCCGCGTGGTTGTCGAAGGCGGCCTCGACCCCGAACTCCTTCCCGGCGGCGTTCGCGGATTCCTGGCGCGAGGTGCTGACGGCGCGCAGTTCGAAGTCCGGCACTGCCTTCAGGGCGGGGATGTGGCTGATGGAGGCCCAGCCGCCCGGGCTGCCGCCGATGATGCCGACACCGATGGTGCTCATGTTGTCACTCCTGCGAATGGGCCTTGACGGGCTCATGGGGATGGGGTTTGTTGTTACTTCTTCGGCGCGGTGGACGGCGTCCAGTTGGGAACGGTGTCCACCCGGAACCGGGACAGGACAGTGCTGTCGATGTACCAGTGGCCGTTGATCCGCTTGTATGTGTCGTGGTACTCGCCGTAGCCGTGGAAGCCGTTCCTGTACCTGGAGCCGGGCGGGAAACTCACGTAGTCCTCCATCGCCCAGACCGCCGTGGCGCGGTTTCCGTGCACCTGAATCTCCGGCAGGAATCCCTGGTGGGCGGTGGGGGCCTCACCCAGCAGCGCTGCCGTCTTCTCGGCGAGCTCCTTGCCGCTGTCGTACTTCGCGCCCACGTCGATGGTGGGGTGGGCGGTGAAGAGGGCAGCCAGCTTGGACCACTGCTTGCTGTCGAGGTAGCGGAAGTAACGCGCCTTCACCTGACGGATGTCCTCGATGTCGGCCAGCCGCTGCACCACGGCCGCGTCGGGCACGGCGGTGGACTGCGCCGGGTGGTGCTCCGGTGACGCGGGCTGGGAGGCCCAGGCTGCCGCGCCCGCGCCCCCGCCGGCCAGCAGCGCGGCCACCGCGGCTGCGCCGGCCACACGTGAACGCCACGCGAAGGGCATGCGGGATTCCTGCTTGTCCATGCTGTGTGTCCTTTCGGCGCCGCGCCAGTACGCGGACGAAGGGTCATTGAGTCCTGGGCTTCGTACGAACGATCAGGCGCTCATTACGGGAGCGACGTGCTGCCGGTCGCGATCAGGTGACGTCCACCAGTAGACCCTATATGGAACGAAGAGTCAAAAAATCTTTGATCAATGGACCCATTCCGAGGACAGGAATTCTTTATCTCTCATTCCTGATATGATGCGGTCATGGCACGCGTAAGGGAGTTCGACACCGAAAGGGCTGTGGAGGCGGCGATGAACGCCTTCCGCCGCAAGGGCTACGAGGGCACGTCGGTGCAGGACCTGGTCGACGCCACCGGCGTGGGCCGCGGCTCGTTGTATGCCGCCTTCGGCAGCAAGGAGGGCCTGTACTTGGCGGCCATGGACCGCTACCGGGAGCGGTACGCACTACCCATGATCGAGCTGCTCCGTGGGGGTGCGCCGGCCCGTGAACTGCTGCGTGAAGTCCTGGTCGCCACGGTGGACGAGATCGTCGGTGACGGCGGCCGAAAAGCCTGCCTGATCGTCGGTGCCGCCGTGGAGCGGGTCGCCCGCGACCGGGAGGTAGCCGCCCATGTGCGGTCGACGACAGCCTCGTTGGAGGGCGCACTTTCCCAGGTCATCGCGGAGGCTCAGGCGGATGGGCAGCTGGCCGACACGCACGACGCCCGGGACCTGGCCCGGTATCTCGTCGTGACGATGCACGGCCTGCGGGTCATGGGTGCCATCGAGCCCGACCGGAAGTCACTGATGGCGGTTGCCGAGGCCGCGCTGAGGGCCCTGGAGTGACCCGCCCCGCGACAACCGCCCCGCACCACCACTTGGCGGCTACGAGTAGCGGATTCGGACGAATTCCCGTCCTGTGGCCATGACCGGACGGCAACGGAGACCGGAACCGGGCACCTTGGGTGGGGCATGACCTGCGGCGCGGTGGCAGCACCCTGTCCTGCGTGCACACGATGCAGTGGTGGGATCGACGCGGGCGCCATACCCGTGATTGCTGCACTCCTCGTCTGACCGGCAGCGGAACCGCCCCCGGTACCGGGGGAGCGGAACGGACGGACAGGCGGTCCCGGCCGTCCGCAAGACAAGGAGGGCACCGTGCGTGCACTGATTCTGGAAGAGTTCGACACCCCGCTGGTGCTGAAGGAGACCGATAAGCCCGTCGCCGGCCCGGGCCAGGTTCTGGTCAAGGTCAAGGCCAGCGGAGTCAACCCGCTGGACCTGAAGATCCGGGACGGGAAGGCCGCTCACGCCCGGAGTGAACTGCCCGCAGTGCTCGGGCTGGACCTGGCCGGCGTAGTCGAGCAGGCCGGTGACGACGTCACCGGCTTCGCCGCCGGGGACGAGGTCTACGGCCTGACCGGGGGCGTAGGCGATCTGCAGGGTTCGCTGGCCGAGTACGCGGCTGTCGACGCCCGCCTGTTGGCCCGAAAGCCCGCCTCGCTCAGCATGCGGCAGGCCGCAGCGCTGCCCCTGGTCTTCATCACCGCCTGGGAGGGCCTGGTCGACCGGGCTCAGGTCGGCCCGGGTCAGAAGGTCCTTGTCCACGGCGGAGCCGGCGGCATCGGCCACGTGGCGATCCAGATCGCCCGCGCCCGGGGCGCCCAGGTCTTCAGCACCGTATCGCCCGCAAAGACGGAATCGGTCGAGCAGTTGGGGGCGGTTCCGATCGACTACACCACCACGACCGTGGAGGAGTACGTCGCCCGGCACACCAGCGGAGAAGGTTTCGACATCGTCTTCGACACCCTTGGCGGTGCCGTACTCGACGCGTCCTTCACCGCGGTCCGCACCTACACCGGCCATGTCGTGAGCGCTTTGGGCTGGGGAAGCCACAGTCTCGCACCCCTGTCCTTCCGGGGGGCCACCTACTCCGGAATCTTCACCCTGCTGCCCATGCTCACCGGCCGCGGACGCGAACACCACGGACAGATCATGCGGGAGGCAGCCACCCTCGCCGACACCGGAGCCCTCATGCCCCGGCTCGACCCGCGGCACTTCACCCTGGCCACCGTGGCCGACGCCCACGCCGCCGTGGAGAGCGGCACCACTGAAGGCAAGATCGTGATCGACGTCGAGGAATGACCGCGCCGTCGACCGGCGCGTGACGTTCCCCTGTGCCTGGCGACCGGCGAGTTCGATCGCGATGGCCGGGACAGGAAGGCACTAACCAAGCAGAAGGTGACCAGCGGGCTGTCCCGAAGAGCCCTCGGTTGCGCTGAGCGCTTTTACAGTCACTCCGACAGACACGATGCAGCGGCGTTCCTACGTCGACGCATCGCCATGACGAGACCGGCCCCCAGCGCTGTCGTGCCCGCGGCCAGGCCGACCAGCATCCAGGTGTGCTCGCGACCGGTGGCCGCGAGGCTCGGCGAGGACGACGAGGCGACGCCTGTGGCTCGCTCGATGAGACGGGTGAGTTCTTCGGGGTGCGAGACAGGTGCGGCGTGCGAGGACGGCACCTCGACGGAGACGGCGTTGGCCCGTTTGGCCATCCAGCGTTGCACCGCGGCCGGGATGTTCTTGTCGTCGCTCGCGATCAGGTCGAACGAGGGGATGGTCTTCCAGGCCTCTCCGCTTGCTTTGTCCATGAGGGCCGTGTCGGCCACCGGACGCTGGGTGGCGGCCATGACGGCGGCCCTCGACGACGGGACGTCGGCAGCGAACTGTTTGTGGAACAGGTCCTGCTTGATGTACAGGTCCGTTCCGGTGCCGCCGCCGGGGAGTGGGAAGGGCACCCTGCTCAGGGTTTGCCCCAGGGTGCTGCCGGGGTACTTGGCGGCGAGTTCGCCCGCGCTCTCACCCTTCGCGGGGAGGAAACCGGCAGCGAACACCAGCGCCTTCACATTGGGGCTGCCGAGGGCCGCCTCGTTGATGACCGAACCGCCGTAGGAGTGACCGACGAGGACGATCGGGCCCTTGATGCTGCGCAGCACGCTCGCGATGTAGACACCGTCGTACTGCAGGCCCCTGAGTGGGTTGGCCGGAGCCATGACCGGATGCCCGGCGGCGCGAAGCCGCTCGACCACCCCGGTCCAGGCGGACGCGTCGGCGAACGCGCCGTGCACGAGGACAACGGTGGGCTTGTCGCCGGTCCCGAGTGCCGTGCCGTCAGCGAAGGCTGGTGACACGGCCGCACCGCACGTCGCAGTGAACGCCGCGAGCAAGCCCACGCCGCGTATGAAACCGACAGGGACCGTGGAAAGGGATGCGCTCATCTGCCTGCCTTCCATTGGCATCTCCGGCTTTCGATCGTCGGAGTGCCATGGCAAACGGGCACTTCAGGAAGCGCATTCAGGTGACAGACGGGCTGCTGGGTTTCTCAAGCCGTTCCAGGGCCAGGGCCTCAGCCGCGGCCGAGCGCGCCGTCAAGCCGGGCAGGTGCGGGTATCCCGCTCTGCGCGTTCCTTGGTCAGGGCCTCAGGCAGCCGTGCGGGGGCCGGATGCGTGTCCCCCACGCTTGTCACGGCGTGGTGCGCCGGGGACGGGTCGGTCTGCCGCCGGTGTACCGGCGACGTGCCTCGGGGCGCGCATGCTGGCGAGCAGGCGCAGCCGTTCCTCGGAAGCGCTGCCGGACTCTGCATGGTATGTGATCAGTGTCTGCCCGCCGGTGCCCGGGACCAGCAGCTTTTCGTAACGCAGTTCCAGAGGACCGGCCTGGGGGTGCAGGAGCAGGCTGGTACCGCTGGTCTTGTGCTTGACGTCCTGCCGGGCCCAGAGCCTGCGGAACCGCTCACTGCGCAGGGAGAGCTCACCGAGGATCTCGACCAGGCGCGGGTCGTCGACGTCCGCGCCGACGACGGAGCGCAGATAAGGGACGATCCGGGCGGTCATGTCCTCCCAGTCCTGATGGAACTCCCGCATCTCTGGGTCCAGGAAAGCGGCGAGGATGCCGTTGCGGCCCGGGGCGTTGAACGGTGAGAGGGCGACGGCGAGGCTGTTGGCGGCGAGTACGTCCATGTACTTGCCGTGGATGTACGCCGGGGTGAGCGGCCAGGTGTCGATGAGGGCGCGCAGGCCCTCGCCGACCCTCTCGGGCTTGCGGGGCCGCTTGCGCCGCGGACTCGCCGGTGCGGCGATCTGCAGCAGGTAGGCAGTGGCCTCGTCGTCCAGCAGCAGCGCGCGGGCGATGCTGCGCAGGACCTGCTCGGAGGGGTTCCAAGACCGCAGAGGTCCTCCTGGCCGTCGAGGCGCATCGCCGCTGGGCCGGTGAGGGCATCACGGCCAACGCCCTGCACCCCGGGTGCGATCGCGACCAACCTGCAGCGGCACACCGGCGGCCTGCGGACGCCGGAGCCCTACCGCAAGACGGTCCAGCAGGGCGCCGCGACCAGCGTGTTCCTCGCCGCGTCGCCGCTGGTCGAAGGGGCGGCGGCCGCTATTTCGAGGATGTCAACGAGGCGCCGGTGGTAGACGCCCGTCCCACTCAGCTCGGTGTTCCCGGCGTGGCCCGTTACGCGCTGGACCCGGCGAATGCCGAACGCCTCTGGGAGCTGGCGCGCGACATCGTCCGCTGAGCGCGCGGAAGTCTCCAGCCCTCGTTTCTCACCCGTACCGACGAAAGAACATCGCAACGAAGGTGACGATCAAGAAGGTCGGCTTCATTGGAACGCGGCATCGCCGGCGCCGCCGGCCTGGTCGAAGCGGCCCACAGGGTGGCCGTGCCCGGAAGGACGCCCCAATGGAGCGGAGTGGCGCGTCACCGGCGTGCCCGGCACCCGCCGCCGCCCCTGACCGCCTCCGGCGCGGGCGGCCGATCCCGTCCGGCTGGACCCGGTAGCAGGGACGGCAGGGACCGTCCCAGCCGCGACAGCTACGATTGACTCAGTCGTACGGGTGGGAGCCGAGTTCGGCGGGGAGTGGCGGGCGAAGCGCTGATACGCAGCCTGCCGTGTCGTTCCCAGAACCCGGCCGATGGAGCTCCATGAGGCGCCCTTTGGCCGGGCAGCGGCCCCGGCGGTAGGGGCGCGCCCTGGAGTTTCAGCCGGCGCTCCGCTTGCACGCGATATCGGCGGCCGTCTCCCGCTGACGAGGGCACATGCCGCGTGGACCGCTGCAGGGGCCTGACGGATGCGATCACCACCGGGGCGGGAGACGCTGTTGTGATATCGCGCTTACCGCTGCCGTGCCTGTTCATCCGAAGCCGTCCGAGGCACTCGCGTACCGGGGCCAGCCGGGCACGCATCCTCGGCGTCCTTCCCGGTCAGCAGCCATCCCGAGATCGCAAGGAGATCGTCATGACCGTCCAGTCCGGCGGCACCCTCGTTCTGGAACCCGCCTCGCAGCAGATCGTCGACGCCACCTCGCAACCGCCGTTCCTGTACGAGATCGGTCCGGAGAAGGCCCGCAAGGTGCTCGACGACATCCAGGCGGAGCCGATCGAGAAGCTCCCCGTCGACTCGGAGTGGATCACCGTTCCCGCCGAGGTCGGTGACGTCCGCGTCCGTATCGTCCGCCCGCAGAACGCCGCGTCTCCCCTCCCGGTCGTGCTCTACATGCACGGCGGAGGCTGGATCCTCGGCAACGCCGACACCCACGACCGGCTGGTGCGCGAGCTGGCGGACGGGGTGCGAGCGGCTGTCGTGTTCGTCGAGTACGACCGCTCGCCGGAGGCGCACTACCCGGTGGCGATCGAGCAGGGCTACGCCGCCGCGCAGTGGGTCATGCGAGAAGGGGCCGCTCACGGCCTGGACCCGGACCGTATGGCGGTTGCGGGCGATTCGGTCGGCGGCAACATGACCGCCGCACTGGCACTGATGGCCAAGGAACGCGGCGACGTCCGCTTCGTCCAGCAGTCCATGTACTACCCGGTCACCAACGCCGACATGGACACCAAGTCGTACTCCGACTTCGCCACCGGCTACTTCCTCACGGCCAAGGCCATGGAGTGGTTCTGGGACGCCTATGTGCCCGACCGTGCGCAGCGCAGCGAGATCACCGCCTCTCCGCTGAAGGCGGATCTCGACCAGCTCTCCGGGCTGCCGCCGGCCTTCGTCATCGTCGACGAGGCCGATGTCCTGCGCGACGAGGGCGAGGCCTATGCGGCCAAGCTCCGCGCCGCGGGAGTCGGCGTGACCACGGTCCGCTACGACGGGATCACGCACGACTTCATGATGCTCAACCCGCTCAGCGACACCCATGCCACACGCGCGGCCGTCGCCCAGGCCATCGCCATGCTCAGCAACGCCCTGGGAATGAGCGAGGAAGCGTAGACGCTCGAAGTCGGCCCGGTGACCGGGCGACGGACCGCCCGGCCACCGTAACCACTGGTGAGGACCACGACCGGGCCCAGGGACCGAGGGCCCATTCGCGCGCTCCGCCCGGCAGGGCGCGAAGGCCGAACGGCTCTACCAGGAGGCGATCGGACGACTCGGGCGCACCCGGGTGTGGCCGCAGGCCACCGGGGATTCCGTCTTCGTACGCCCCGTGGCGGTCGACTTGGGATCTCGGGTCGCGGCGGCGCTCCACGAGGCGGGCGGCTTCCGGGTAGTTCAGGCTCCCGGCCATGGTGGTCGTCGTCAACGACGAACGCCTCCTGGAGCTGCCCGACAGTCTCGACTGGGCGGAGGGCTCGGCGCTGACGGTCAACTACCTGACCACGTACCTGTCCCTGACCCGGGTCGTGCAGGTGCAACCGGGACAGTCCGCTCTCGTCTGCGGGGTCACCGGAGGAGTCGGACACGCCGTGGTGCAGACGAGCAAGGCGCTCGGCGCACGGCCGATCGCCGTGGTCTCCTCCGCGCACAAGGCACGCCGAGCGATCGGGGCCGGGGCGACGGCGGCGATCGACCTGCCCTCGCAGGACATCGACAAGGCCGTCGGCCTCACCGACGGCCAAGGCGTCGATCTGGACCTGGACCCGGTCGGCGGTGCGCGCTTCGGCGAACTGCTCCGCAACGCCCGCCGCCACGGCATGCTCGTCTCGCTGGGATTCACCGGTGGCAGGCAGCCGGTGCTCGACCTGATGGATCTCATCGCCGCCGACCGGCACATCGCCGGTCACGGGCTGCACGCCGACAGCGACGAGAACGTCACCCCAGCCCTCAAGGAGGTCGGCAAGCCGGCCGCCGGAGGCCGGCTGCGGCCGGTGATCGACAGCCGGTTCGCCCTGGACGACTTCGAGGACGGCTACACCCGTCCTGCCTCGCGGGAAGCGATTGGATCCATCGTCGTAGAGCTCTGATGGACGTGCCGGGCGGGCTGACAGCCGTCCGGCAGAGCGGATCGGGGTTCGGGGCGGCCCTCCCTGGAGCGGCAGCCGCCTGGCCCCGACGCGTCATTCGTGCAGCGGAATGCATCGATCGTGCAGGAGTTCACCCGCACGTAACCCGCAGACTCGGTGGCCAGACACAACCGCAGCCCTACCGACACGCGGAGGCGATGCTCCATGCGGACGTTCGTGCACACATCCCATCCCGCACGGGTGGTCTTCGGTTCCGGTACCGTCGGCCGGCTCGCCGAGGAGGTGAGGCGGCTGGGTGGCTCCCGGGTGCTGCTGCTGTCCAGCTCTCCGCTCGCGGAGGCGTCCGCGCGGGTCCGGGACGCACTGGGCGGCCTGGTGGCCGCGGAGTTCGACGGCGCCGTCATGCACACGCCGGTGGAGGTGACGGAACGGGCCCTCGCCGTACTGCGGGAGGCGGACGCCGACTGCCTCGTGTCCGTGGGCGGCGGTTCGACGACGGGTCTGTCGAAGGCGCTGGCCCTGCGCACGGACCTGCCCCAGGTGGTTGTGCCGACCACGTACGCCGGCTCCGAGGTGACCCCCGTCCTCGGGGAGACGCGCGACGGGCGCAAGGTCACTCAGTCGTCGGCAGCGATCCTGCCCGAGACCGTCGTCTACGACGTCGACTTCACGCTTTCCCTGCCGCTGCCCATGTCGGTCACCAGCGGTGTGAACGCGATGGCACATGCCGTGGAGGCGCTGTACTCCGCGGACGCCGATCCGGTCACCGACGGCCAGGCCCTCGACGCGATCTCCCGCATCGCGCGGGCGCTGCCCCGTCTGGCCGCCGACCCGGCCGACCGGGCGGCGCGGGCCGACCTGCTGCAGGCCGCCTGGCTCGCCGGGACGTGCCTGGCCACGGTCGGCATGGGCCTGCACCACAAGCTGTGCCACACCCTGGGCGGCAGCTTCGACCTGCCGCACGCCGAGACGCACACCGTGATCCTGCCGCACGCCATGGCCTACAACGCGTCCGCGGCTCCGGACGCGATGCGCCGCATCGCCCGGGCACTGGACGTGCCCGACGCCGCGAGCGGCGTGTACGACCTGATCGCCTCGCTGGGCGGGCCGACCTCGCTGCGCGATCTGGGCATGCCGGAGTCCGGTCTGGCCCGCGCGGCCGAGCTGGCCGTGGCGACGCCGTACCCGAACCCGCGGGAGCTGACCGCCGAGGGCATCGAGGGCCTGCTGGCCGACGCCTGGCACGGGCGCCGCCCCGAGGGCCCCCCCACCACCGAGTCCACGCTGGCCGAGCTCACCGCGCAGGTCGTGGCGAGCTTCGCGCAGGCGTCCGACGGCCGCGTCCGCACCCTGCTCACCGGCCTCGTACGGCACCTGCACTCCTTCGTGGCCGAGCAGGACGTCACCGACGCGGAGTGGAGCTACGCGATCGACTTCCTCACCCGTACCGGACAACTGAGCGGCCCGACCCGGCAGGAGTTCGTGCTGCTCTCGGATGTCCTGGGCGTCTCCAGTGCCGTGGATCTGCTGACCAACTCCCGCAGCCCCGACACCACCCCGTCCGCCGTCCTCGGCCCCTTCTACGTGGACGGCCCGCCCGAGGCCGCGCATGGCAGCGACATCTCCGGCGGCCTGCCCGGCACCCCGCTGTGGGTGGACGTGACGATCACCGACACGGCCGGTGAGCCCGTGAAGGACGCGGTCGTCGACGTCTGGCAGTCCAACGAGGACGGCTTCTACGACCTCCAGCTCCCCGATCTGGACGGCCCCGTCCTGCGGGCGCGGCTGCGCACCGACTCCGAGGGGCGGCTCACGTTCTGGTCGATCCTGCCCTCGGAGTACCCCGTCCCCGACGACGGCCCCGTGGGACAGATGCTCACCGCGGTCGGCCGCCACCCCTACCGCGCACCGCACCTCCACTTCATGATCGACGCGCCAGGTCACCGCCGTCTCATCACGCAGCTGTTCGTGGCGGGCGGCGCCTTCCTCGACAGCGACACGGTCTTCGGCGTCAAGGACCAGCTCATCGTCGACTTCGCCCCGCAGGCCGGGCCCGCCCCCGACGGCCGCACCGTCGACGGGGAGTGGCGCCGCCTGGACCACACCTTCCGCATCGCCCGCCTGGCCGACTGACCGAGGAGCAGCCCACCATGCCCCGTACGCATTCCTACGACACCGACGTCCTCGTCGTCGGCAGCGGTCCGGCCGGCGGAGCAGCTGCCCTGCTGCTGGCGACCTACGGCATCCGTACTCTCCAGGTCACCAAATACGGCTGGCTCGCCAACACCCCCAGAGCGCACATCACCAACCAGCGCACCATGGAGGTGCTGCGCGACCTCGGCGTCGAGGCCGAGGCGCTGGCGCAGGGCAGCCCGTCCCACCTCATGGGAGACACGGTGCTGTGTACCGCGCTCGCGGGCGAGGAGATAGCACGGATCCGCACCTGGGGCACAGGACCGCGCTCCCTGACCGAGTACACGTCCACCAGCCCCTGCCAGATGATCGACCTGCCGCAGACCTACCTGGAGCCGATCCTCACCACCAACGCGGCGGCGCGCGGCGCCAAAGTCCGCTTCGACACCGAGTTCCTGAGCCTCACACAGGACGAGGACGGCGTCACGGCCCGGCTGCGCGACCGGGTCCGCGGCGACGAGTTCACCGTACGGGCCCGCTATCTGATCGGCGCCGACGGCGGACGCAGCACCGTCGCCGAGCAGATCGGCCTGCCGATGGACGGACGCATGGGCAAGGCCGGCAGCATGAACATCGTCTTCAAGGCCGACCTCGCCCAGTACTGCGCCCACCGTCCCAGCGTCCTGTACTGGGTGCTGCGGCCCGGCGCGGCAACCGGCGGTATCGGCATGGGTCTGGTCCGCATGGTCCGGCCGTGGAACGAGTGGCTGCTGGTGTGGGGCTACGACATCGAGCAGCCGCCGCCCGCGGTCGACGAGGAGGAGGCGCGCAGGATCGTACGCGACCTCGTCGGCGCCCCGGACCTGCCGGTGGAGATCACGTCCACCTCCCTGTGGACCGTCAACCACACCTACGCCTCCGCCTACTCGTCCGGGCGGGTCTACTGCATGGGCGACGCCGTTCACCGCCACCCGCCGTCCAACGGTCTCGGCTCCAACACCTCCGTCCAGGACGCCTACAACCTGGCCTGGAAGCTCGCCATGGTGATCCGCGGCGAGGCCGGACCGGCGCTGCTGGACAGTTACACGGCCGAACGCGCCCCGGTGGGACGGCAGATCGTCGAGCGCGCCAACCTCAGCCGTGACCAGTTCGGGCCCATCTTCGAAACGCTCGGCGTAGGCGCCGACAGCGACGAGCAGACCATCGCCGACGGGCTCGCCGCGCTGCGGGCCGGTACCACCGAGGGCGCCAAGCAGCGCCGCCTGCTGGAGGAGGCCGTCCAGCTCAAGAACTACGAGTTCAACGCGCACGGTGTCGAGATGAACCAGCGCTACGTCTCCGGGGCGGTCCTTCCGGACGACTGTCCTGCCGAGGTCTGGGAGGAGGACCCGGAGTTGGTGGCCCGGCCGACGACCCGGCCGGGCGCCAAACTTCCGCACGCGTGGCTCGTGGACGGCAGCGGCGAGCGGATCTCCACGCTCGACGTCGTCGGCAAGGGCGAGTTCACCGTGCTGACCGGACTGTCGGGCGGGGTCTGGGACACGGCAGCGGACGCATGCCGCGACGAACTCGGCGTACCGCTGCGGTCCGTGCGCATCGGCGACGACAACTCCCGTGACACCTATGGCGAATGGAGCAGGGTGAGCGAGATCGCCGAGGACGGCGTCCTGCTGGTGCGCCCGGACGGCTACGTGGCCTGGCGCCGCTCCACCGCTCCCGAGACCGCGCAGGCGGCGCACGACGCACTGCTCACCGCCCTGCGCCGGGTCCTGGGGCGGTGAGCACGGACAAGCAAGTGGCCGCAGCCGCAGAGGCGTTGGCCGAGGTGACGGACAGTCAGTGCTTCGCTGTCGGCGCGGCTTCGGACTGAGCGGTGTGCCGGAGGTGCTGGGCGCCTCCGGTGCGCGCATCACGGGCGCCGTCACCCACCACCGGCTGCGGCCGGCGCGGGCCAGGGACTCGCGGCGCTCTGTACCGGGGCGGGGGGACAAGCGCTGGAGCTGGTCCAGGAACGCCGACCCGGAGAAGTCGCGCTTGCCGCCCCTGTCATCCCTCGCGGCGCACGACGGCCGGTGTGGTGTCCAGGCGGGCGCGCATCACCCTGGTCAGGTGCTCCTGGTGGGAGAACCCGCACTCGATCGCCACCTGCCCGATCGGCGCGGACCCGGTACGCAGCAGCCGGCATGCGTGCTCCAGACGCAGCCCCAGCAGGTACTGGTGCGGCGACTGCCCCGTGCTCGCGCGGAACTGGCGCGTGAACTGACTGGAACTGAGCGAGGCCGCTGCGGCCAGGTCCGTGATCGGCAGAGGTTCGGCGAGCCGCTCCCGCATGAGGTCCCGTACGGCGGCGAGCTGCCGGTCGGAGAGCCCGGAGCGGGCGGGCGACGGCCCGGCGGGACGGGAGGCGTGCCGCCGGGCGAGCTGCGCGGCGAGCATGCCCGTCAGATGGTCCACGTACGTACGGGCCGACGGCTCCCAGCGGCGCACGACACCGTCCAGCGCGATCATGAGCTGTTCGGCGAGCGGATCCGTGACACCCAGTTGTTCGGACAGCTCGACCGGTTGCCCCTCGTTGGCCTCGCGCAGCGCCTGGTCCGTCAGATAGGCGTGCACCGTGTCGAGACCGCCTCCGAGCTCCACGCTCAGTTCCCGGCCGGCCGGCTGCAGGAACAGGCCACCGGCCGGGATCGCCCGTGACCGCGCCGTGCTGCCCTGACCACGCCGTACGGTGACGGGCCCGCTGAGATGAAGGATCAGCAGATGGGTGGGGGCGGGAGCGAACGTCGCCCGGTAGGACTGTTCCTGCTGGGAGGAGACGTAGAGGTGCTCCCATCCGAGCCCCGCGCTGCTGTACCGGGACCGTACGCCGGGCCGACGCAGGATCCCCACCGTATCGACCAGTCCAAGCTCCCGCACGGTGCGACCTCCTCGTAGCACCACTTCATTAGTTGAACAGTGAATCACAAGGGGGTGAGTGCGTCGAGGAGGCAGGCCCTTCCACAGGCCGCGAGGCCCAGAAGGAACACCGCTGTGCCGCAGCCCGGCCACCACCGGTGTGCATGACCGTCGAAGTGGTGAATGGCGTCGGTGATCCCCGCCGCGACCAGGATGACGCCGACGATCATCACGAGATGCGCGCCGGTGAACGCGTAGTAGGCGAGCATCTGGCGACGGGCCGGTTCGGCGCCTCCGGCCGGCTGCAGTACGCCGGCCGGAGGACCGTCCTCTCACAGTGTCCGCAAGGGCCCCGCCTCACATGCCGACATAGGCCGCCAGGTGCTCGCCGGTGAGGGTGGAGCGGGTGGTGACGAGGTCGGCGGGGGTGCCCTCGAAGACGATGCTGCCGCCGTCGTGGCCGGCGCCGGGGCCGAGGTCGATGATCCAGTCGGCGTGCGCCATGACCGCCTGGTGGTGCTCGATGACGATGACCGACTTGCCGGAGTCGACGAGCCGGTCGAGCAGGCCGAGCAGCTGCTCGACGTCGGCGAGGTGGAGGCCGGTGGTCGGCTCGTCGAGGACGTAGATGCCGCCCTTGTCCCCCATGTGCGTGGCCAGCTTCAGCCGCTGCCGCTCGCCGCCGGACAGCGTGGTGAGGGGCTGACCGAGGGTGAGGTAGCCGAGTCCGACGTCGGCGAGCCGGTCGAGGATCTTGTGCGCGGCCGGCGTGTGCGCCTCGCCGGAGCCGAAGAACTCCTCGGCCTCGGTCACCGACATCGCGAGCACCTCGCTGATGTCGCGGCCGCCGAGGTGGTACTCCAGCACCGATGCCTGGAACCGCTTGCCCTCGCAGTCCTCGCAGGGCGTGTCGACGCCGGCCATCATACCCAGGTCGACGTAGACGACGCCGGCGCCGTTGCAGGTCGGGCAGGCACCCTCGGAGTTGGCGCTGAACAGCGCCGGCTTCACGCCGTTGGCCTTCGCGAACGCCTTGCGGATCGGGTCGAGCAGTCCGGTGTACGTCGCCGGGTTGCTGCGCCGGGAGCCGCGGATCGGGGCCTGGTCGACCGCCACCACACCCTCGGCGGCGGGAATCGAACCGTGCACGAGCGAGCTCTTGCCGGAGCCGGCGACGCCGGTGACGACGGTCAGCACCCCGAGCGGGATGTCGACGTCGACGCCCCGCAGGTTGTTCGCCGTCGCGCCGCAGATCTCCAGCGCGCCGGTGGGCTTGCGCACCGACTCCTTGAGGGCGGCCCGGTCGTCGAGATGGCGGCCGGTGACGGTGTCGGAGGCCCGCAGCCCCTCGAGGGTGCCCTCGAAGCAGACGGTGCCGCCCGCCGTACCGGCACCGGGGCCGAGGTCGACGACGTGGTCGGCGATCGCGATCGCCTCCGGCTTGTGCTCCACGACGAGCACCGTGTTGCCCTTGTCCCGCAGCCGCAGCAGCAGGTTGTTCATCCGCTGGATGTCATGGGGGTGCAGGCCGATGGTGGGCTCGTCGAAGACGTAGGTGACGTCGGTGAGTGAGGAACCGAGGTGGCGGATCATCTTGACGCGCTGCGCCTCACCGCCCGACAGCGTGCCCGACGGCCGGTCGAGCGCGAGATAGCCGAGGCCGATCTCCACGAACGAGTCGAGGGTCTGCTGCAGCGCGGTGAGCAGCGGCGCCACCGACGGCTCCTCGAGGCCGCGGACCCACTCGGCGAGGTCGCGGATCTCCATCGCGCAGGCGTCGGCGATGGAGATCCCCTTGATCTTCGACGACCGGGCCCCTGCGCTGAGCCGGGTGCCGTCGCACTCGGGGCAGGTGGTGAAGGTGACCGCCCGCTCCACGAACGCCCGGATGTGCGGCTGCATCGATTCCTTGTCCTTGGACAGGAACGACTTCTGGATCTTCGGGATCAGGCCCTCGTAGGTGAGGTTGATGCCGTTCACCTTGATCTTGACCGGCTCGCCGTAGAGGAAGGCCTGCGTCTCCTTCGTGGTGTACTCGCGGATCGGCTTTTCCGGGTCGACGAAGCCGGACTGGGCGTAGAGCTGCACGGTCCACTGGCTGTCCGACTTCCAGCCGGGGATGGTGAACGCGCCCTCGGACAGCGACTTGGAGTCGTCGTAGAGCTGGGTGAGGTCGATGTCGGAGACGGTGCCCCGGCCCTCGCAGCGCGTGCACATGCCGCCGGTGCGTTCGAAAGTCGCCTTCTCGGCCTTGGTCTTGGTGCCGCGCTCGACCGTGATCGCCCCGCTCGCCCGGACCGAGGCGGTGTTGAAGGAGTACGCGCCGGGCGGGCCGATGTGCGGCTCGCCGAGCCGGCTGAAGAGGATGCGCAGCATCGCGTTGGCGTCGGTGGCGGTGCCGACCGTGGAGCGGGGGTCGGCACCCATCCGCTGCTGGTCGACGATGATCGCGGTCGTCAGCCCGTCCAGCACGTCGACCTCGGGCCGGGCCAGGTTCGGCATGAAGCCCTGCACGAAAGCGCTGTAGGTTTCGTTGATCAGCCGCTGCGACTCCGCGGCGATCGTGTCGAACACCAGCGAGCTCTTGCCCGAGCCGGACACGCCGGTGAACACCGTCAGCCGGCGCTTCGGGATCTCGATGCTGACGTCCTTGAGGTTGTTCTCGCGCGCGCCGTGCACGCGGATCAGATCGTGGCTGTCGGCAGCGTGCAGCACAGGCGACTGCGCGTCCGTCGTCTTGGCCATGCTTGTCTTCGTCTCCATCTCTCACGCGGGGTCGCCTACACGAGGAACAGCGAAACACCGCGCACCCTACGCCGACGTGTCCGCCCCCCGGATCTCCTTGCCGAAGGTTGTGCCGGGGGGAGTCGATACGCGGGGTCGGTTCCGGGCTGCGATCGCCGGACGGCTCAGCTCTTCTCCTGGATGCGGATCAGATTGCCCGCGGGATCCCGGAAGGCGCAGTCGCGGACACCGTACGGCTGCTTGGTCGGCTCCTGGACGACCTCGGCGTCGCCGGCCTGCACCCGCTCGAAGGTGCCGTCGAGGTCACGGGTGGCCAGCAGGATCCAGCCGTAGGTGCCCTTGGCCATCATCTCGGCGATGGTGCGGCGCTCGTCGTCGGTGATGCCGGGGTCGGCGGCCGGCGGCGCCAGGAGGATGGACGTGTCGGGCTGGCCGGCGGGGCCGACCGTGATCCAGCGCATCTTGCCCTGTCCGACGTCGCTGCGGACCTCGAAGCCGAGCGTGTCGCGGTAGAAGGCAAGGGAGGCGTCCGGGTCGTCGTGCGGAAGGAAGCTCGCGTGAATGGTGATGTCCATGGCAGCCACGCTAGCCACGGCTCGGGGTCGGTGCTTCTCGATTCCTGATCGGTCTGGTCACCTGTTTCGCCACGCACGACGGCATCCCCGCCGTCGCGCGCGCCGCCTCGCGCCGGTAGACGCTGGGCGGTACGCCGACCAGCTCGGTGAAGCGCGTGCTGAAGGTGCCCAGCGACGAGCAGCCGACCGCGAAACAGACCTCGGTGACACTGAGATCGCCACGGCGCAGCAGCGCCATCGCGCGCTCGATGCGCCGCGTCATGAGGTAGCTGTACGGCGACTCGCCATAGGCGCGCCGGAACTCGCGGCTGAGATGGCCGGCCGACATGTGCACGCCGCGGGCGAGCGCCTCGACGTCCAGCGGCTGCGCATACTCCCGATCGATCCGGTCACGAACGCGACGCAGCCGCGCGAGGTCGCGCAGATGCTGCGTCGAGGCGGGTGTGCTGGTCACGGGCCAGATCCTACGCCGCACCGGACCGCCCCACACCGCCGACGACCCACCTCGTCCCGCACCCTCCCGCCAGACCCAACTCCCAGTCCCACCCGGCGCGTTGCTGCTCCTGTTGCTGCCGGCCGGCACCTCCTGCAGCCGTGTCTCACTCGGCCCAGGGCTTGAAGCCGGTGTCGAGAACGGCTTTCAGGGATGCACGCAGCCGGGCTGCCTCGTCGGCGCCGAACTCCTCCTCGAACTGGGCCTGCACGGCTTTCCACAGCGGCAGCGCCGCCTTCAGCCGGGAAAGGCCGTCCGGCGTGACGGTGACGATCCGTGCGCGGCGGTCGGCTGCCGACGGCTCCACGGTCACCAGCCCCTCGCGGGCGAGCGGCTTGAGGTTCGTCGCCAGCGTCGTGCGATCCATGGCGATCATTTCGGCAAGGCTGCTGATCGTCACGTCCCCGTGCGCGCTGAGCTTCTGCAGGATGCTGAACTGCGTGGCCCGAAGACCGACCGGGGCCAGCGCCTTGTCGTAGGTCGCGCCGAGGTACCGGGCCGCCTTGCGCAGTGCCAGGTTGTTGCACGCGTCGGCGGGGTTCGTCGGCGTAGCGGTCATGATCTCCTCCAGAGCCTTCCCCACCATGATACGAGCTTATGCTCGTAACTCCTTGCCCTCCCATAAATACGAGCATATGCTCGTAACTGTAGTCGCGGCGCGCGCACCCCTCGTCCCACCTCCCGCGCACCCCGCGCCCTCCGTCAGAAAGCCCCTTCATGGAAACCCCCGCAGCGTCCGCTCCCGAGCGCGACCACACACTCTCGGCAGCGACTGAGCCCTCGCCCAAGCCCCACAACGCCGCTCGCCGCCGGCCGCCGGTGAGGTCCTGGCTCCAACCGACACTGATCGCCCTCGTCGTCGTGGCGGCCTTCCTCGGCTGCTACGTCGGTCTGCAGCGCGACCCCCAGCCCCATCAGGTCCCCATCGCCGTCACCGCACCGGACCTGCCGGGCGAGATACACCAGGCCCTCGGCGACAGCGTCGACATCCACCCGGCTGCCGACACCGGGGCCGCCCGCGACGCGCTGGAGCGCCACGACGTCGTCGCCACCCTCAGCACCGACGGCCCGGACGGACTGCGCCTGGAGATCGCGGGAGCCGACGGCCCGTCCACCACATCGGCGGTGAAGACCCTCGTCGGCGCCTACGCCCACGGCGCGGGCAAGCACCTCACCACCGAGGACGTCGTTCCCCTGACCCACTTCGACGCCCGGGGACTGGCCGGCTTCTATGTGGCCTTCGGCGTGACCCTGGCCGGCTTCGTCCTCGGCTCGAACGCCCTCGGACTGGCCGGGCACCTGAACCTGCGCCACCGGTTCCGGCTGCTGGCCGGCGCCTCTGTGGCCATCGGCACGGTCGCCGCGATCGTCGCCGGACCTGTGCTGGGAGCAGTCCCGGCCCCGGTCGTTCCGCTGATCCTCACCCTCACGCTCCTGGCAGCCGCCGCCGCCTTCACGACCAAACTCCTCGGCACGTATCTCGGCCCCATCGGAGTCCCCGTCGCCACCCTGCTGCTCCTCACTCTCGGCAACGCCACCAGCGGTGCCGTCATCGGCGCCGACCTCCTGCCCGCCGCGGCCCGAGCCGTCTCCGCCCTGCTGCCACCGGGCGCCGCCGTCCGCGCCATCACCGACCTGAGCTACTTCAACGGCGCGCACGCAACAGGCCCTGCGATCACGCTCGCCCTGTGGGCCGCCGTCGCCGCGCTCCTGCTCGGCCTGCGCCCCCGCCTGATGCGACGGCGCGCCGCAGCCGCGGCTTGATCCGTCAGGACGTGTCCGGTGGATCGGGCCGGTCGTTGGAGTCCGGTGGACAGCCCCATCCCGGGTGAGAGCGATCGAGAGGTGCCATGGACAACCGAACCCGTAAGCGGCGTGGCGGCGTGGCTGCCCTTGTGCTGGCCGGCGCGGTCATGGCGGTGGGCTGTACGGAAGGAGGAGACAGGCTGGACGGGGCCCCGGCCGACGAGAGCAGCACGGCGTCGCCGGCTCGGACCGGGACGCCGAGCGCGTCGGGTTCTCAGCCGTCCAGGAGCCCTGAGGTCGTGCTGAAGGGGACTTGGTTCAATCACACGATCGCCAGCCAGAATTCCTTCTACACGCTCACCGTGGACGACAAGGGGGAACTCGTCAGCCTCGGCAGCCCGGCCGGGCGGGACGGCGACATCTGCGACGGAAGCCTCACCGGGAAGAAGAAGCTGAAACTCGTGCTCGACTGCCTCAACACCAATGACCTCAAAGTCGGGCCCGCACAGGAGGAGAGGGTGTACCGGGCCGAGGTGTTCGTGACAGAGGCCGCGGAGGCAGGGATTGCCGGACAAGGCCCCACCCTCGTGGCGCAGTGGGAGGACGGACGCATCGACTACCTCACCAAGAGCTGATGCACGGCAGGTCAACGGCGTTGCCGCTCCGCATCAGCTCAGCAGGCCACTGCCCGCGGGGTTTGCAGCGCCTACTCCCACTCGACTAAAATTCAAGATCGTCGGTGCCGACCGGTTTACATGCCCGACCGGTTTACCGCAGCAATGGCCCCACCGATGGAGGACGGCCATGGCAAAGATTATTGCGGTGCTCTATCCGGATCCGGTGGGCGGTTATCCACCCGACTACGCCCGCGACGAGATTCCCGCCATCACCGGTTACCCGGGAGGTCAGACCGCGCCCACCCCGCAAGCCATCGATTTCACCCCGGGACAGCTTCTCGGCTGTGTCTCGGGCGAACTGGGACTGCGCCGCTTCCTGGAGGAGCGGGGCCACACGTTCGTCGTCACGTCCGACAAGGAGGGCGCGGACTCCACGCTGGACCGCGAGTTGCCCGACGCCGACGTGGTGATCTCGCAGCCCTTCTGGCCCGCCTATCTGACCCCCGAGCGAATCGCCGCCGCTCCCCAGCTCAAGCTGGCGATCACCGCGGGGATCGGGTCGGACCACGTCGACCTGCCGAGTGCGATCGCCCACGGCCTGACCGTGGCGGAGGTGACCTACAGCAACAGCATCAGCGTGTCCGAGCACGCCGTCATGCAGATCCTCACCCTGGTGCACAACTACCTGCCCGCCCACGAGTGGGTGACCACCAAGAAAGGCTGGAACATCGCCGACAGCGTCTCGCGCGCCTACGACCTCGAAGGAATGGACGTCGGCGTCCTCGGCTCCGGCCGTATCGGCCTGGCGGTGCTGCGCCGCCTCAAGCCGTTCGACGTCACGCTGCACTACTGCGATGTGCACCGGCTGCCCCAGGAGATCGAGCAGGAGCTGGAGCTGACCTGGCATCCCGACGCCCGGTCGCTGGCCCCCGCGGTCGACGTGCTGTCGATCCACACCCCCCTGCACCCGCAGACGCAGAACCTCTTCGACGACGAACTGATCGGGGCCATGAAGCGGGGTTCGTACATCGTCAACACGGCACGTGCGCTGATCGTCAACCGCGAGGCCGTGGTGCGGGCCCTGAACAGTGGTCAGCTGGCCGGGTACGCCGGTGACGTCTGGTATCCGCAGCCGCCACCACCCGACCATCCCTGGCGCACGATGCCGTACGAGGCGATGACACCGCACGTGTCCGGTACGACCCTCTCCGCGCAGGCTCGCTATGCCGCCGGCACCCGGGAGATCCTGGAGAGCTGGCTCGACGGGCGACCCATTCGCCCGGAGTACCTGATCGTCGACAGCGGCGGTCTCGCCGGAACGGGAGCGCGTTCCTACACGGTCGCCGGATGACGGCCAGGGCGGAGCCGCGGGGCCAACTACCCGACGGAGCAGGGCCCCAGGGCCTGAAGCAGCTCGTCCGTGCCGTCCCGTACGACGTCGCCCTGCCGGAGCTGCTGCTGGATCCGCCGGGCGGTCCCGCGCCCCGCGGTCAGACACCACTCCCACCAGCGGTCCAGCCCTGCTGCGTCGAGCCGTTCGGCCGCGAGCAGCGCGGGCCAGCCGCAGGCCCGCGCCTGCGCGGTCACCTTCGCCCCGCCCGCGACCGGGTCGACCACGAGCGCGGGCTTACCCGCCCGCAGTGACAGAACCAGCCCGTGCAGCCGGTCCGTGACGACCACGTCCAGCCGGGCGAGGACGGACGACAGCTGGGCCGGTGTCGCGCACAGCCGCCAGTCGTGCGTGTCGAGGCGGGTCTCCAGCTCCAGGCGCGCACAGTCCTTGCCGGTCAGCCAGCGGGTCACCACGGCAGCGACCTCGGCGTGCCGCCGCTGCGGCCCGTACTCGTGCTGGCCGTGCGTGAGGATCACCCCGACGACCGGCCGGGCCGGGTCGGCGGGCGCCCCGGCCGACAGATCCACCACCGGCTCGGCTCCCGGGGCGTCGCGCGCCAGCACCTGGTGGAACCCGGTGACGGCCGCACTGGCGGGATCGATGACGGATGTCCCGACCGCGACCCGCACACAGTGTGCGAAACGCCGGTGCAACGCCTCGATCTGCGGCCCGTGCAGCGGTCCGCAGACGAACACCAGGTGGGAGTACTCCCCGGGCCGCACCTGCTCCAGGTGCAGCGCCTCCGGCCGGAAAACCGGGCTCCAGACCACGTCGTACGCAAGCCCCGCCCGCACAAGTACCTCCTCCACCCGGCGCAGGGCCAACACGTCCCCGGCGGTCGCCTCCCCGTCCCGGAAGCTGCTCCACCCGACAATCAGAACGCGCCGCCGTATCCCCACAGTGCGCACGGGTGCCCGCTCCGGCGGTGGACAATCACCGGTCGGAGGGAGGCCCGGGCAGCACCTGGCACGAGCAGTACGTCGCTGCAGTGATCCACATCCCGCCTGGTCAGGGTCGCCCGGTGGTGCGACGCTGGAAGGTGAGAGGTGTCCGAGGACGGGAACCCGGGAGGGCCGATGGGACGGGACGTCCCGGCGTTGGTCTTCACCCGCGAGGACCGCCGCCGGTACCGGATCAAGATGCAGGAGTGCCTCGACGCGTTTGCGCAGATGCTGCGCGAGTCACGGTTCGAGTCCGGGCGGCCCCAGGTGGGACTGGAGATCGAGCTGAACCTGGTCGACGACGAGGCCGAGCCGACGATGCGCAACGTCGATGTGCTCGAGGCGATCGCGGACCCCGCCTGGTCGACCGAGCTGGGCCGCTTCAACCTCGAGATCAACATTCCGCCCCGCCGGCTGACGGCGGGCGGCCCCGACGACTGGGAGTCCGAGATCCGCGGCGCGCTGAACCACGCGGAGCAACGCGCCCGGTCGGTCGGAGCACACCTGATCATGGTCGGCATCCTTCCCACACTGCGGCCTGAGGACGTCGGCGAGGCGGCGCTGTCGGAGAACCCCCGCTACCGACTGCTCAACGACCAGATCTTCATGGCTCGGGGCGAGGACCTGCGCCTCGACGTGGACGGTGTCGACCGGCTGCGCACCTACGCGGACACGATCACTCCGGAGGCGGCGTGCACCAGCACCCAGTTCCACCTCCAGGTGTCCCCGGAGGAGTTCGCCGACTACTGGAACGCCGCACAGGCGATCGCCGGGGTCCAGGTCGCGCTGGCCGCCAACTCACCGTTCCTGTTCGGCAAGGAACTGTGGCACGAAACCCGCATCCCGCTGTTCGAGCAGGCCACCGACACCCGTCCGCAGGAGATCAAGGTGCAGGGAGTGCGGCCCAGGGTGTGGTTCGGAGAGCGATGGATCAACAGCGTCTTCGATCTCTTCGAGGAGAACCTGCGCTACTTCCCGGCACTGCTGCCCCTGTGCGACGAGCAGGACCCCGCGGAGACGCTGGACCGCGGCGACATCCCCGAACTGGCCGAGCTCACCCTGCACAACGGCACCATCTACCGCTGGAACCGTCCGGTCTACGCCGTCGCTCACGACAAACCCCATGTGAGGGTGGAGAACCGAGTACTGCCCGCCGGCCCGACCGTCGCCGACACCCTCGCCAACGGCGCCTTCTACTACGGGCTCACCCGCGCCCTGGTCGAGGAGGAGCGGCCGGTCTGGTCACGGATGTCCTTCTCGGCCGCCGAGGAGAACCTGCACACGGCGGCGCGGCACGGCATGGAGGCGCGGCTGTACTGGCCCGGCATGGGCGAGGTGCCGGTGCCCGAACTCGTCCTGCGGCGTCTGCTGCCGCTGGCGCACCGGGGGCTGGAACGCTCCGGCATGGACGAAGCCTGGCGAGAGCCGCTGCTCGGCATCATCGACCAGCGGTGCGTCACCGGCCGTAACGGAGCGGTGTGGCAGAAGGAGATGTTCCACCACATCGACGCCTCCACCCACACCGGCCGCCACGAGGCCCTGCGGCTGATGACGCAGCAGTACATCGACTACATGCACCTCAACGCCCCGGCCCACACGTGGCCGGTCGACTGACCCAGGTCCTGCACGCCTCCCAGGGCACAGCAGGCCCCCGCCGTGCCCGGAGCGCATGGTTGACCGGCTCCGACGGCATGACGGGGGCGGGATGGCCCGGTGAGGGCCCGGAAGCACGCACCGGCGGTCTCCGACGCCGTGACTTCAAGGTCGCCGACGAGCTCGTCGAGTCCTCACCAGCGCATGCGGACGGCGCCCTACGGATGCAGGACGACCTTGGTGTAGCCCTCGACGCGCTTGTCGAACTTGTCGTAGGCCTCCGGTGCCTGGTCCAGCGACACCTCGTGGGAGACGACGAAGCTCGGCTTCGCCCGACCCTCGATGATCATGTCGCGCAGGTGCCGGTTGTAGCGCTTCACGTTGCACTGGCCCGTACCCATCCGCAGGCCCTTCTCGAAGAGCTTGCCGATGGACACGAGGAGCATGCCCTTCTTGGCCTGCTCGTCCGGGCCTCCGGGGTCGGCCGGCACGTACAGGCCCGGCACACCGAGGGCACCCGTGGGGCGAACCGTCTGGACGAGCGAGTTCAGGACCGTCGCGGGCTCCTCGTGGTCGACGTCCTTGGACATCGCCTGGTAGCCGACGGCGTCGACGCCCTTGTCGGTGCCGGCCCCGTCCGTCTGGTCCTTGATCTGCTGCACCGGGTCGCCCTCCGCGAAGTTGATCGGGACGGCGCCGATCTCCCGAGCCTTGTCGAGCCGCTCGGGGATCCGGTCGACGACGAAGACCTTCGCCGCGCCGCGGAGCAGCGCCGAGTACGCGGCCATGAGCCCGACCGGCCCGCCGCCGTACACCGAGACGCTCTCGCCCGGGCGCACCTGGGCGAGTTCACAACCGTGATAGCCGGTGGGGAAGATGTCGGCGAGCAGAATGAAGTCGGTCTCGTGCTCGTTTCCCGGCGGCAGCTTCAGACAGTTGAAGTCGGCGAACGGAACGCGGAGATATTCCGCCTGACCGCCCTTCCACGGGCCCATGGCGACATAGCCGTAAGCCCCGCCCGAGAAACCGGGGTTGACGGTCTCACAGAAACCCGTGTACCCCTCGACGCAGTTCCTGCAGAACCCGCAGGCGACGTTGAAGGGCATGACCACACGGTCGCCCTCCTTGAGGGAGGTGACGCCCTGGCCGCATTCCTCGATGATTCCCATGTTCTCGTGGCCGAACACGATTCCGGGCTCTGCCGCCGTACGTCCCTCGTACATGTGCAGGTCCGAGCCACAGATCGCCGTGGATGTGATCTTTACGATCACGTCGTTCGGTTGCTGGATGGTCGGCTTGTCGACATCCTCGATCGCGACGCTGAAAGGTCCTTTGTAGACGACGGCTTTCATCTCTTCCATCTCCTGACCGGTGATGTGCACGCGGATTGTCCGCGGGAGCGCCCCCGTTTGTGTGACCTACTCCTCATGGTTCTCTTGCCCGCGGGCTGGGGCAAGCCGGTAATCTCGGAAGAACACTCATCGCGCATCGTTTTTTGCGTATCGCGCTTCGCACCGAGACCCGTGAAGGGAGGTCGGGACACGTGATGGCACAGCGGCTCGGAACCTTGCTCGTCCCTGTGCTCGGCCTGTCCGGCACCTCGTACCCGCCCGGCACCACGGTCACCGTCCGCGGCCGTGGCGCAACTGTCGACGGGTTCGTGAACGGCGACTGGCTCCCTCTTGCCTGGTGGGAGTTCTCCGACGGCCTCCGCGAGGACATCGCCGAGCCCTGACAGATCCGTCCCGGTCCCGGCAGGAACAACCGAGGGTCGTCATTCGCCGCGCCAGATGTTGTCGAACGCGGCCTGCTCGATGGCACGTCGTTGCCGTATGGCCTCCAGTTGCACCAGTGCGTCGTGCACGGCGGCCAGCACGGTGTCCACAGCGTCGTTGTGCGCACTCGGGGAGTCGGCAGAGTCCTCCCCGGCCCGGCGATGGATCCCGATGGCGGCCGCCAGGGCAGCCAGGGTGGGCTCGTCCGAGGCCCAGTGTTGTGCCGCCGCACGGTGGTCCGGTGTATCGGCCGGCACGACACTGCTGGTCCGGAAGGGGTTCCTGCGGTGGTGTTGCCGACGGAGCTGTCCTTCCGCTTCAAGGGCCGCCAGATACGCCCCGGACAGACCGCGACCTCTGCGCCACAGCCAGTCGCCGACCGTCTCGTACGGCGCTTCGCGGACCAGTGACGATGCGGCCTGATCCAGCAGGGAGTCGGGTGCGGTCGGCCGGTGGCCGGGCACGATGTGCTCGCCGTCCAGGGTGATGGCCTGGGCATCGAGGAGATCGAGCACCTCGGCTCCTGCGAGAGCGAGCGAGAGGTCGCCTTGTTCCACGGGGTGGTTGGGCGCCACGTCGATGGCGATGATCATCAGGTCCCGTGATGTGGTCATGGATCGGCTTCGCCTCGAGATGCTGGAACGTGAGCGGGGTGTTTTCAGCGGGGTGTGAGCACCATACGGAACCGTGCGGCGCCGGAGAGCATCTTCTGGTAGGCCTCATCGGCCTGGTCCAGCGGCATGATCTCGGTCATCGGGCGGATCCCGTGCAGGGCGCTGAATGCCATGGTGTCCTGCACGTCCTGCGCGGTGCCGGACGGATGGCCGCGCACGATCAGGCCTTTCATGATCAGCTGGGCCGGGCTGATGCCCATCGGGTCGAAGCTCGCGCCGATGACCACCAGTTCGCCACGATGGGACAACCCGTCGACGGTCGCCGTGATCGCGTCGGAGCTGCCGGCGGTGGCCAGCACGACCTTGGCGCCGCCGAGGGACTGCAACGCCTCCGCGACGGGGGTGTCCGCCGTGCTGTCGATGTAGTGGTGCGCGCCGAGTTGCTTGGCGAAGTCGGCTTTGGCAGCTCCGCGGGCGATGGCCACGGTCTCGAAGCCCATCGCTACGGCGTACTGCACCCCCAGGTGACCGAGACCGCCGAGGCCGAGTACAGCGACCAGGTCACCCGGCTGTCCGGAGCTGCGCCGCAGTCCGTTGTACATGGTCACACCGGCGCAGGCGAAGGGCCCGGCATCCGTGGGCGCCAGCGCGTCGGGGATCCGGGCGAGGGCATCCACCGGTGCGATCACCGCCTCGGCGAAACCGCCGTCGTATGCCCATCCGGGAACCTTCAGATTCACGCACACGATGAAGTCGCCCTGCCGACAGGGCGTGCAGTGGCCGCAGCTGCCGCCGAACCAGCCCATCGCCACCCGCTCACCGGCGCGCCAGCCGCGGCTTTCCGCGCCCTCACCGAGCTCTTCGATGCGCCCGGCGATCTCATGCCCGGGAACCAGAGGAAACCGTATGCCCGGAAACGCGGCGTCGACCATGGCGGCGTCGCTGTGACAGATGCCGCAGGCGTCCACAGCCACCCGTACCTGGCCCGGACCCGGCTGCGGTACCTCACGCTCAACGATCTCGAACGGCCCGCCAGGGGCCGCGACCTGCGCGACGCGATATGTATTCATATGGATCTCTCCCCGGATCTGGGGCCGCAGCCCTGCACTTCCAGCAGACCAGTTCCGCTCCGATCGCGCGCGCCGGAATGCCGGCCGGCGAGCTGTGCGGCTCGGAGCCGGAGCGGCCCACGATCGGCGCTCGGTGCAGCGGCGCTGCTGTTGCCGGCGTTCCTTTCCGGCGGGGCTGAGACCGGCGCACTCCGAGCGAGGTTGCTGAGGCCGGGTGCGGGAGGGCGAACGCGATGCGCGACTCCCGGAGAGGAGTCGCGCATCGCGGTGATACGGCTGCCACTGTCAGCGGTGGCGTCCACTGTTTCTGTCAGTGGCCGTTGCCGTGGCCGTTTCCGTTGCCGTGGCCATTCCCGTTGCCGTGGCCATTCCCGTTGTCGTGGCCATTCCCGTTGTCGTGGCCATTCCCGTTGTCGTGGCCATTCCCGTTGTCGTGGCCGTTGTCGTCATCGTCGTCGTGGCCGTTGTCGTCATCGTCGTCGTGGTCGTCGTCGTCCCACCCGTTGTCGTGGTCGTCGTCGTCCCACCCGTTGTTGTTGTAGTAGTCGCTGTAGCTGTGGTCGTAGCTGGTCGGGACGGCCGCCGAGGCCGCGCCCGATGCGCCGATCGCGGCACCACCAGCCATCAGGATGGTGCTGGCGGACAGCGCAATGAGACGCTTCGTGCGAGTTGATCGCATGGCTATACCTTTCCTTCCATCGTCTCGCGCGACTCTCCCGCACGAGATGGATGGCCGCGGCCGCAGCAATCGGAGCGGGCGGGGCGCGGTCATAGGCGTCGCCGCATGACTTTGAGAAGCACCTATCGGCCGCCGACGCCGCTTGTCAGCCGCGCAATATTGCGTGGGGCGGCGCTGCGGTCGCGGTCCTCACTGTGCAGGTACCTCGCCGACCGGGGGCGTGCCCCGGGATGCGGCTCTCACTTTTAGACCCTAGCTCCGCACCCGTGATGCGGCATCTCGAAACGAGCAAATCCGTTGATACCGGCAGAATTGACAGCAGGGCGGCCTGGACGCCGACGCCGACGCCGATCCGGGAGTGTGGCAGGCCGTCGTCCGCAGGCCCGCGCCGCACACACTGCACGACGTCACCAGCGACGGGTACGCCCTACCACGCCGAAATGGCCGCGTATGCCGACGACGCGGAGAAGGCCGAGCTCCCCCGCGTCACTGCTTGCGGCTGCTGCCATGTGCCGACCATGCACAGGTCCGCACCGGGAATGGTCAGGACGTCTTTCAACTCCTGTACAGACAGCCGAGTCGGCTGTCTCAGACACATGCGGGAGGCCGCGTCCTCGAGATCGGCGGCCGTTGACTCCTCCAAGGCGCCCTGTCCGTGGCCGGATTGGACGAGAATCCCAGCGGCATGTGCGGCGCCGCCCCGAACCGGGGTCGGGCAAGGCTGCGTTTGACGGTCGGGCGGACCTCGGGATCGCCTTGCAGGTCACTGCGCCCTCCCTCCTCGCAAGTGCGGGCCGACCTGTGGGAGTTCTGCCGCCTGGATACGAGTCGGCGGCCGGGCCCAGGAGTTGCCGGACGGCGGGTCCGGCCGACGCCCCGCAAGTTCAGCACCACCCGCCGCGGCCCCTGCGCGCGCGGCGGGTGAAGGTGATCAAGAACGCACTTGACGCACCGTGTCACCCGGACTCCGCTCGGTCCGCACCGTCGGCCCGGACCGGCGCAGCACGACGTTGTAGAGGCCGAAACGCAGCGGCGAGAGGCCGAGCACGACCTGGCCGTACCGGGACAGGGCGTACGACATCCCGAAGGCGCAGCCGCCGAGCAGGAACACCACCAGGTTGCCGCCGCTCACCGAGGGTGAACGCAGCAACCGCAGCGGTACGAAGAGGGGCGGGCCTCGGCGAGGGCGTACACGCAGATGACGAGTGCGGCGCCGACGGTGGTGCCTCCCAGTACCTCACGAGCTTCCTGCACCCCACCGACGAACGGGGGCGGACGGAATCGACAGGAGACTCGAGATGGTCGGGGTTCAAAGCCCCTGCCTCAGGTTGCGCCCCGAGCCCCGAGCCCCGAGCCCCGGAGCTCCGAGCTCCGGGGCATGCCGCGGACTGCTTCGCCTCGGCAGGAGAGCAGACTGTAGGTATGGGTTTGCGGCGGCGCCTTGCGGATCTGTGGCGGCCATGGCAACCGGGCCACGCGCTGGTGACGATTCCCCTTGCGCTGATCGTCGTGATCACGGTTGTGGACGTCATGGCTCCGCGCCACATCCATCTCGGGCCCCTGCTGGTCGTGGCACCCGCCATCACCCCGTCGTTCGCCGGCTCCCGACTCACCGCGTTCATCGGTGCACTGGCCGTGACCGCCCAGACCGTCATCGCCGTCCTGCGTGGCGGGTTCACCCCCAATCACCAGGTGCAGATCGCCGCCCTGGCGGTCATCTCGCTCCTGGTGGTGATCTTCTGTCGGCAACGCGAGCGGCGCGTGCGTCAGTTGGCCCGGGTGCGGTCTGTATCCGAAGCTGCACAGCGGGTGGTTCTACGGCCGCTGCCGCACAGAATGGGCCCGCTGCGGATGGCCTCGCTGTACCTGGCCGCCGAGGACGAGGCACAGATCGGCGGCGACCTCTACGCGGCGACGCGCACCGCGGACGGCACCCGACTGATCATCGGTGACGTCCGGGGCAAAGGTCTGCCCTCCATCAACGAGGCCTCCCTTCTGATGGGCGCCTTCCGGGAGGCCGGCCACCGATGCAGCAATCTGGTCGACCTCCCGAGCGCCCTGGAAGGCAGCATCCGCCGGCATCTGTCCGAGCACACCCCTCACGCCGAGGCCGTCGACGAGTTGCAGGAGCGCTTCGTCACCGCGCTGATACTCGACATTCCCGACGAGGGCTCCCTGGCCCAGATGATCAACTGCGGGCACCCTCCGCCCCTGCTGCTGCGCGGGGACCAGGTGACCACCCTGTACGCCCCCCACCCCGGGCCCCCGCTGGGCATGTGCGAGCTGCCCAGGACCGGCCTCACACCCGACCCGTTCACCTTGGAGGACGACGACACACTGCTGCTCTACACCGACGGCGTGATCGAGGCCAGAGACGCCGACGGGTCCTTCTATCCGCTGGCCGAACGCGTCGCCCGGTGGACCGGGAGCGGTCCCGAAGCCCTGCTGCACCACATCCACGAGGACCTCATGGCTCATGTCGGCGGTCTCCCGGGCGACGACGTCGCCATGGTGGTGATCCAACGCGCGCCCGTACTCAGGCCGGTCCACCACCTCAGGCACATGATCCACACCAACGGCTTCCACCACGACACAGACCGCGGCACAGACGAAGCACCGACTCCCGGGACCACCCCGCCTCCCCCTGCTCGCCGGGAGTGACCCATGGCCGCTGCCGGGACGGGTTCGCTGCCGGTTCCATGCGCCCGCCCCGGGACTGGTCCCGGGGCGGGCGCATGGAACCGGCTGTGGCGCCGGTCGAGCGGTCAGCGGGCCGTGCCGAAGTTCTGCGTCCAGTAGTTGCCGGGCTGGGCGAGGCCGACTCCGATCTCCTTGAAATCGCAGTTCAGGATGTTGCGCTTGTGGCCGGGGCTGGACATCCAGCCCGCCATGACCTGCTCGGGGCTGGAGTAGCCGTAGGCGACGTTCTCGCCGTAGGTCCTCCAGTTGTAGCCGGCGCGCGTGATCCGTTCGCCCGGCTCGGAACCGTCGGAGCCCGTGTGCGACATGTTCTTGTGGCTCGCCATGTCCGCGCTGTGGTCCTGGGCGGCCTTCGTGAGCTTCGCGTTCACGGTCACCGGCGAGCAACCGGCCTTGCTGCGCTCGCTGTTGACCAGGGACACGACGCGAGCCACGGCACCGGACGCCGGGGCCGCCGCGTCGGTGGTGCTCGGAGACGCGGAGGTGGACGTCTTTGGCTCCGAGGCTTCCGTCGAGGTCGGCGCGGTGGGTGCCTGCGAGCTCGGCGCGGTGGGTGCCTGCGAAGCCGGCGCCGCGGGCCGCGAGGTCCACTCGCGGCCCTGCCACCGCTCCTGCGAGGACGCGTTCTTCCAGTTCTCCCACTGACCGTAGGACTCGGCGCCCTCGGCGCCCTCATCGTTCAGACAGGCCATGGCGGCGGACGGTACGGCCAGCGCGCTCAGTGCGACGGCAGCGATGGCTATGTGCCGGTGGCGCGTCTTCCTGCGGTGCTTCCTCATGTGGACCTCGCTCGGTCGTCGCGGGGGTGCCTCCGGTGGGGTCAGCTGTGCTCGGACGCTGTGCCTGACCTGCGGTGACGCCTTCTGGGGCCGTCATTGTTAAAACCCGAGTGAAGGAGGGGCAACGAGCGCCGCTACTACCTGGCGTCGTAGTCGCCGAAGGCCCTTGAAACGAGCGCAGGGGTGTGCTGAACCGGCCCACCGGAGCACGGCAAGGTCTGGCGCTCCGTCAGGAAGCCGTACATGAGGGGGCGGCAGTGTGGAGGAAGCGGGTCACCTTCACGCCATCGGCTCGGGTGCGCCGTATGTCTGCTTCCAGGCGGCAAGTCCCCCTATATCGCCCGGCCGCCTTGTACTACCGAACCACGTTGACGCGCGAAGTCCGCGTGACGGATGTCACTGCGAGCCGCTGCAACCATTTCCGGGAACGCCGAACGGGCCCCTCGGTGGAGGGGCCCGTTCGGCGTGGCTGTGAGCGGATCGGTCTGTCGGTCACCCGGCAGGGTCGAGCACGACCGACAGCTCCGCGAGGCCGCGGAAGGCCGGGAAGGGAACCTCCATCCACTTCGCCTCGCCCGCGGGGTCGGCCGGCGTCATCCTCGGGAACCGGCCGAACAGGCCGGTGAGAGCCAGCTGCATCTCCAGCCGGGCCAGCGGGGCTCCCAGGCAGTAGTGGCTGCCGTGCCCGAACCCCAGATGGGCGTTCTGCGCGTTCCCCGGCCGCATCACATCGAGCTCGTCCGGGGCGTCGAACTTCTGCGGGTCGCGGTTGGCCGCACTGAGCGCGACCTGGACCAGGGCGCCCTTCGGGATCCGCATCCCGCCGTACTCCACGTCCTCGGTCGCGTAGCGGAACGTCGAGGTCTCCACGGAGCCGTCGTAGCGCACCAGTTCCTCGACCGCCGGGCCGACCAGTTCCGGGTTCTCCTGCACGGCGCGGAGCTGTGCGGGATGGGACAGCAGGTGGTGGACGGCATTGCCGATGAGGTACGCGGTCGTCTTGTGGCCCGCGAACATCAGCAGGAACGCCGTGGAGACCAGCTCGTTCTCGGTGAGCCCACCGTCGTTGTCCTGGACTGCGGTGAGCGCGCTCAGCAGATCGTCACCCGGGTGGCTGCGCTTTGCCGCGATGAGGTCCGTGAAGTACGCGTGCAGATCCTCCTCGGCCTTCTGCTGGGCCCGCTTGGACTCCTCGCTGAAACCGGTCTGCGCCACGGTGGTGGACAGGTGCTGCATCAGCGACCGCTCCTGCGCCGGCACCCCGAGCAGTTCGCAGATCACGATGATCGGCAGCGGGAACGCGAAGGCGGGCAGCAGGTCGAAGGGCTCCCGGGTCGGGCACTCGTCGAGCAGGCTCTCGACGATGTCCTGGATCTGCGGCCGCAGCGCCTCCACGCGCCGTGGGGTGAACGCGGAGTTGACCAGCTTGCGCAGCCGGGTGTGCTTGGGCGGGTCGGAGTTGAGCATGTTGTCGTCCAGCGCCACGGACGAGTCACCGAAGATGCTCCGGTAGGCGTCCATGGCCCCGTACATGTCCTTGCTCAACCGCGGGTCCGACAGGGCGGCCCGCGCGTCCTCGTACCGTGTGATCAGGTACGTCTCGTTGCCGTGCGGCGGTTTCATGGGGCAGACCGGCGCCGCTTCCCGGAGCAGGGCGTACACCGCGTGCGGGTTGCGCCGGTACTCCGGGGTGCACCGCTCGGCCGCGGTGACGGCCTCTTGCGTGGTGATCACGGACGACTCCTCAGGTCGAAGACGGCCTCGGCGTTGCCGCCGAGGATGCGCTGCTGGGACGCCTTGTCGACCGGCAGCTTCTCGATCATGCGGATGAAGTCCTCCAGCGGCGCCGCCATCGGCGGTGAGTCGGTGCCGAACAGCATCCGTTCGGGCCCCAGCACCTCCGCGTTGAGGCTCAGGTGCGCCGGGCTGAACGGGCTGGTGTCGACGTACATGCGCTTCAGCGCCGCGGCCGGGTCGGCAGCCGGCGGGGCGGTGGCCGGCGCCGCGGCCCGGCCGGGGGGCGGCGCCCCCCCGGCCCAGTGCCGGGGGCGCGCCGCCGTCTGCAGTCGCTCCGGCAGCAGCGCCATCGCGCCGCCGCCGGTTGCGCCGATCAGCTGCAGATCGGGGTACTTCTCCAGCCATCCCGCGAACGCGATCATGGCCATGCCGGTGGTGACGTCGCCGAACCGGCCGATCTGCTCGACGAAACCGAGCTCGTCGACCCGTTCCGTGCCGAGCGGTTCGGCCGGGGCGTGCACCATGACCGGCACCCCCGCCTCCGCGGCCAGCGCGAAGAAGGAGTCGGCACGCGGGGAGCCGAGCAGCTCTCCGTGGACGCTGGACGTGGTGATCAGCCCGACGAAGGCAGGGTCCGCCAGGGTCTCCCGCACCCCTTCCAGGTGATCGTCGTCGCCGAACGGGTTGGCGTACACGTACCCGCGCAACTGGTCCGGGAACTTGGCGATCAGGCCTGACATCCAGGCGTGGAAGCCGCGCAGCCGGTCGCGTGGTTGCGCGTAGTTGTCCACGCCCGGGACCCGCGCCATCGCGCCGGCACCGACAGGGCTGCCGATGATGGTCAGGTCGATCCCGGCCTCGGCGCGAGCGGCAAGCATGCCGTCGACGTCGGTGAGGCTGGGGGGCATGGGGAAGCGTTCGGCCGCCTCCGGTGGGGACAGATGCCCGTGGATGTCGATGATCATGTATCGCTTCCCGGTTTCGGTGTGAGTGCGCGGACGACCGCGGCACAGTCCTCGTCACCCAGTCCTTGCCCGGCGGCGCGGACGTGGGTTTCGGCTGCGGCGGTCGCCAGCGGCAGACTCAGACCGACCGCCGCTGCCTGCTTGGAAGCGAGCATGAGGTCTTTGGCCATCAGCCGCAGCCGGAAGTCCGGCTTGTCGAAGCGGCCGGAGGCCAGGCGCTTGGACTTGAACGCCATGACCGGCGAGGCGAAGCCGCTGCCCGCGATCGTCTTGAGGGCCAGCTGCCGGTCGATTCCGGAGGCGGTCGCCAGCTCGCTGGCCTCGGCCAGGGCCTGCACCTCTATGCCCATCAGCAGGTTGAGGAGCAGCTTCATCCGCATGCCGGAACCGAGTGCGCCCAGATGGACGACCTCCTTGCCCAGCATCTCCAGCAGCGGGCGGCCGGCGTTGAACACCCGCTCCTCGCCGCCGACGAACAGCCGCAGCTCGCCGTCGCGGGCGTGGTCACGGTTGCCGAGCATGCCGACGTCCAGAACGGAGGGGACGTCCCCGGCGATCTGGACGACCTCGTCGGGAGCGACGGTGCTGGCGCAGATCAGGACCCCGGGGTAGGGCCCGCCCGCCAGCACTCCGTCCGGTCCGCGCAGCACGGTGCCGAGGGCTTCGCCGTCGGCGACGGAGCAGATGACGGCGCTCGTGCCTGCGGCGGCGTCAGCGGGGCGGGCCGCCGCGAAGGCACCCGCCTTGACGAGCGGTTCGACCCGCTCCGCGGTGCGGTTCCAGACCCGGACCTGCACTCCCTGGTCGAGGAGGCGGGTGGCCAGGCCGGTGCCCATGGCGCCGAGTCCGAGTACGGCTATGGGGCCGTTGGTCGTACGCGTCATGACGCCGCTCCCACGGTCTCCTTGACGACCCGGAACCGGAGCGACTGCGTCGAGTCGACCCACTGGCGCAGCGGAGCGACCAGTTCGCGGTGCTCCTCGCTCTGCTGCCAGGCGAAGAACGCCTCGGGCGTCTCCCATTCACTGGTGATCACCCACTGACGCGAGTCGTCCACGGGTTCTCCCAGCCGCTCGACGATGTGGCCGGGGGTGCGGGCGACGGTCTTGCGGATCTTGTCGTACAGATCCAGGAACCCTTGCTCGCCGCCCTCGATCACTCGGACGGTGAAAACGACGGACAGCTTGTCGGCCGAATGGCCCTTCTGCTTGGTGCCCATGTCTCCTCCTGATGGTGAGATCCGGCAGGACACGACTCCTACCGACTCATGACCCCCGTACGGCCGCAACTCCGAATGGGGGACGGGCCAGTCGGGACAAGGCCTTTACGCTGCATTGTTGGTCTGTTGGGGTGAGTGGGGTGGTGTTCCGTTCCGCGACTGTCGGACGCGGACGGCGTCACACGAACGGGGCTCTTCGCGACCCTTGCGAATCGGGGCGAATTCAGGCGGCGTTCGGCGGAAGAAGTCAGGAGATAATCGGATTTAGCGATGCCTGCTGGCATAGTGCGGCCATGAAGATTGCGACTGCCGGCAGCCGAGGCACCCACGGAGTGCTCCGGTGAAGGCGTCGTTCACCCGCCCCCCGCGCGAACCGGCTGGGACGGAGCGCCCCCGTCGTGGCCTCCGTACCCGCCGCACGGCCCTCGCCGTCGCCCTCACCGGCGCCGCCGTGATCACTGGTGCCGTCGTGCTCACCGACACCCTCCCCTTCGCGGGTCACCGGCCCCCCGCCCACCCCGGCTCGCCCGCCCCCGGCCCGTCCGGCGCGTCGTCCGGCCCGGCCCCCTCCCCCGGCGCCCCGGGCATCGGCGACCCGCTCCTGCCGCTCGACGGCAACGGCGGCTACACGGTGCGCCGTTACACCATCGCCTTCGACTGGCGGGCACCGCGGACGCCCTTCGACGCCCGCACCACCATCAGCGCCACCGCCACGCAGGCACTGTCCCGCTTCAACCTCGACTTCGCGGGCAACACGCTGCACACGGTCACCGTCGACGGCGCACCGGCGACCGCCGTACGCGACGGCGACGAGCTCGTCGTCACCCCCGCGCAGCCGATCCCCGACGGCAGCGCCTTCACCGTTCAGGTCGTCTACACCGCCGATCCGACGCAGCAACGGCACCGCAGTGACGCGATCCAGGCGTACGGCTGGGTGCCCACGCCCGACGGCACCGTGCTCTGTCCGCAGCCCAACGGCGCCAAGATGATCTTCCCGGCGAACGACCACCCCAGCCTGCGGGCGCCGGTCACCTTCCGTATCACCACCCCGCCCGGCCTCAGCGCAGTGGCCAACGGCCGGCTCGTCGAGCGCGTCCGGCGCCCCGACGGACGACTGCGGTGGACGTACGACTCCGAGCACCCGGTCGCGGCCCAGCTGATCCAGGTGGCGATCGGCAGGTTCACGTTCGTCGACAGCACCGGCCCGCGCGGACTGCCCGTCCGGGACGCGGTCCCCGGTGGCCTGGTCACCGACACCGAGGCCTACCGCTCGCTCACCTCCGAGCACCTGGCCTGGCTGGAACGGCGGCTCGGCCCGTACCCGTTCCGCCGCTACGGCGTGCTGGTCGGGGACACCGACCTGCCGGTGGCGCTGGAGACGCAGTCGCTTTCCGTCGTGCCGAGGGCCGATCTGCTGGGTGACCAGGTCGACGCCGAGCGCGACCTGGTTCACGAGCTGACCCACCACTGGACCGGCAACAGCGTCGCCATCCGGCAGTGGTCCGACCTCTGGCTGAGCGAGGGGCACGCCCGCTTCTACGAACGTCTCTACTCCGACGCACACGGTGGCATCAGCATCGAGGACGCGATGCGGGCGGCGTACGAGCAGCACGACCAGTGGCGCCACGACGACGGGGCGCCCGCCGAACCCACCGAGCCGACCCTGTTCAAGCAGATGCGGTACGACGGCTCGGCGCTGGTGCTCTACGCCTTGAGGGAGAAGGTCGGCGAGGAGACTTTCGACCGGATCGAGCGGTCCTGGGTGACGACGTACCGGGGCCGGGCCGCCGGCACGCGGGACTTCGTCGCGCTCGCGTCCGAGGTGGCCGGCGAGAACCTCACCCCGTTCCTGACCCCGTGGTTGTACGGGGCACAGACCCCGCCCATGCCGGGGCATCCCGACTGGCAGGTGGACCCGGTCCAGGACTGAGCCGGCCCGCCGCCGGTACCGGACTCCACCGTTCAGCACGGGCACTTCGCCCCCTCCCTGCCGTGACGGACGTACTGCCGCCGACCGGGTGGCCTCTGCCGGGCGGCTGGTCCAAGGCGGTGACAGTTGGCGCGACGTGGCGTGTCGGGCACGGAAACGTACGAGGGGTGGTGCCAAGGGCAACTCCGTTGTCCTGGTTGCGTCGAGCATGGTCGGAGGCCCCTGCAATGAGTGAACGTGCCGCCCCCCGTGTCCCCGGCGCCCTCCGGGGGCGCCGCCGCATCCTCTGGCTGACCGCGTCGGCGGCGCTCCTGATGTCGCTGCTGGTGCCGCTGCTGAGCGGGCCGGCGGACGACGACGGCGGCGCGGCGGACGACCCGCGTCTGCAGGACGTCTTCACGGCCGCCGCGCACGAATACCGTGTGCCGCGCAGTGTGCTCATGGGCGTGTCCTATCTGCAGTCGCGATGGGACGCCCATCCGGGCTCCCCGAGCGTCGTCGGCGGCTACGGACCGATGCACCTGGTGGACGCCCGCCGGGCCCAGTCCGCACCGCACCGCGGGAGTGCCTCGCCGTTCGCGGGGCCGCAGGCCTCACGCGAGGCGAACGCCCGGGGCAGCGCCTCCGCGCAGTCGGCCAACCTGCAACTCGCCGCCCGCCTGATCGGGGCCCCGGAGGAGCGGCTGCGGACGGACACCGAAGCCAACGTGCGCGGCGGTGCGGCCCTCCTGGCAGCGACGCAACGACAGCTCGGCAAGCCGCTCAGCGCCGACCCGGCCGACTGGTGGGAGGCGGTTGCGCGCTTCCCGGGCACGGGCGACACCGCATCGGGGCAGACGTACGCGAAAGACGTCTTTGCGGTGATCCGCCGGGGCGCGCACCGCACCACCGACGCAGGTCAGCATGTCACCCTCCCCGCCAACCCGGGCGTCGCCCCCCGCCCGCAGGGCCCACAGCGGCCGAAGGACGTCGAGTGCCCGGCGGAGGTGTCCTGTTCCTGGCTCAAAGCGCCGTACGTCGAGATCGGTGACGACGCGTACGGCAACTACGACCCGGCCGACCGGCCCAGGGACCAGAAGATCGACTCCATCGTCATCCACGACACCGAGGCACGTCTGCCGTCGATGCTCAAGACCATCCAGGAACCGACGGAGCCGTCGTGGCACTACTCGGTCCGCTCCAGCGACGGCCACATCACCCAGCACATCAGGACCAAGGACGCGGCCCGGCACTCCGGCAGCCAGTTCGTCAACGCCCGCTCGATCGGCATCGAGCACGAGGGATTCCTCACGCAGCCCGACACCTGGTACACGGAACAGATGTACCGGACCTCGGCCCGCCTCGTGCGCTACCTGGCGAAGAAGTACGACATCCCGCTCGACCGGCAGCACATCTTCGGCCATGACAACGTGCCGTCCCCGACCGCCTCGACCATCCCTCATATGCACGACGACCCCGGCCCGTTCTGGGACTGGCGGCACTACTTCGACCTCCTCGGCGCACCCCTGCGTGCCACGGCCGGGCGGGACAGCGCCATGGTGATCATGCTGCCCGACTACGCCACCCACAAGCCGCCGTTCACCGGATGCACCGGCGACGGTGTGCCGTGCAAGCCGCACGGCTCCAGCGCCGTCCGCCTGCACACCGAGCCGAGGGAGGACGCCTCGCTGATCCAGGACCCGGGCCGGCGCCCGGACGGGGAGGAGTCCACGGAGGACGTCAACGACCTGGGCTCGCGGGTCTCGGCCGGTCAGTCCTTCGCGGTCGCGGGGCGCAGTGGCGAGTGGACGGCGATCTGGTACCAGGGCCGGAAAGCATGGTTCAAGAACCCCAGACTCCATCCGACGGCCGTCGGTACGACCGGCCGGATGGTGACGCCGAAGGACGGCCTGAGCGAGGTCACGGTGTACGGGCGTGCTCTCCCGGAGGAGGACGCCTACCCGGACGGGGTGTCGGCGCCGACCGAATCGCCGCTCCCGTACAGCTTCCTCGCGGGCCAGCGGTATGTGACACAGGGCCGCCTCGTCGGTTCCCACGTCGACAAGTCGTCCTCCGACGACACACCGAACCAGGTGGTGACGGGCGAGGAGGAGTACTACCAGATCCAGTTCGGCCACCGTCTCGCCTACGTCCGGGCGAGCGACGTGGACGTGGTGAGCGAACCGGCCGCGGCAGGACCGCCGTCAGGCCCTGCGGCGCGCCGTCCCCAGCGGTGACGATGTCCGAACCATGGGCCGGGCGAACTGTCAGTCCCAGAGCGGGTACGTCACCGTCCGGGCCAACCTCTCCGGCCTGTCGTCGGGAAAAGTGAGCGTCATACGCGTGTAGCGCTGCAACTGAGGCTGCTTCTTCCACGGTTGCGGATCGTCGAGCCGAACCACGACGGGGTACGAGTGGAACCGGCCCGCCGCGCAGTACGGCCGGCAGTCGTTCACCGCGTTGAGGCCCACGGCCACCGCCGAGCCGGCATGCCAGTGCGACCATCGCAGAGCGGTGAGGCGGCTGTTGCCGTCACCGCAGGCGAGGATGAAGTCGGCAGGGCGTACCTGGGACTCCCAGAAACAGTCGACGAGCACGGGGACCACAGACGGCTGTGTCACGGCCTGCGCCGTGGACGGCGCAGCCGCGGGGGCGGCGGAGGCCGTACCCATGACCGCGGCGAGCGTCGCGGCGGCACAGACCGCGGCCACCTTGGTCATCGCGAGTTCCCGCATATCCGCTCCCGGCCCGTCCTGATCCACACGTCGTGCACGTACCGACGCTACGACCGTCCCCCGGTATGCACCACTCGGACGGAGCAATGTCGTGCCGGTGCGAGCAGGGCCGCCTTACGGCCGAGCCTGCCCACAGGGCGGGAACCGGGCTGTGGCTTGTCGGCGTTGAGCAGTACACAAGGGAAGCAAGGGGGTGCCATGGTGTACGGATCGCACTACGGCCCTGGATCGCAGTACGGGCAGCACGGCGCGGCGCGCCCCGCGCCCGGGGCGCGTCTGGCGCGTGCCAGGGACGCCGGCATGCTGATGGCCGGCTGGGTCGCCCTGCTGTGGGTGCTCGAGGTCGTCGACGCGGCGAGCGGCCACGCCCTGGACACGTTCGGCGTCAGCCCGCGCGAGGTCGGCGAGCTGCGGGACCTCGTGCCCGCCGCCTTTATGCACTTCGGCTTCGACCATCTCGCTGCGAACAGCGTGCCGCTGCTGGTTCTCGGCTTCCTTGCCGCACTGTCCGGCATACGCCGGTTCCTCGCCGTCGTCACCGTGATCGTCCTCGCCGGCGGCGTGGGCGTGTGGCTCACGGCTCCCCCGCACTCCACGACCGCCGGTGCGTCCGGCGTCGTCTTCGGTCTCTTCGGCTATCTGCTGATCCGCGGCTTCGTCGATCGCCGCGTCGGCGACATCGTCGTGGGCCTCCTCGTCGGTGCGGTCTACGGCTCGCTCCTGTGGGGCGTCCTGCCGACGGCTGCCGGGGTCAGCTGGCAGGGGCATCTCTTCGGCCTGCTGGGTGGGGTGGCTGCGGCCGTCGCGTTCCGGCGGCCGCGCGGCGCCTGACATACGGACGCGGGTTACCCACGTGGTGCGCGAACTCTTGACGCGTCTCCCATGACTGCGTAGACATGACAGCGCAGTCATACGGTCGGCGTCATACCGTCGGCATCGTCGGGGATGCGGCGCGGCCATCGGGAGATGCCATGACACAGGGTGCGGGACGAGGCGGAAGTTCCCCGGTGCCGCGGAGCGTGGACGTGGCGCGGCTGGCGGGGGTCTCGCAGAAGACCGTGTCGAGGGTCTTCAACGACGAGCCGTACGTCTCCACCGAGGTGCGCCGCAGGGTTCTCCAAGCCGCCGACGAACTCGGTTACCGGCGGAACAACGCGGCTCGGGCGCTGGCGTCCGGACGGACCCGTTCCATCGGTGTGGTCACCCTCGGGACGGCGCTGTACGGTCCCGCCTCGCTGCTCATGGGCATCGAGCGGGCCGTGCGGGACGTGGGGTACGCGCTCCGGGTGGTCAACACGATGGAGGGCGACCCGGCGGGCGTCGCCGGTGCCGTGGACTCACTCCTCGATCAGGGTGTGGACGGCATCGTCATCTCGGAGCCGATCGACGAAGGCTCCGACGGCACCGTCGAAGGCGCGGGCTCCCTCCGCGTCGACGTGCCGGTTCTCGTACTCGGCGCACCACCGCTGTTCGCCGCCCCCCAGGTGGTGACGGCGGGCGTCGTGGCCGAGCTGCTGGCCCGGGTCGCCACGGAACACCTCCTGGATCTGGGACACTTGACGGTCCATCACCTCGCTGGTCCCGGGCGCTGGTACGCCGCCCGGGACCGGCTGGAGGGGTGGCGGGCCGCACTGGCCGCACGCGGCCGGGACGCACCGCCGGTCGTGGAGGGCGACTGGTCGGCGGCGTCCGGGTACGCGGCGGGCCGTGCGCTGGCCTCCGACGACGACGTGACCGCGGTGTTCGCCGCGAACGACGACATGGCCATCGGCCTGATCCGCGCCCTGACGGAAGCCGGACGGCGCGTTCCGGACGACGTCAGCGTGGTCGGTTTCGACGACATCCCCGTCGCCGGCTATGTGACTCCTCCCCTGACCACGGTGCGGCAGCCGTTCGACGCCGTGGCGCAGGAAGGACTCAAGCGTCTTGTGCACGCCATCGAGAACCCGAACGCGGACCCTCTCCCGGCGAGCGACCCACCGGTCGACCTGGTCGTCCGCGCCTCGACCGCGCCCCCGCCGACCCGGACGACCCCGGGACATGAGCGACGTACGACCTGAGTACGACCTGACGTAGCCCTCCGCACCCGCCTCCTTTCCGTCGCGCGCTCCCCACCTCATCCCCCGGTACAGCACGCCCTCGCCCTGCGTGCCGCCGTCTCCTACCTCCAACACCCCGACGCATCTACGCCCCTCGGCGGGAGTTCACCATGCCCGGAATCTTCGCCAGCAAAGCCCCTGCGTCTGCCCCCATGAGCCGTCGGCTCTTCCTCACCGCGACGGGAGCGGTGTCGCTGGGCGCCGCGCTGTCCGCGTGCGGCGGCAGCGGTGGCGGCACCGGCGGCGCGTCGTCCGCCGAGCCGGTCAGCCAGGCCGACATCGACAAGGCGATGAAGACGCCGACCGAGCTGACGTTCTGGACCTGGGTCCCGGACATCGCACAGGAGGTCGCGCTCTTCGAGAAGAAGTACCCCGCGATCAAGGTCAAGGTCGTCAACGCCGGCCAGGGCGTCGCCCACTACACCAAGCTGCGCACCGCGCTGAAGGCCGGAACCGGCGCACCGGACATGGTGCAGATCGAATACCAGGCGATCCCGACATTCACGATCACCAACAGCCTGCTGGACCTGAGCCCGTACGGCGCGTCGGCGCTGAAAGACACGTTCGTCGACTGGACCTGGGGGCAGGTCAGCGGCCCCGACGGCCAGGTCTGGGCGATCCCGCAGGACACCGGGCCGATGGGCATGCTGTACCGCAAGGACATCTTCGACCAGCACGGCATCCAAGTGCCCACGACCTGGGACGAGTTCGCGGCCGCCGCACGGAGGCTCCACAAGGCGGACCCCGACGTCTACCTGACCAACCTCGCGGCGAACGAACCCGCCGCCTGGCACGGCCTGCTCTGGCAGGCGGGCGCCAGGCCGTATACGACCTCGGGCAAGAGCACTCTCGCCATCAGCGTCGACGACGCCGTCTCCAAGAAGCTCGGCGAGTACTGGGGCGGGCTCGCGAAGGAAGGCGTCATCAGCACCGACCCGGACTTCACCGACGGGTGGTACGCCGGGTTCAACAAGGGCAAGTACGCCACTTGGCTCACCGCGGCCTGGGGCCCGGCCTTCCTGTCCGGCTCGGCCAAGGCCACCGCGGGCAACTGGCGGGCGGCGCCGCTGCCGCAGTGGGATGCCGCCAAGCCGGTCTCCGGCAACTGGGGCGGCTCCACGACCGCGGTCACCGCATCCACCAAGAACCCCATCGCGGCGGCGCAGTTCGCCCAGTTCCTCAACAGCGACCCGGTGAGCGCCAAGATGTTCGCCACCAAGCAGTTCTTCTTCCCGGCGACCAAGGCCCTGCTCGCAGACGCGAGTTACACCGGCAGCGCACCCGCCTTCTACGGCGGCCAGAAGGTCAACCAGATCTTCGCCGACATCAGCGACACGGTCTCGCCCTCGTTCCAGTGGCCGCCGTTCCTCGACCAGGCGGCGACCGACTGGACCGAGACCGTCGGCAAGTCCCTCGCCGCCAAGTCCGACACCGTCGCCGCACTCGGCACCTGGCAGTCCCGGCTCACGACGTACGCCAAGAAGCAGGGCTTCACGGTCAAGGGGGCCTGATGATGCCGGCCACCCCGGCGGCCTCCCACAAAGCCCGCTCACGCGTGGGCCGCAGCTCGGCAGGTCCGCTGTTCGTAGCCCCGTTCCTGATCCTCTTCCTCCTGCTGTTCCTCGCCCCGCTCGGCTACGCCGCCTACCTCAGCCTCTTCCAGGAACAGCTCATCGGCGGCACGGTGTTCGTCGGCCTGGACAACTACGTCACCGCGCTCAAGGACCCGCAACTCCTCCACGGTGTCGGACGCGTGGCACTGTTCTTCGTGATCCAGGTGCCGCTGATGCTGCTGCTGGCCCTGCTCTTCGCCCTCGCGCTGGACAGCGGCCTGCTGCGGCTGGCGCGCGTGATCCGGCTGGGCATCTTCGTGCCGTACGCGGTCCCGAGCGTGGTCGCCACGCTCATGTGGGGCTACCTCTACGGCCCCGACTTCGGCCCGTTCGCCCAGCTGAGCCGGAACCTGGGCCTGCCGGCCCCGCACTTCCTCAGCGAGGGCTGGATGCTGGGCAGCCTGGCGAACATCGTGACCTGGGAGTTCGTCGGCTACAACATGATCATCCTGTACGCGGCCCTGCGGACCATCCCGCACGACCTGTACGAGGCAGCCGCCATGGACGGCGCCGGCGCCTGGCGCATCGCCTGGTCGATCAAGCTCCCGGCGCTACGGCCCGCGCTGCTGCTGACCCTGCTGTTCTCGGTGATCGGCAGCTTCCAGCTGTTCAACGAACCCAACCTGCTGATGAAGATCGCCCCCGACGTCATCAGCAGTTCCTACACCGCCAACCTCTACTCCTACTCCCTCGCTTTCACCGGCCAGCAGGTCAACTACGCGGCCACGGTGTCCTTCCTCCTGGGCCTGGTCATCGTCATCGCCTCCTACGCCGTGCTGCTCACCGCGAACCGCAGGAGGGCAAAGTGACCACCACGCTGCCGAAGGCCACAACCGCACCGGCCGGCCCGGCCCCCACCACACCGAAGCGGCACCGGTCCGCAACCCCCCGCCGCAGCACCCCGCTGACGATCGCCATGCTGGCGGCCCTGGCCTACTTCCTCCTCCCACTGTTCTGGCTGCTGGTCGCCTCGACCAAGAACACGCAGGACCTGTTCAACAGCTTCGGCCTGTGGTTCACCCGTGCCCCGCAGCTGCTCGCGAACATCAGGCAGACCTTCACCCAGGACGACGGCGTCTTCGTCGACTGGCTGCTCAACACCGCCATGTACGCCGTCGTCAGCGCACTCGGCGCCGCCCTGCTCGCGGCCGCCGCCGGGTACGGCTTCGCCAAGTTCCGCTTCCGCGGCGACCGGGCCGCCTTCAACCTCGTACTCGGCGCCATCATGGTCCCGGCCACCGCGCTGGCGATCCCGACCTATCTGCTGTTCGCCGAGGTCGGCCTGGTCAACACCCCTTGGGCAATCATCCTGCCCTCGCTGGTCAACCCCTTCGGCCTGTATCTGATGCGCGTCTACGCGGCCGACGCCGTCCGGGACAGCCTCCTCGAAGCCGCCCGCATCGACGGGGCCGGGGAGGCACGCATCTTCTTCCGGATCGCCCTCAGGCTGCTGGCCCCCGGCCTGGTGACCGTCCTGCTCTTCACGCTCGTGGCGACCTGGAACAACTACTTCCTGCCGCTGATCATGCTCAACGATCCGAACCTGTACCCCATCACGGTCGGCCTCTCCTCCTGGGCCGCCCAGGCGCAGAACGGCGGGGCCGGCGCCAGCAGCGACATGCTCCCGCTCGTCGTGACCGGCTCCCTGATCTCCATCGTGCCGCTCGTCATCGCCTTCCTCATGCTCCAGCGCTACTGGCAGAGCGGTCTGGCCACCGGAAGCGTCAAGCAGTAACGCTCCCTACTTTCCCGGAGGTTGCCTTCATGGCGGATCTACCCGCCCGTGTCCTGTTCGGCGCCGCGTACTACCACGAGTACACACCCGCCTACGACCCCGAACTGCGGCCCGACGAACGGCTCAAGACCGACCTCGACCTGATGGCCGAGGCCAACTTCACCGTGATCCGCGTGGGCGAGTCGGTCTGGTCGACCTGGGAGCCGGAGAACGGGCGCTTCGACCTCGACTGGCTCCAGCCGGTCCTCGACGGCGCCCACGAGCGCGGCATCTCCGTCGTCATCGGCACGCCGACATACGCCGTGCCGCCGTGGCTGGCCCGCCAGTACCCGGAGATCACCGGGGAGTACGCCACCGGACAGCGCCTCGGATGGGGCGCCCGCCAGGAGGTGGACTTCACTCACCCCGCCTTCCGCTTCCACGCCGAGCGGATCATCCGGAAGATCGTCGCCCGGTACGCCGACCACCCGGCGGTCATCGGCTGGCAGGTGGACAACGAACCGGGCCTGCATCTCTTCCACAACCAGGGCGTCTTCCAGCGCTTCGTCGATCATCTGCGCGCCACGTACGGGGACGTCGAGACCCTCAACCGCGAGTGGGGCCTGGTGTACTGGTCGCACCGCCTGTCGACGTGGGCGGACCTGTGGACCCCGGACGGCAACATCCAGCCTCAGTACGACGTCGCCTGGCGGGAGTTCCAGGCCCGGCAGGTCACCGAGTTCATCGGCTGGCAGGCGGACATCGTCCGCGAGTACGTCCGCCCCGAGCAGTTCGTCACCACCTGCATCTCCTACACACGCCAGGGAGTTGAGGACGACGAGCTGTCCGCCCGGCTCGACATCGCCTCCGGCAACCCGTACTACGACATGCAGGACGGTCTTCTGCTCCCCGATCCCACGCCCGACGACCACGAGCAGAAGTGGAAGACCACCGGCGTCTGGTCGATGTACCAGACCGCAGACTGGATGTTCTCCTCCCGCCAGGAGCCGTTCCTGGTCACCGAGACCAACGCGAGCTCCATCGGCTTCGCCTGGGACAACCGCCCCGCCTACGACGGCCAGTGGCGGCAGGCCGCGTGGGCGCATGTGGCGCGCGGGGCGCGGATGATCGAGTACTGGCAGTGGCAGACCCTGCGCTTCGGCGCCGAGACCTACTGGGGCGGTGTTCTCCCCCACAGCGGCCAGCCGGGCCGCGCGTACGCCGAACTCGCCCGATTGGGCGCCGAGTTCGAGGCGGTCGGCCCGCTCGTCGCCGGGCTCGAGCCGGACGCCGACATCACGATGGTCTACTCGACGCCGAGCAAGTGGCTCATGCAGAAGTACCCGCCGCTCGCGACCCCCGACGGGGGGCCGGACTCGGCCGCGTATCACCGGATCTTCGATCCGTTCTATCGGGGCGCCTTTGACGCGGGCAGGCAGGTGCGGATCGTGCATGCCCGGCAGCTGCTGGGGGAGGGGATGACCCCCGAGGCGGCCGCACGCCGCCACCCGGTGCTGGTGGCTCCGGCGTTGTACATCGCAGACGACGCGACGCTCGACTGGCTCGCGGCTTACGCGCACGCGGGCGGCCACCTGCTCCTCGGCCCGCGCACCGGCTACGCCGACCACGAGGCCAGGGCCCGCCTCGCACCGGCACCCGGACGCCTCACCGAGGCCGCGGGCGTCACGTACGACGAGTTCAGCAACCTCGCGCGCGACATCCCGGTGAACCCCGTGCCCGGCAGCCCGCTGCGGCTGCCGCAGGAGGCGACAGCCACCCGCTGGGCCGACGGCCTGACCGTCACCGACGCCGACGTCCTCGCCGCATACGACCACCCGCACTTCGGCCGCTGGCCCACGATCACCACCCGCCGCCACGGCGAAGGCCGCGTCACCTGCGTCGGCACGGTCCCCGGCCGGGCCCTCGCCCGCGCGCTGGCGGCATGGCTGACACCCTCCGCACGCCACGGCTGGCGTGACCTCCCGGAATCGGTCACCGCGACGACCGGTACCTCCCCCGACGGGCGCCGCGTCCACGTCGTCCACAACTGGAGCTGGGAGCCCGCTCGTGTCTCCGCCCCCATGGCGTTGACCGACGTCCTGAACGGCACGTCCGTCCCCGCGGGCACGGCGCTGGACCTCGGCGCCTGGGACGTACGCGTACTCGTCTCCTGATCCGACCTTCGTGAGCATCACCGTGGCCATCCCCGAGGAGGGGTTATGCAGAGAAGAAGACTTGGGACAGCTCTGGGAACGTTCGTCGCCGGATCAGCGATGCTGGCCCTGCCCATGAGCAGCGCGCAGGCGTACAACCCGACGGGCGGGATCATGTACCAGCTCGGCGATGAACCGTGCCTGAAAGGGCGGGGCAACTGCGCGGTCTACCCGAAGTCGGCGCAGTTGCCGAGCGGACGGCTGGTCGCGTCGTTCGAGAAGTCCACCGTCGTCCCGGAGACGGGAAGCGCCGACAGACAGACGCTCCCCGTCTACAAGAGCGACGACCACGGAACGACGTGGCAGCCGCTGTCGGAGGTCAAGGCACCGGCGTACCTGTCCAGGCATCCTCGGTACGCGAAGTACACCAGCAACTGGACGAACCCGTATCTCTACGTACTTCCGCAGGACGTCGGCAACCTGAAGAAGGGAACGCTGCTCCTCGCGAGCGTCGTGTCGGGCGACGACCACTACTACAAGGAGCACAAGGCAGCCGACCCGAACTGGACGCCGTCCAACGACGGAGACCGCAGTGACATGGCGATCGCCCTGTACTCCAGCACCGACGACGGCGTGACATGGAACGTCGTCAACATCATCGCCACCGGCGGCTGGCAGGGCGGCAGCGCGGGCGCGATCGGCCGGAACGTCGCCGCCGCGAACACGTACAAGCAGGTGGATCCCCTCTGGGAGCCGTACCTGATGGTCCACAACGGCAAGCTCGTCTGCTACTACTCCGACGAGAACGACTACCTCGGCTTTGATCCCGTCACCGGTGTGCCGAAGCTGGATCCGGACAACGACACCGCCGCGGACTCGCACGGCCAGATCCTCGTCCACAAGTCCTGGAACGGCCGCAGCGCGCAGTGGAGCGAGTCCGTCGTCGACGTCGCGGACCTGACCCAGGACATGGGCGGCGGCAAGACGGAGATCGGGGGCGGACGGCCGGGCATGACGAACGTCGTCCCGACGACGGACGGCAAGTGGCTGCTCCCGTACGAGTACTGGGGCGGCGGGACCAACACCCGGTATGCCATAGCCGACGACCCGTTGCGGTTCTACCGCGGCTCGGTGGGCAACCCCGTCACCTCGTTGCCCGTCGACGCCGGTTCGCGTCCTCTCGCGGTGAACGGCAGCCCGGTCATCATCCGGCTCCCCGACGGGCGCCTGGTGTACAACGCCGCCGGCAGCGGCAATGTCTGGGTCAACGAGAGCGGACGCAGCGACGGCGTGTGGAAGGAGTACCAGACGACCTCGCGGGCCGGCTACAGCCGCAACCTGCAGTACGTCGCGGGCACCGGCCGCATCGCGATACTCAACAACCAGGACACCTCGACGCTTCGCTACGCCGAGGTCGATCTCGGCCGCTCGGAGGGCGCCTACTACCAGCTGGTGAACCGAAAGACCGGCCAGGTGATCGGCACCGGGAACAAGACCAACGACGCGAACATCGGCAACGGAGACGTTCCTGACGTCCGCCTTGAGGACGCCGGCTCAGCGGCGAACAAGGACACCCAGTACTGGCACATGGTGACCGAGCCGCAGGGCGGCACGACGTTGCTGAACAAGTCCGGAGGCCGCGCGGCAGCCATCTGGACAGGGAACGCGACGGTCGGACAGAGGATCGGCCAGTGGGTCGACAACAGCGCCACCGGCAGCTGGAACGTCATCGAGACCGACGACGGATACGTCAAGTTCCAGGCGGTCAAGAACACCGACGTGTACTTGACCGGTGCGTCCCACGGCGCGGGGCTGACCCTGCAGAACGCGGTCGAGGACGGCTCGCAGGAGTGGCAGCTCGTCCGGCAGCCATGACGCCGACCGCGGCTCAGGCCAGGGACTCGAAGTACGCCTTCTGCGCGGGGTAGTAGTCCTGGAAGTCGGGCCGGGGCGCGCCCGTCCGCGCAGCGGTGAGCATGTCCAGGTAGTACTCCCAGCCCGGGCCGGTCGCGCCGAGGTGTTCCGTGGAGGTGAGGTGGTGGACCAGCCGGAGCTCGGTGGCGGCTTCGGTCTGTGCGAGCAGCAGCTCCAACGACCAAGAGCCGGCTTCGTCCTCCATCGAGACCGCGAGCCGGTGTGGCGGTTCGCACGCTTCGATCACGAGCGGGCACCAGGGCGTCGACTCCTCGAACGCCATCTGCACTTCGATGGTGCGACCCGGCGCCGCCTCGCCACGCCACGGGCCGAACCAGCGGGCGGTGCGCTCCGGTTCGGTCACGCTGGCTCAGACGTCGTCGACGGAGGCGCGGTAGGTGCGGGTGAGGATCAGGTCGAAGCCCGTCGGGGTGCGTACGAGCCGGCCGCTGGGCTCGAGAGTCATGCCGTGTTCTCCTGGTGCTCGGGGCAAGGGGTGCTGGCGGGTTCGGAGCGTAGCCCATCAGTTACGCGTTCGGTCAGGCAACACCGGTCCCGCCGGCCGTCCCTCGGGCGCGCCGGCAGATCCGCACGCCGGGAAATCACTGGACATCGCCGAGACCGAAAGGTCAACGTTGGCGGCATGGCACAGGAGGAGATCTGGGACGCCGAGGCGGCCCGACGCTATGACACACCCGGCACCGGCATGTTCGCGCCCGAGGTCCTCGTGCCGACGGTGGACCGCCTCGCTGAACTCGCGGGCGGCGGAGCAGCGCTCGAGTTCGCCATCGGGACCGGCCGTGTGGCGGTCCCGCTCGCCGAACGGGGGGTGCCCGTCACCGGGATCGAGTTGTCGCTGCCGATGATCCGTCAACTGCGAACCAGAGCGGACGAGTCGACGATCCCTGTGATCGTCGGTGACATGGCGACCGCCGTGGCCCCCGGGACGTTCACGCTCGTCTACCTCGTCTACAACACCATCTCCAACCTGCTCACCCAGGCCGAGCAGGTCGAGTGCTTCCGCAACGCCGCCCGCCATCTCACGCCCGGTGGCCGGTTCGTGATCGAGCTCTGGGTACCCGAGCTGCGCAAGCTCCCGCCCGGTCAGACCGCCACCGTCTGGCATTCCGAGCCCGGCTACATCGGTCTGGACACCTACGACGTCCTGCACCAGCACGTCGTCTCGCACCACTTCCATTTCGACGACACTCGTCAGGCCCGGCTGGAGCGCAGCCCGCACCGCTACATCTGGCCGGCCGAACTCGATCTCATGGCTCAGCTGGCCGGGTTCGAGCTCGAGTCCAGGCACGCGGACTGGATCGGCACCGAGTTCACCGCCGACGCGCGTTCGCACGTCTCGGTCTACCGTCTCCCACCCACCCAGTAGCCCCCCCCCCCAGGACGGACACTTCCTGCGCCGGGATTCGGCCCGCCGGCCCGACCCGCTATGGACCACTCACACCGGTGCTCTTTGGCCCTGTCGGCCGGGCCATGGGTGGGGCACGGTGAGAGGCCCTGGCGTTGAACCCCTGTGGAGATGTCCCGTTGAATATCGCGTTCCTGCTGACCACCCTCGTGGTGGTGGTCACCCCCGGCACCGGCGTGGTGTACACCCTCGCTGCCGGGCTGTCCCACGGCCGGCGGGCGAGTGTGGTCGCCGCGCTCGGCTGCACGCTGGGCGTCGTGCCGCATCTGGTGGCGACGATCACCGGTCTCGCCGCACTGCTGCATGCCAGTGCCGTCGCCTTCGAGGTGGTGAAGTACCTCGGTGTCGGCTACCTGCTGTACATGGCGTGGGCGACGCTGCGCGATGACGATGCGCTGGTCGTCGAGGCGGGGGCCGAGCCGCGTCCGGCGAACCGCGTGATCGCCTCCGCCGTGCTGGTCAACCTGCTCAACCCGAAGCTGACGATGTTCTTCGTGGCGTTTCTGCCGCAGTTCGTCCCCGCGGGCGAACCAGGCTCCCTGGGTGTGATGCTCCGGCTCAGCACAGTGTTCATGCTGGTGACGTTCGTCGTCTTCGCCGCCTACGGGATGTGCGCCGCCGCCGTGCGCCGTCAGGTTCTGGCCCGGCCGAAGCTGAGAAGGGGAATCCGCGGGGTGTTCGCTACCTGTTTCGTGGGCCTGAGCGCGCGGCTGGCGGTGGCATGAGCATGCGTTTCCGGCACGCGGACGCCATCTGGCGCGACTATCCCGAACTCACCGCCGGCACGCTGTGTGCCACCGGCGTCGGGTCCGCCGCGGACGCCGGCGAGCGGGTGGCTGCCTGGACGGCCCGCGCCGCGGACCGGCTGGCCGGCGCCACCGAGGGCACCTTCCCCGAAGTGCTCGCCTGGCGGCGGGCGTTCGCCAGGATGGGGCTCAGGCCGACGCAGTACCGGTGTGCCGCGGAGGCGCTGCTGCGGCGGCTGCGCAAGGAGGGAACACTGCCGCGCATCCACCCGGTGGTCGACCTGTGCAACGCCGTCTCGGTGGCGTATGCCGTCCCGGTGGCGGTCTTGGACGCCGACCGCATCGCGGGCCCGCTGCTCGAGGTCCGCCACGCCGTCGGCGACGAGCACTACACGGCCTTCGGCGGCGGAACCGAGCATCCCGTGCCCGGCGAGGTGACCTTCGCCGACTCCGCCGGACGGGCCCACGCCCGCCGCTGGACCAACCGGCAGAGCGGCCACTCGGCGGTCGGTGAGCACACCAGCCGGATCCTCGTGGTGGCCGAGGCGATGCACGAGGGCGGCGCACAGGCCGTACCGGAGCTGCTGAAGACGCTCGCCCAGGAACTCGCCGCACACTGGGCCGTCGACCCCGTCACAGCCGTCCTGACCCCGTCCACACCGGAGTTCACGTTCGGTGACCGGGTCCGGCCGACGCTCGGGTGACACCGCGGCCGATGACACGATGGGCCAAGTGAGCAGCAGGAACGGGACCGGAGAGGGCGGCGGGATGGCAGCGGTGCCGGCGGACGGCGGGTCGCCCGTGTACGGCTCCGACTTCCTGCAGCTGGACGCGCGAGAGGCGCCCGCAGGCGGCAAGGCGGACTGGCTGGCCGGGCGGCTGCGGCAGGCGATAGCGGACGGCCGACTGGCGGTGGGCAGCAGACTGCCGCCCACCCGGGTCCTCGCCGCCGAACTGCGCCTGTCGCGCGGCGCGGTCACCGAGGCGTACCGGCAACTGACGGAGGACGGCCATGTCGAGGGGCGCCGCCGCGGCGGCACGGTCGTGGTGGCAGCACCCCTCGCGCCACCCGCAGTACCCGCACGGACGAGGCCGCCCGGCCCGCTCCGCGACGGCGGCGGCGAGCGGAGCGCCCGGGCGGGCACGCTGTTCGCCCGCGCGCCCGGTGCTGACGTCTTCGATGCGCTGCGCGCGGCCCACGCCCGCGTCGACTTCACCCCCGGCCAGCCCGACCTTGCCGCGTTCCCCCGCGCGGCCTGGGTACGTGCCGAACGGGCCGTGCTGGCCGAGTTGTCGCTCGACCACCTCGGCTACGGCGACCCGCGCGGCGCCCCGCGGTTGCGCCGCGCCGTCGCCGACTGGCTGGCACGCAGCCGCGGCATCCGGGTGGAGCCGGACGAGGTGCTGATCGTCGCCGGCACCGCGCAGGCGCTCACCCTGCTCCACCCCGTGCTGCGCGCAGACGGCATCGACGGCGTGGCGGTGGAGGACCCGGGCTCCCTCGGCACCCGCCAACACCTGCAGAACGGAGGCCTGGCCACCCCACCGGTACCGGTGGACGACGACGGCATCCGCGTCGACACGCTGCGCGCGAGCACAGCGCGCGCCGTCCTGCTCACCCCCGCCCACCAGTTCCCCACCGGCGTGGTCACCAGCGGCGAGCGGCGCCGCGAGCTGCTGCGCTGGGCGCAGGACGGCGGACTGATCCTGGAGGACGACTACGACGCGGAACACCGCTACGACCGGCCGCCGGTGCCCGCGCTGCGCGCACTGCTGGCCGACCAGGTCTGCTACATGGGCAGCGTGTCCAAGCTGCTCGCGCCCGCCCTGCGGATCGGCTGGATGGTGCCGCCGCCCCGCTACCGCGACGCTCTCACCGACGCGAAACGCTTCGCCGACCTGGGCAACGCCGTGCTGCCGCAGCTCGTTCTCGCCCATCTGATGGAGTCCGGCGCCCTCGACAGGCATCTGCGGCTGCTGCGCGGCCGGCACCGCCGCCGCCGCGACGCGATGATCGACGCCATCACCGCACACCTGCCGGGCGCACATGTGCACGGCGCGGCGGCCGGCCTGCACCTGACCCTCACCTACGTGCCCGACGTCCCCGACACCGAACTCGCCGCCGCGGCCCTGGCCCGGGGCGTGAAATGCCAGCCGCTGTCATGGCACCGGCAACAACCCGGCCGCCCCGGCCTCGTCCTCGGCTATGCCGCGACCCCGACAGGCATCATCGCCGAAGGGGTGACGGCGATCGGCGAGGCAATGCGTGAACTGGCCTGACTCCTCAGACAGGCGGCACGGTCCCTGCTCAGCTCGCGCGCAGCCTGCTCGAGGCGAGAGCGGACAGCCGAGCGACAGCGCAGCCGTCCTCACCTCGCCCCCGAGGGCTTGGTCCGCCGGGCGCCGCGGGGCGGGCAAGGCCTGCGCGACGCGCCCAGGCCCCGTCGGCCCCCAGCGCGCGATCGTCAACGCGCTGATTTCCTGGCTACAGAAATCCTTACAGGAAGGCGAGGACGACCATGGCCAAGAGAGATCGAAGCCCGTCCGCCATTGTCCGGGCCGGCGCCCGGGGGCTGGTGGCCGCGATGGCGATGACGGGGGTCCGCACGGTCACCGCGACCCTTGCACCGCAGGAGAAGTCACCGCCGGAGGCGATCATGGAGAAGTACGCGCCGGCCAGGGTCCTGCGGTCGCGGGAGCACCGCCGGGAGGCGGTCACGGAACTGACCCACTGGACCTACGGCGCCACCGGCGGTGCCGTTTTCGGGCTGCTGCCGGCTCGCCTGCGCAGCATGCCGATGACCGGGCCCGCTTACGGGCTGCTGGTCTGGCTCGGTTTCGAGCTGGCCCTCGCTCCGGTGCTCGGCGTGCAGCACGCGAAGCAGCGGCGGATGCTGTGGCGGCTGGTTGTCGCGCTCGACCATGTGCTCTACGGCGTGGTGGTGGCCGGACGCCTCGCTCCTGAACCCGCGGTCGCCGTCCGCACGGCCGACGCCGCTGCCGACGAGGATGCCGGCGTGGGCCGATAGGCCCGGCTCCCCCGGCCCGGCCCCACCACCTCTTCCTGGGGCTTCTCCGGCAGTGCGCGCACCTGGGTGCCCTGGACCCCCTGAAGAGCCCAATTCCGCCGCGCTGGCCAGGTAGGCATGCGTGAGGAATGTCATGGTGTGGGAGGAGTCAGGCGGATTTACCGATCGGAGGAGGCGGCATGCCGCAGGCCGGAGTCGACGATGACGTCGCATGCGCTGTCGCAGCAGCGCGTGCGGCCGTGCTCCCGCAGTGCCCGGGGCGTGACTTCGATGAGTTGGGCGCGGTCGCCGACGCCGTCCTGTACGAGGGCTACCTGCTCTACCCCTACCGCCGCTCGTCGTCCAAGAACCGGGTGCGCTGGCAGTTCGGCGTGCTCTTCCCCCGTGAGTGGGTGGAGCGGGAGGGCCCCGTCACTCCCGGGCTCTCGGGATCTGCCGACTCGTGGTACCAGCAGACCGAGTGCCTGCTGCGGGTCCGGCAGCCGGAAGCGGTGGTGCGCGTGCGGGTGCGGTACCTGCAGATGCAGCACAAGCAGGTGGAGGAGGCCGACCGGGACGGCAGGAACCGTCCTGTCGAGTCGCTGCGCACGGACGACAGCACGGTGCACCTGACGTTCGACGAGGCGGTACCGCGCGAGACGGACCTCGTCGTACGCCTGCAGGACCTGTTGGGGCAGGAGTCCGTCTTTCCGGTCGGTGCGCCCGGCGGAGAGGAGAGGGAAGGGCTCCTCGGGGGCGCTGGGCGCGTAGTGCGGCAGCGCGCCGCCGTGCGGGCGAGCACAACCGTCGTCGCCGAGCGGATCGGGGACGAGGTCTGCCGTCTTCGGATCCGTACCGAGAACACGGGACCGGCGCCGGACCCGCGGGCCGTTCGCGACGAGGCGCTGCGTGGCGCGCTCATCGCCACACACACGCTCGTCGGCGGCGACGGCGTGGAGTTCGTCTCGCTGATCGACCCGCCGGCGGACCTGCTCGGACACGCCCGAGCGTGCCAGAACGCGTTCACGTTCCCCGTCCTCGGCGGACCACCGCCCGAGACCGCCGCAGGCGCCCGGGACGGGGCCTGCGGCCCCTCCCTCATCTCCTCGCCGATCATCCTGCCCGACCACCCTCAGGTGGCACCGGAGAGCCCGGGCGACCTGCACGACGCCGCGGAGATCGACGAGATCCTGACGCTGCGCACGCTGTTGCTGACCGACCAGGAGAAGCGCGAGGCGCGGGCCACCGACCCGCGTGCCGCCCAGATCCTGGACCGGGTGGAGACCATGCCGCCGGAGGTCTTCGCCCGGCTGCACGGCACCATCCGCTCGCTGACCCCGGCCGGGCCGCCGGAGCCCGCCCCGCTGTCGTCGGCCGCCGCACCCACGACTTCCCCCGGGCTCGCCTCCGCCCCCACGGCCGACCGGCCCGCATGGTGGCAGGAGGGCGCCGAAGACGGTGTGTCCCCTACGACCGACACGGTGCCGGTCGACGGCGTACCAGTGGGCGGCGGCAGCCGGGTACGGCTCCGCCCGCGCAGCCGGGGTGCCGACGCCCAGGACATGTTCCTGGCCGGGCGGACCGCACGGGTCGCGGCCGTCTTCCAGGACGTCGACGGCAGCGTCCACCTCGCCGTGACGCTGGACGACGATCCCGCGGCCGAGCTGAACGGCTGGTACGGCCGCTTCCACTACTTCCGGCCCGACGAACTCAAGCCCGTGGAGCCCCTGGTGCCCCCCGACGCCGCGGGCCGGGCGGAGCCGCTCGAGCCATCACGGCCGCCGCAGGAGCGGCCCGAACGGCCGGCCGGCGGGCCGGGAACAGGAGGGTCCGATGGACGGGCCTGAGATGCCGGCACAGGACCGGCGGACCGCCGACCGGCTGTTCCCCGGGCTGTCCGACCGTGCGACGCCGGCGAAGCGGACGATCCGCCGGTCGCCGCGCAGCTGCTGCCCGACGGCGAGGAGTTGATCGACGACCGCCTCGGCGGCGGACGGGCCGCACCGGCCCGGCCGCACCCTCACGCCCAGGACCGTCCGCCCGCGCTCGCCGGGCCGGTGGCCGCGGCGCCCAACCGACTCGGGGACCGACTGCACCGGAGGCCCACGACATGACCATCGACAGCGGCACGCACGACGTTGCCACCGAGCCGAGCCGCCCCGAGGCGCGCGAAGGCTTCGACGAGATCACCATCCTCTGGATTTCCGAGGGGATGAGCTGCGACGGCGACTCGGTGTCGTTCACCGCGGCCGGCCAGCCCGCGATCGAGGACCTGGTCCTGGGACTCATCCCGGGCCTGCCGAAGGTGAACCTGCACAACAAGGTGCTGTCGCCGAGCCTCGGCGGCGAGGACTTCCTCGCTCCGTACCGTGCCGCGATCCGCGGCGAGATCTCGCCGTTCATCCTGGTCATCGAGGGCTCGGTCCCCAACCAGAACATCATCGAGGGCGACGGGTACTGGACGTCGTTCGGCAACGACCCGCAGACCGGTGAACCGCTGACCCTCAACTGGTGGATCGACCAGCTGGCCCCGAAGGCGTGGGCGGTGGTCGCCGCCGGCACCTGCGCCACGTACGGCGGCATCCATGCGATGGCGGGCAACCCCACCGGCAGCATGGGCCTGGCCGACTACCTCGGCTGGGACTTCCTGTCGCAGGGCGGCCTCCCGATCGTCAACGTCCCCGGCTGCCCGATCCAGCCGGAGAACTTCATGGAGACCCTGGTCTGGGTGCTCTACCACGCGGCCGGGGCCGCCCCGCCGCCCCCGCTGGACCAGATGCTGCGCCCGCAGTGGCTGTTCGGGAAAACCGTGCACGAGGGCTGCGACCGCGCGGCGTACTACGAGCAGGCCGACTTCGCCCGGGACTACAACTCCCCCAAGTGCCAGGTGAAGGTGGGCTGTTGGGGTCCCGTCGTCAACTGCAACGTGCCCAAGCGCGGCTGGATGGCGGGGATCGGCGGATGCCCGAACGTCGGCGGCATCTGCATCGGCTGCACCATGCCCGGCTTCCCCGACGCGTTCATGCCGTTCATGGACGAGCCGCCCGGCGGCAGCTTCTCCTCCCTCATGGTCAAGCCCTACGGGGCCTTCATCCGGCGGATGCGCGGCATCACCAACGCCGTCGTCAACCGCGAGCCGAAGTGGCACCACAACAAGCCGGTGCTCACGTCCGGTTACGACCCCTACTGGCGCCCGTGACATGGGGCCCGGCACCCCGTGCCGGGCCACAGCCCTCGTGGCACTCACCCCCGTCCGACGCATCGAGCAGCGAGAACAGGAACGCACATGACCACAACCGAGGACCGGACCCGGGCCGCCGAGCGGAAACCTCCACAGATCGTGGACATGTCCTGGGACCCGATCACCCGGATCATCGGCAACCTCGGCATCTACACGAAGATCGACTTCGCCAACCAGGAAGTGGTGGAGTGCCACAGCACCTCGTCCCTCTTCCGCGGCTACTCGGTGTTCATGAAGGGCAAGGATCCGCGCGACGCGGGCTTCATCACCTCCCGCATCTGCGGGATCTGCGGCGACAACCACACCACGTGCTCCAACTACGCCCAGCAGATGGCCTACGGCGTGAAGACGCCGCCGCTGGCCGAGCACATCGTGAACCTCGGCGAGGCCGCCGAGTACATGTTCGACCACACGATCTTCCAGGACAACCTCGTCTTCGTCGACTTCTGCGAGGCGATGGTCAAGGCGACCAACCCGAGCCTTCTGGCCCGCGCCGAGCGGACCGGAGCGCCCCGCGGGGACATCCACGGCTACCGGACCATCGCCGACGTCATGCGCGCCTTCAACCCCTTCGAGGGTGAGGTGTACAGGGAGGCCCTGAAGGTCAGCCGCATCACCCGCGAGATGTTCTGCCTGATGGAGGGGCGCCACGTCCATCCGTCGACGATGTACCCCGCCGGCGTCGGCACGATGCCGCAGCCGAACACCTTCACCGACTATCTGTCGCGCCTGACGAGGGTCATCGACTTCGTCAAGGAGGCGGTGGCGCTGAACGACGACGTCTTCGACTTCTTCTACGAGGCGCTGCCCGGCTACGAGGAGGTGGGCCGCCGCCGCACGCTGCTCGGCTGCTGGGGCGCCTGGCAGGACCCGGCCGTCGTCGACTACCGCTACGAGAACATGAACGACTGGGGCAAGGCGATGTACGTCACCCCGGGCATCATCGTCGACGGCGAACTGGTCACCAACAACCTCGTCGACATCAACCTCGGCATGCGCATCCTGCTGGGCAGTTCCTACTACGAGGACTGGGAGGGCCAGGAGCCGTTCGTCACCCACGACCCGCTCGGCAACCCGGTCGACATGCGCCACCCGTGGAACCAGACCACCGTGCCGGTGCCCCAGAAGCGCGACTTCGACGCCAAGTACAGCTGGGTGATGAGCCCGCGCTGGTACCACAAGGACAGCGACTCCCACCTCGCCCTCGACACCGGCGGCGGCCCGCTCGCCCGGTTGTGGTCCACGGCCCTGAGCGGCCTGGTCGACACCCCGTACGTGAAGGCCACCGGGCACAGCGTGCGGATCTCGCTGCCGAAGAGCGAGAAGCTGCCGGAGACGACACTGGAGTGGCACATCCCGAAGTGGAACAACACCATCGAACGGGACCGCGCCCGGCCCTACTTCGTCGCCTACGCCGCGGCCATGGCCTTCCAGTTCCTGGAGGAGGCGATGCAGATGATGCGCGCCGGCGAGACGAAGGTGTTCCAGGACTTCGAGGTGCCCGACGAGGCCATCGGCGTCGGCTTCCACGAGGCGGTGCGCGGGGTCCTCTCGCACCATCTGGTGATCAAGGACAAGAAGATCGCCAACTACCACCCGTACCCGCCGACCCCCTGGAACGCCAGCCCGCGCGACAGCTACGGCACCCCCGGCCCGTACGAGGACGCCGTCCAGGGCCAGCCCATCTTCGAGGAGAACGGGCCGGAGGACTTCAAAGGCGTCGACATCATGCGCACCGTGCGCAGCTTCGACCCCTGTCTGCCCTGCGGTGTGCACATGTACCTGGGCAAGGGGAAGACGCTCACCACGATGCACTCCCCCACCTACGGGGCGTCCCATGGCTGAGCCCGGCCGCGCGGCGGTCGCGGCACCGCGGGACGGCGCCGGGCCGGCCCCACGGCTGGACGACGGCGAGGTGGCGGCGCGGATCGCCCGCATCGACGAGCTGCTGGAGAAAGTGCAGATCGCGCCCGGTCCGATGGCGCAGACGGCCGTCGACGCCGTCCGCACGCTCACCGAGGTCTACGGCGAGGCGCTGGCCCGGGTCCTGGACCACGCGGACGCCGCCGTGGCCCGGCGCCTGGCCGAGGACGAACTCCTCGGCCACCTGCTGGTGCTGCACGATCTGCACCCCGAGCCACCCGAGCGCCGCGCCGCCCGCGCCGTCGAGCGACTGCGGCCCGCCGTGCAGGAGCGCGGCGGCGACGTGGCCCTGGACGGGGTCGAGGGGCCGGTCGCCCGCGTGCGGCTGCGTACCGGCGGCTGCGGCTCCGGGTGCGGCTCGGCGTCCTCCGGCGTCGAGGAAGCCGTACGGGAGGCCGTGCTCGCTGCGGCGCCGGAGCTGACGGCGGTCGAGGCCGTGCCGGAGACGCAGTCCCGGCCGCCCGCGTTCGTCCCCGTCGACTCGCTGCTGCGTCGGCCCGCCCAGTCGCAGGGGGCGACGTGACCGCCGGCGGTGCCCTGGCCGCGCTGATCCGCTCCTCCGCCGACCGGCGGGCGGGCGGCCCGCAGGAGCGGTGCGAGTTGTGCGCCGCGCCGCTCGCGGGCGACCACCGGCACCTGTACGACACCGGCCGCGAGGAGGCGTTGTGCGCCTGCCCGGCGTGCTCGATCCTGTTCGCGGAGCACGGGGCGGGCGACGGCCAGTACCGGCTGGTCCCGCAGCGGCGGGTGAAGCTGCCGCCGGTCGAGACGGGGCCGCTCGGGGTGCCGGTCGGGCTGGCGTTCTTCGTGCCCCGGGAGGACGGCACGGTCGTCGCGCACTACCCGAGTCCGGCGGGAGCCACCCGGTGGGAGGTGGACGCCTCGGCGTGGCGGGAGGCGGTGGGGCGGTGTCCGGATCTCGCGGGCGTGGTACCCGAGGTCGAGGCGCTGCTGGTGAACACCGCCCGGAACCTGCGGCACCACTGGATCGTGCCGGTCGACGAGTGCTTCCGGCTGGTCGCGCTCGTCCGCCGGGAGTGGCGGGGGCTGTCCGGCGGCGGCCGGGTCTGGCCCGCCGTCGAGGAGTTCTTCGCCGGGCTGGCCGAACGACCGTGACCGGCGCGGCGAGAGGAGCCGCCACCGCGACGCGGCGGCGGAACACCAGGGAAAGGAGCACGGCATGGGGACGATCAAGGTCGGCAGGCCCCAGGCGAAGCCCAGTACGCCCACTCACGTGAGAGGCCTCCACCAAGGCAACCGGGGCCCGCGTCACCACCAGGCCGGGCATCACCCGGACGGCACGGCCGACGCGCGCCGCTCCACCGGGGTCCACTGGAAGCGGCACAACAGGGTCATGGAGAGCATGCCGAGCATCTCCCCGGGCTGAGCCCCGCGGACGGGTACGGCACGAGGAACACGAGCGAGCAGGGAGCGGCGATGAACGCCAAACGGATTCTGATCGCGGAGGCGGCGGTGCTGGGCGGAGCGGCCCTGGCACTGCTGATCGCGGAGTTCCCGGGAATCGTGCGGGAGGTCCGGCTGTGGCGCATGGCCGGCTTCCGCCCCGGGCCCCGCAACCGCCTCCGGGCCACGCATGCATGAGCTGTCGATCGCGACCGCGATCGTCGAACAGGCCAGGGAACTGGCGCGGGCGGACGGGACACATTCCGTCTCGGCGGTGACCGTACGGGTCGGCGAGCTGGCGGGCGTCGTGCCCGAGGCCCTCGACTTCGCCTTCGAGGTGGCCCGCGACGGCACCGCCCTCGCCGCGGCGCGGCTGGTCGTCGAGCAGGTGCCCGCCCGCGCCTGGTGCGAGCCGTGCGCCGAGGAGTTCGCGGTGGGCATGCCACCGTTCTTCTGGTGCCCGGCCTGCGACCGGCCCGCCCCGACGCTGCGCAGCGGCCGGGAACTTCAGATCACCGGAATCGAACCGGCCCACAGCTGACGCACGACGGTACGGCCCTGGTGGCAGGGGTGGAGTCACCCTGCCGTCAGGGCCGTTCGGCGTGTTCCGGACGCGTCAGCAGATGCGCGGCAGTTGCTCCCCGAGAGGCATGTCCACAACCCGGGTACCGCCCAGGCCGGTGGAGACCACCACCATGCCGGAGTGCTCGGCGACGCACTCGCCGATGAGCGCGGCGCCCGTGCCCTGCGGGTGGGCGCGCATCGCGGCCAGCACCTCCTCGGCCGCCGGGCGGGGTACGAAGGCGACCAGGCGGCCCTCGTTGGCCACGTACAGCGGGTCGAGGCCCAGGAAACCGCAGGCGTTGGCGACGGCGTCCGGCACCGGGATGTCCCGCTCGCGCAGCCGCACGCCGGTGCCGGAGGCGCGGGCGATCTCGTTGAGCGACGCGGCGAGCCCACCCCGGGTGGGGTCGCGGAGCACATGGACGTCGGGGGTGACCGCGAGCATGGCCGCCACCAGGTCGGCGAGGGGTGCGGTGTCGCTGGCCACCTCGACGCCGAAGTCCAGGCCTTCCCGTACGCTCATGATCGCCACGCCGTGCAGGCCGATCGGGCCGCTGACGATGACGGCGTCGCCCGGCCGTGCGCGCTGCGGGCGGATGTCCACGCCGTCGCGGACGAGGCCGATCCCGGCGGTGGTGACGTACACGCCGTCGCCGTGCCCCGCCTCCACCACCTTGGTGTCTCCCGTGACCACCGTGACCCCGGCCGCCTCTGCGGCGGTGCCGAGGGCGCGCGCGATCCGCTCGACCACGGCCAGCTCCACGCCCTCCTCCAGGACGAACGCGGCGGACAGGTGGGCGGGCCGGGCGCCGCTCATCGCCAGGTCGTTGACGGTGCCGTTGACCGCCAGGTCGCCGAGGCTGCCGCCGGGGAAGAACAGCGGCCTGACGACGTAGGAGTCGGTGGAGAACGCCAGCCGGGCGCCACCGAGGTCGAGGACGGCGGAGTCGGCGAGTCCGGCGAGGGTGGCGTTGCCGTACGCGGGGGTGAAGACCTGCTCGACGAGTTCGGCGGAGAGGGTGCCGCCGCCTCCGTGTCCCATCACCACGATCGGCTGATCGCGCAGGGGGGCCGGGCAGGTCCAGTTCGCGGGGTCGACGACGGTCGACGGATCGGCGAGTTCAGCCAACGGGGTTCATCTCCTCCTGCGGGACCCGGGAGCCCTGCGGGGCCGGGCCGTCCATCCGGCGGTACAGGTAGTAGGCCGCGCAGGCACCCTCGCTGGAGACCATGGTGGCGCCGAGCGGGGTGCGTGGGGTGCAGTCGATGCCGAACGCGGGGCACTCGGTGGGCTTGATCAGGCCCTGCAGCACCTCGCCGCTGCGGCACACCGCGAGCTCCTCGGTGCGGATGCCGGTGACGTCGAAGCGGTGCTCGGCGTCGAAGGCGCGGTAGGCGTCCGCCAGCCGCCAGCCGCTGGCGGGGATGCTCCCGATGCCTCGCCAGGACCGGTCGGTGACCTCGAAGACCTCCTCGATCATGCGCAACGCGGCCGGGTTGCCCTCCTCGCGCACGGCGCGGGCGTAGGCGTTCTCCACGCGGTGCTCGCCCCGCTCCAGCTGGTGGACGGCGAGGCGGATGCCTTCGAGGATGTCCAGCGGTTCGAAGCCGGTCACCACGATCGGTACCCGATGGCGTTCGGCCAGGTCCGGGTATTCGGCCGTGCCCATCACGCTGCACACGTGCCCGGCGGCCAGGAAGCCCTGCACCCGGCAGGCGGGGGCCGTCATGATGGCCTCGACGGCGGGCGGCACCCGCACGTGGGACACCAGCAGGCTGAAGTTGTCGATCCCGAGCCGGCGGGCCTGGTGGACGGCCATCGCATTGGCGGGCGCGGTGGTCTCGAAGCCGATGGCGAAGAACACCACCTCGCGGTCCGGGTACCGGCGGGCGAGCCGGAGAGCGTCGAGCGGGGAGTACACCACGCGGACGTCTGCGCCCTCGCCCTTGACCCGGAACAGGTCCCGGTCGGTACCCGGCACCCGCAGCATGTCCCCGAACGAGCAGAAGATCACCTCGGGCCGGGAGGCGATCTCCAGCGCTTTGTCGATCATCTCCAGCGGGGTGACGCACACCGGGCAGCCGGGGCCGTGGATCAGTTCCACGTCGTCCGGCAGCAACTGGTCGATGCCGTGCCGGATGATCGAGTGCGTCTGGCCGCCGCACACCTCCATCAGCGCCCACGGCCGGGTGACCGTCGCGCGGATCTCGTCCAGCAGCCGCCGCGCCAGATCCGGGTCGTTGAACTCGTCGATGTACTTCATCGGGTCCCGCTCCCGCTCTCCCCGCGCTCGACGGTGGCGGGGACGTGCGGGGCGTCGCTCCCGGCCTGCTGCGCCGCCTGTTGCCAGGCGTCGCCGAACTCCTCCTCCAGCAGCCCCAGTTGCTCGAAGAGCTCCAGGGACGCCCGGGCCGACTCCTCGTCGAGCTTCTGCAGGGCGAACCCGACGTGGACGATGACGTACTCCCCGATCCGCACGTCGGGCACGTACTCCAGGCACACCTGCTTCTGCACACCCCCGAAGTCGATCATCCCGGTGAGCGGGTCGGCACGGTCGTCGATGGCCACGACTCTGCCGGGCACTGCCAGACACATGGGTCACTCCGTCTCGTCGCTGTGTGCGGTCTGCGGCCTGCCGTCCGCGCTCTGCGGTCGTACGGCGGCCTGATCGGGCCGGTCAGGCACGGCCTCACGGCACGGCCGTCGCGTGCTCCTTTCGGTCCCGCTCCCGGGCCGCGACCACGAGCTGCCCGAGGGCCAGTCCCCCGTCGCCGGGCGGTACCTCGCCGTGGCGCAGCACGGTGAAGCCGTCCGCGGCCAGCAGCGTCGTGCACTCCTGCTCCAGCAGGCTGTTGGCGAACACGCCGCCGCTCAGGGCGACGGCGGCCAGTCCGGTGGCGCAGCGCGCCCTGCGGCAGATCTCGGCGACAGCCCCGGCGACGCCCCGGTGGAACCGGGCCGCGAGCACGGGGGCGGGGGTGCCGCGGCGCAGGTCGGCGACGAGAGCTCGTAGCACCGGAACGGGATCGCATCTCACGGGGGCGGCTCCGGCCGCGAACCCGAAGGCGTACGCTGCCGTGTCCGCGTCCCACGCCGCGGCGGCCGCGGCCTCCAGCTCCAGCGCGGCCTGCGCCTCGTATCCCGCGCGGTGGCACACACCCGCCAGGGAGGACACGGCATCGAAGAGCCGTCCCATGCTCGACGTGGGCACGCAGCCGAACCCGCTCGCCAGCTGCCGTTCCAACAGGGTCAGTTCGTCGCGCGAGCAGGCAGCGACACTGGGCAGTCGAGGATCCCACGGCAGGCCCGCGGCCCACAGCCGCGCCAGTGCCGTGCGGCAGGGGTTGGCAACAGCCGCGTCCCCGCCGGGCAGCGGGGCGGGGGTCAGATGAGCGAATCGCCGGTATCCGGCATAGTCCGCGAGCAGGACCTCGCCGCCCCAGACCGTGCCGTCGTCGCCGTGGCCGGTGCCGTCGAACGCGACGCCGATCACGGGCATGGTGCCGTCGAGGCCGGCTTCCGCCATCGCCGAGGTGATGTGCGCGTGGTGGTGCTGCACGAGTACGGGCCGCGCCTGCGCCAGCCCGGCGGCGCGGCGGCGGGCCCACCGGGTGGAGTGGTAGCCCGGGTGCCGGTCGGCGGCGACGAGTGCGGGCGTGACGCCGGTCAGGTGCCGCATGTGCCGCTCCGCGCGCGCGGCGGCCTCCAGGCCGGCCAGGTCTCCCATGTCACCGATGTGGGGGCCGAACCAGGCGTGGTCGCCGTCGCCGACGCAGAGCGCGTTCTTCAGGTCGCCGCCCACCGCCAGCGCGGGGCGGACCGTCAGCGGGAGCCGCAGCGGTCGGGGGACGTATCCGCGGGAGCGGCGCAGCACCTGCTCGGTGCCGTCGGGGCGCACCCGCAGCAGCGAGTCGTCGCAGGGCGAGACGATGCCGCGGTCGTGGACGAGCCAGGCGTCGGCCATCTCCGCCAGCCGGGTCAGGGCCTCGTCGTCGTCGGTGACGATCGGCTCGCCGGAGCGGTTGCCGCTGGTCATGACGAGCACGCGGGGGCCCAGAGGATCGCCGGGCAGTCCGAATAGCAGAGTGTGCACCGGGGTGTAGGGCAGCAGCACGCCGAGGTGCGGGCTGCCCGGGCACACTCCTGGCGCGAGCCGGAGGCCGTCCGGCTCGGCGCGTCGGCGCAGCAGCACGATGGGGCGGCGAGGGCTGGTGAGCGCGGCCCGTTCGCCGCCGGAGAGCAGGGCGATCCGCTGCACGGTCGGCAGGTCGGCGCACATCACCGCGAACGGCTTGCCGCCCCGCGCCTTGCGGGTGCGCAGGGCGGCGACGGCCTGCGCATCGGCGGCGTCGCATGCCAGGTGGTAGCCGCCGACGCCCTTGACGGCGACGATCCGCCCGGCGGCCAGCAGCCCGCGGGCCGCCGCCAGTGCATCCGCGTCCCGCGCCGGGCGGACATCGGTGCCGGCCGCGGGCACCAGGCGCAGCCGGGGCCCGCAGTCCCGGCAGGCCACGGGCTGGGCGTGGAAACGCCGGTCGCCGGGGGCGGCGTACTCCCCCGCGCAGGCAGCGCACATCGGGAAGTCCGCCATGGTCGTGGCGGTCCGGTCGTACGGCATGGCCGTGGCGATGGTGAAGCGCGGACCACAGTGGGTGCAGGTGACGAACGGGTGCCGGTGGCGGCGGTCGGCCGGGTCGGCCAGCTCACGCAGGCAGTCGGCGCAGGTCGCCGTGTCGGGCGGGAGCTGGGTGCGTCCCCGGGACTGCTCCGAGGGACGGATCGTGAAGCCTTCGGCGGCACCTGTTGCGGGGACGTCCTGCACGCCGATACCGGTCACGGCGGCCAGCGGCGGCGGCTCCTGGGCCAGCCGGGAGCAGAACCGCGCGACGCCCGTGGGCGGCCCCTCCACCTCGATGAGCACGCCCTGTGCGGTGTTGCTGACGAAACCGGCCAGTGCGAGGTCGGCGGCCAGCCGGTGCACGTACGGGCGGAACCCCACGCCCTGCACGGTGCCCCGCACGGTGATGCGGCGGCGCACCGCCTCGGCGGCGGGAGCGGTCATGAGGCGGGGGCGGACGTGGCGTGCGGTTGCGGATGTCCCGGGACGACGTGGCCTTCACCGGGCTCGTGGGCGTGACCCTGCGGCTGGGGCATGAGGGGAGGCCGGTGCACGGGCGCACCGTCCCGTGCGGCGAGGACACGTTCCAGGACGGTGTCGACGCCGTCGCCGGTGCGCGCGCAGGACCGTACGAGCTCCACGCCCGGGTTGACCCGGTGCACATGGGCGTGGAAGGCGTCCTCGTCGAAACCGGCGGCCTCGGCCAGGTCGGTCTTGGTGAGCACCACCAGGTGAGCGGAGCCGAAGGCAGTCGGGTACTTCAGGGGCTTGTCCTCGCCCTCGGTCACCGCCATCAGCACGATCCGCAGGGTTTCACCGAGGTCGTACGACGCCGGGCACACGAGGTTGCCGACGTTCTCCACGAAGAGCAGTTCGGTGTCCTCGGGCAGCCATCCCTCGAGGTGGCCGCGTACCTGACGGGCCTCCAGATGGCACAGCCCGTCGGTCAGAAGCTGCTTCGCCGGAGCCCCCGAACGGGCCAGCCGGCGGGCGTCGTTCTCCGTGGCGAGGTCGGCGGTGAGCGCGGCTACCGGGATGCCCCGCTGCACCGCCCGGGCCAGCACCCGCCCGAGCAACTCCGTCTTGCCGCTGCCGGGGCTGGAGAGCAGGTTGACCACGATCACTCCCCGTCGCGTGAGGTCGTCGCGCAGGGCGGTGGCCAGGCCGTCGTTCTTCGCGAGGACGGCCTGTCTGACGTCGGTGGACTGACACATGCGGCCGCTCCTCAGGGTCGGGACAGGACTGGAGGGGCACGGACCGGGCTGCGGGTCGGGCTTCGGTGGTGGGCGTGGCCCCCGACCGCAGACGGGCCGGGCGGTTCGGTGCGGACCGGGACGGTACAGCCGCGGACCGTTACCGATCCTGCGTGCCGCCGGCCGCCCCCCGTGGGAGACCGGCCGTGCGCGGCTCGGCGGATTCCTCCGGGCGGCCCAACGGCGGTGTGGCCGCGGGGTCGGCGAGCAGAGCCGGGACCATCGTGTGCAGCGCCGTGACGGCCGGCTCGACCGCCTCCCGGACGGGCGCGCTGAGCCCCGGGACGACGTCCTCGTCGCCGGTCGGCCGTACCTGGGGTTCGCAGGCCAGCAGCAGAACGCGGGGCAGCGGCCCGTCGCCCAGGTGCGCGGCCAGGGCCAGCACCCGGGCCGGGTCCATGCCGTGGGCTTCGGGCGGGGCCGTGACGTCCGGGAGGTCCGGTTCGATCAGGGACAGGGTTCCGGGCCGGTGTCCGCGCGGAGCCGCGTCGACCAGGACCGCGGTGCGGTACCCGTCCAGCAGTTCGTAGGCGAGGTCCAGGCCGCGGATGCCGAAGTCCTTGACACGTACGCCGGGCGGCAGCGGGCGCCTGTCGAGGGCGCGGATCACCTCGGGGCCGAAGGCGTCGTCCGCGAGAAAGATGTTGCCGATGCCCGCCACCAGGAGGCGGGCGGGGTGCGGGCTCACCGGCTGCCTCCGTTGACCGGTTCGCCGGCCAGATCCAGCGGCCGGGCCGAGCCGCTCGGCGTCTTCCGGACGAAGGCGGAGCGCAACGCGTGGTAAGGGGCGGCGGGATCGAAGAAGATGCCGTGCATACGGGTCAGTTCCTCCTGCCGGTACTCGGCGAGCGGCTGTGCCGCCTCGTCGCGTCGGCGTGCCACCGTCTTTGCCGCGATCCGCCGTCCGAGGTCCGGGGCGGCGGCGAGCGCCGTCGCCAGCCGGGCCACCTCGGCGGTGAAGTCCTGCGCGCAGACCGGTACCAGACGGTCCACCAGCCCGATGTCGGCGGCCGTCGCGGCGCTCACCGGCAGGGCCTGGGTCGTCAGCCACTCGGCCGTCTCGGGGCCCACCCGACGCGGCAGCGTGTACGTCCAGAACTCCGATCCGTACAGGCCCATCCTCCGGTAATGCGGATTGAGGACGGCGCCGGTGCGGCACCACACCTCGTCGGCGGCGAGGGCGAACATGGCACCGCCCGCGGCCGCGTTGCCGCCGAGTGCCGCGACCACCAGCCGGTCGGTGGTACGTAGCACCGCCTCGACCAGGTCGTTCATGGCGATGAGATTGGTCCAGGACTCCGCGGCCGGGTCGGCGGATGCCTCGATGACGTTCAGGTGGATGCCGTTGCAGAAGAAGTCGCGCGCACCACCGAGCACCAGCACCGAGGTGGGACGTGTGAGCGCGTACCGGTATGCGGCGAGCAGCCTGCGGCACTGGTCGGTGCTCATGGCCCCGCCGGGGAACGAGAAAGCCAGGAACCCGATGTCGCCGCGCTGCCGGTAGCGGATGTCGGTCCAGGTTCGCCGTCCGGGGACGTGCTCGAGCGGGGCCGCGACCTCCGGAAGCCACGGCGGCCGGTCACCGGCATGCCGGAAGAGGCCGTCCTCCGGCGACCGGACGCCGGGGATGCCGCCCTGCGAAGGGGGCGGAACCGGGATCGAGGCGAGCACGGAGGCCGCCGGGCGGCGGAAGGGCGCCGGATCACCGGAGGCCTTGCGCGGTCTGAGCTCGGGGATCCAGACCGCGCCGTCCCGAGTGGCCCGGCACACCGCGCCCGCACGCGTGGCGAGCAGTTCCCCAGGGCGTCCGCGCAGTTCGTCCTCGATGTACCCGCCGTGCAGGAACACCTCCCGGCCGAGGAGTTCGTCGAGCACCCCGGGCTGCGAGTCGGCCCCGCGCAGCTTGCGCAGCACTGTCTCGGTGCTGTCGCCCTCCCAGTCGATCCGCCGCAGCTCCTGGCGGAAGGGGTCGCGCCGGACCACGTGGACCGACGGGTCGCTCTGCGGCTGCGGTTTGAACGAGCTGTCACCGTACCGCCGCACGGCCAGCAGGAGCGCAGCGACGGCCGCATCGGAGACCTCGTTGCGGTACAGGTCGCTCTTGCCCACCGGCGGCACCTCGAACGGCACTGCCGCCCAGACAGGGCCCGCGTCCATCGCCGCCTCGGCCTGCAGGACCGTCACCCCCCACCGCGGTGCCTCCTCGGCGATGGCCCAGTCCAGGGACGACGGGCCGCGGTCCCCGGGCGGCCCCGGGTGCACGATGAGGCAGATGTGCTCGCGCCAGACGTCCTCGGGCAGTGCCGTCCTGAGCATCGGCGCAATGACCAGCTCCGGGCGTACCTCACGCACGGCGGTGCGGATCGCGGCCGCGCCGTGGGAGGCGAGTACGGCGTCCACCCTGTGCCCCAGGCCGGACAGTTCGGCGTACACGCGCTGGGACAGGCTGTTGAACGTGCTCGCGACGAGGAGAATGTCCATGACCCGGCAGTGTCGTCAGTTCGGTCGATGCCCGGAAGGATCCTCGCCGCGTTTCCCCGCCTCCGCCCGGGCTGTTCCTCCATCCGGTCGTCGTACGCAGCACTGTCGTGCAGCCCGTTCGTACCGTCGAGGCGACGTCTGGAAGGTGTCCCACGCGGTTGCGGGCACGGGTTGCCGTGACGGCGAGGGCCGTGTCCACCGCCCCGGCGAACATCTGTGAACTCACGGCATGGAGGGCTGTGATTGTGTGACAAGTCATCATATGGTTCGAGGCGGACAAAGGGGTGCTCACCATGGCAATCAGGAACGTCTACGCGGTTATGCCCGTCGTGGACTTTGAATCCGCGCGCGGCTGGTACGAACGCCTCTGGGGACGCCCCGCCGACCGCAACCCCATGGACGGCCTGGCGGAGTGGCAGGTCATCGAGGGTGGGGCCATCCAGTTGCTCCGCGACCCCGACCGCGCCGGCTCCGCCATGCTGACGGTGGGAGTCGACGACACCGACGCTCAGGCTGCCGCCGTCGCGGAGCGCGGTCTGGACATGGGGCCCGTCCGGGACACCCCCGGTGGATTCCGCGTCGCAGCCATCGCCGACCCCGCCGGCAATGTCGTCACCTTCGCGCAGGACGTCGGCATCGACGGCTGACCTTCCGCCGCACAAGCCCCCCGCAGGGGAGTGCCGACCTGTCCCGGCACGGCCGCCGAATCCAGCAGCGGTTTCTCGCAGCGCGGGCCACCGGCAACAGCCATCCGCAAAATTGATAACGGGCACAAGTATTTAGGGAAGTGCCGGAACAGGTACCCATAATTGGGATATCGGGGCGGGCGAGTAACACGGCGGGGCCGGTATGGCGCAGACGTACGGGGGCGGGCAAACAGCCCGTCCGCCCCCCGGTCGATCGCGTTTCTCCGCAAGCGGGACATCGTGTCGGTCGGGGCGTTTTCCCTCAGCAATACGTCGGATGGGACTTCTTGTGCGCAGTACTGACCCGGTTCCCGGATACCAGACCTACGACCAGCAGCAGGGCGGCTCAAGCCGCCCCGACCAAGGTGAGGCCACCGCACGGCGGGTGGCCCTGGCCGTCTGCACCGTCGTCGACATCGCCGCCGGATTCCTGCTCCTGTGGGTCCTGCTCCACCTGCTCGACGCCAATCAGTCCAATGTCTTCGTCGAGTTTGTGCACGGAACGGCCGATTGGCTGGCCTGGTGGTCACAGGATATTTTCACAATGGACACAGAAGGCCTACGCACCATCCTCAATTACGGTCTTCCGGCCGTCATGTATTTGCTGATCGGCCACGGAATCGCTGCGCGGCTGAACCGTGCATGAGGAAGTCCGGGTCCCTTTCGAGGGCGAGGGATCGGCGGGTGGCTGCTGCCGGGTGGCGCCGGCAAGCAAGCCTCGGACGAGAACCGGTCCGGATGGAGAAGAGCGGGATGACAAGACGTTGTAGTGGCAGGACCGCGCCAGGGGCGCACGGCGGCTCCCCGGCATCCTCCCGCACCACCTCGAGCAGGACGATCTGATGCCGTCGCCACACGACGCCGACGGGGCCGACGGTCACGCGTCCCGCCCCGCCCCGTCCAGCCGGGGCAACCCTGCGGGCCATGGACGCAGCCCCTTGGTGCGCCCCTACGCCATGACCCGCGGCCGGACCCGGACTCGCTATGACCTGGCCATCGAGACCCTGGTACACACCACGGCGGAACCTGCGCAGCTCAACGACCAGCTGCCCGAGCATCGCAGGATCTGCCAGCTGTGCCGGGAGGTGCGGTCCGTCGCGGAGATCTCCGCACTGCTGCCCGTTCCTCTCGGTGTCGCCCGCGTTCTCGTCGCGGACCTGGCCGAGGCCGGACTCGTGGCTGTCCACCAGCCCGGCGGTACGCAGTCCGGCGACGGCGGGCCCGATGTCACGCTGCTCGAACGGGTGCTCAGCGGGCTTCGCGCCCTCTAGGACGTGTCGCAAAGCCAGCTGCCCTACTGCGCGGCCTACGGCCCTTGCCTGGCGGGCCCGGCCGGGCGAGGGCCTGCAATCACTTCGCCCCTGCTCGCCCCGCCCGGTACGGTCGCGAGGGTGTTCTCGCTGCGGGAGCCCACGAGACCCGCGCGCGGCCCCCGGCAGTTCCCACGCTGAGGGCAGGTTTCGTCAACGGCATGCCGTATCAGTGAGCTCGTGCTCGCTTGCCGGGACCCCGAGGTACTGGCGCGGTTCTGGGGCGAGGTCCTGGACTTCACAGTGCTCGATCGCCTCCTGGCCGCCGGGGCCGAACTCGCCGACATCGGTCAGACCGGGCAGGAGTCCTGGCACGTCCTCGCCGATCCCGAAGGCAACGAGTTCTGTCTGCTCAAGGCCCGCCTCGCCGCGCAGCGGACCGTCCGGCACCAGGCGCTCATTCAGTCGACCGCACTGCGGTGAAGCCGTGATCCTCGGGTACTCGCATGCTGTGCCGAGATCTGCGCGGCGGGCGTCGGCAGCCTGCCGCCATCGATTGCCAAGGAGGCACGAGATGAGCGCCGTCAAGGAATCTGTCGAGGTCGAGGTCCCCCTCGGCACCGCCTACAACCAGTGGACCCAGTTCGAGGAATTCCCCAACTTCATGGAGGGAGTGGAGGAGGTCAGGCAGCTCGATGACCGCCACAACCACTGGATCACCAAGATCGGTGGCGTACGGCGAGAGTTCGACACCGAAATCGTCGACCAGGTACCCGACGACCGGATCACCTGGCGTACCACAAGCGGCGACACCAAGCAGAAGGGCTCCGTCCGCTTCCAGCGCCTCGACGACACGCACACCCGCGTGGAGCTGGTGATGGACGTCGAACCCAGCGGAGCCGCCGAGAAGGCCGCCGACATGACTGGAGTGATCGATCGCCGCATCAAGGGAGACATGCGGCGCTTCAAGGACTACATCGAGCACCGCGGAAGTGAATCGGGAGCCTGGCGCGGACGCATCAAGCCCGGACCCTCCTGACACGGACCCTGTGTCAGGTCACGGTGTCGGGGTCGGCGGTGCTGCCTTCACGGCAGTCTCCAGCAGGCGGTCGGCCAGCCGGGCAAAAGAGGTGCTCAGTACCTCGTCCGTGGTGCGGTCGGCGTAGGTCTGGAAGACCAGGGCAGCCGTCGCCTGGACCACGGGCCTGACGCGCGTCGCGTCGATGGGGAACGGTCCTTGCATCTGAACCGGCACCGGCCACTTCCTCGGCCAGGGAATCCTGGGCGGCTCAGGGCACAGGTCGTCCCCGACCTCCCTGAGAATTTCGGAAGGATCGCCGCCGGCCATGCTGGCGGCGATGGTGGCTTCCGCCACCGCCAAGGACATGTCACGGATGGCGAACAGCATGGCCTCGCGGGGCGGCAGCGGCTGCGGGTTGAGGCCCAGCCGGCCGGCTTCCGTCGAGCGGACACCCACGGCGTCGCTGAACACGGGCTGGCGCGGATTGACGATCTCCCACAGCCGGGGGTCCAGATGTGCCAGCAATTCGAGAACGCGGACGGTCTTGGACGCGCTGGACAGGTCGGTCACGCTCACTCCATCCCTCCGGGACTTGACAGCGCGTGATCGTATGACTCGACGAGACGATCGTTCGTGCATTCCTGCGATCGAGGGCGCGCCCAAGAAGGCGCAACCATTCGGCTATCTGGGGTGTCGTATCTGATAACAGTCATATGCGCACCTTGGGGAACACAATGGCGCGAACAACGACAGCATGGGTAACACTCGCGCTCATGGGCGCCACGTCGGTGGTGGCGGCGGCTCCGGTCGCAGCCGCCCCGGCCGTCACCGCATCGGCCACGGCGTGCCCCACCGGATGGGGCAGCCTGGACAAGGCTCGCGCCTCCGCCACGACGGCGCCGGTCACGAACGTCAGGACCGGCCGCCAGGCCTGCTACGACCGTATGGTCGTCGATGTCCCGGGCGCGGGCAGCAGCGCTCTCGGCTACACAGTCAGGTACGTCGACCGCCTTCACCAGGACGGATCAGGTCGCCCCATACCCGTCGGAGGGCAAGCCGTGCTCGAGGTGCGGGTGGCCGCGCCCAGCTACGATCCCGAAACCGGCGCACCGGCGTATCCCGGCCGGGCGGGGCGTCCGCTGCCGGGCGTGGATCTCACCGGGTACCGCACTTTCAGGGACGCACGGTTCGCCGGCAGCTTCGAGGGCGAGACGCAGATCGGGCTCGGAGTGCGTGCGCGGCTGCCCTTCCGGGTGCTGGTGCTGAACGATCGCGTCGTGGTGGACGTGGCTCACAACTGGACCGGCACGCGCTGAAGGTTCCCTGCCACGGAGGCTCAGCCCGGACGACGCTCACCCGCCTCCACGAGCCGGGCGAGTCGTGCCAGGGCCATGCGGGTGCCCGTCTCGTTGTCGGCGGCGGGCACTGCATCGGGAATGCCCTCGTGCACCACGAGGACGTCCGTCCCGCCGTCCGCGTCGGTGAGCGTGGTGGTCATCGTCATCGTGCCGCGCAGTGCGAGGTCCGCGGTCTCGAACTCCATGACCTCGACCACCTGCTCGCCGGGCACGAGCCTCGCGAAGTGGCCGTGGTAAGTGTCGGTGTGCGGATCCGTCTTGCCGGCGCCGACCGGCATGTCGTAGGTGAGCGAGATGCGGAACGCTCCGCCTTCGCGGGCGTCGAACTCGTGCACCTGACTGCTCATTCCGTCCGGCACCCGCCACTGGGCGACGGCGTCAGCGTCCACGAGCGCCCGATACACGGCCGCACGCGAGGCGTTCACATGCCACGAGACCTGCGTGGAGTACACGGGCCCCAACATAGACGCCCGACGGACGGTCAGGCCTCGCCCACCGCGGATCCGAGTGGTGTCGGTTCCCCTTCCGCGCATGCACCTCAGAAGGGTCTGCCGCGCCTGCCGGGGCGGGTGTCCAGGGTCCAGGTGTGCGTGCAGTTCGGGCACTGGAGGTGTACTCGCGCGCCCTCGTTCGCTATGAGGTAGCGCCAGTGCACCAGGCAGTTGCTGCCCCCGGCGCATGCGGCGCAGTCGCGCGCGTCGTCACAACCGGGACAGGGCACCCAGGCCCGCCGGGCCCGGTCCGCCTGCGGGTCAATGGGGAGCCGCATCGCCCGTGTCCCGTCCCGGCAGCACGCCGGCCTCCACGAGCATGGCGTACATCCGCTCCTGCTCGGCGTCCAGACCGGAGTACAGCAGGGAACGGGCCGCCTCCTCCGACCGCAGCGCGGCGACGGGATCCCAGTGGGGCCCGAGCGCCGCCACCACCTCCGCCCGCCGCCGGGCCTCCTCCACGGTGAGGTCCAGCGTGAAGGTCACGAGGTCGGGGTCGGAGCGGTCACTCATGGTGCGGTGCTTTCGCAGGGAACGTACTGGCCGAGCCACGTCTACCAGAGCGGATCGCCGCACGTGAAGCGAATGTGACTGAGGTCATCGGAGCCATGGGCCGTGGCTTCACCCCCGGACGCTCGCGTGTGAACCGGTAGCCGGGCCCCCAGCAGGATCATCCGCAGGGCGCGCTCGGTGGCGTCGGTGAGGAGTTCCGAGGCCCTTGCCAGTGCCTCGGCGAGGGCCATCGGTGCCGGGAGGATCGCGCTGTAGGCGTCCACGCCGGGCACGTCGTCGGCGCCCTCGCCGAGGGTTCCCGCCAGGGCGAGCACCGGACGTCCGTGCAGTTTGGCGCGGCGCGCCACCTCGGCGGGGACCTTGCCGCGGGGCGTCTGGTGGTCCAGGGCGCCCTCGGCGGTGACGACCAGGTCGGCGCGGGCGAGGCGGGCGTCCAGGTCGAGGTGGTCCAGCAGCACGTCGAAGCGGGGCAGCAGCCGGGCGCCGAGTGCGGCGAGGCCGGCGCCCAGGCCGCCCGAGGCGCCGGTGCCGGGGCCGTGGTGGAGGTCGGTGGTGGTGACGGCGAGGTCGCGGGTGAGGACGTCCGCCCAGTTCTCCAGGCCGGCCGACAACTGCTCGACCTGCGCGGGCGTCGCCCCTTTCTGCGGTCCGAAGACACGGGCCACGCCCCGCTCACCGCACAGCACGTTGTACGGGTTGCAGGCGACGAGGAGTTCCACCTCTCTCACGCGGGGGTCCAGTCCGGACGGGTCGATACGGCTCAGCCGCGTCAACTCCCCTCCCCCGTATGGGAGTTCGCAGCCGTCGGCGTCCAGCAGCCGGGCGCCGAGCGCCTGCAGCACGCCGGCGCCCCCGTCGGACGTCCCCGAGTCGCCGCAGCCGATGAGGATCCGCCGTACGCCGGTGTCGAGTGCGGCGCGGATCAGCTCGCCGACGCCGTACGTCGTGGTGGCACCGGGATCGCGGCGGGCCAGGGGGACGAGGCTCAGGCCGGCGACCGCGGCCATCTCCACGACCGCCGTGTCCCGGGATCCGAGCAGCGCGAAGTGTGTGTCGACCGGCTCGCCGACCGGGCCCGTGGCGGGCAGTGCGACGAGCCGTCCGCCGGTCGCGGCCGACAGTGCGGCGGCCGTGCCCTCGCCGCCGTCGACCAGGGGAATCCGGTCGATCCAGGCGTCCGGCAGGACCCGGCGCACGCCTGCCGCGATGGCGTCGGCGGCGGCCTCGGCGGACAGGGACTCCTTGAAGCCGCTGGGGGCGACGACGACACGGGTCAGCATGGGACCAGCTCCTAACGGACGACGGGGACGCCGAGCAGCGGCCACACCGCGACGGCGAAGAGCAGGACGAGCGCGGCGGTCAGCGGTGCCAGGACGGCGGACAGCCGCAGCAGGTCGCGTGGGGTGTAGGTGGGAGCACCGGGGATGTCGGCGAAGAGGGTGACCGGCTTCGCGGAGGCCGGAAGCGTGTGGCAGAAGCCGGCGGCTGCGGTGGAGGCGAGCGCGGCCGCGACCGGGTTGACTCCGGCGCCGACGGCGGCTGCCACCACCAGCGGAACCAGCACCGAGGAGCGGGCGGAGCGGGACTGCAGCACCAGATGGGCCGCCGTGCTGACCACGACCACGACGGTCAGGAACACCACCGGGGTGACGTCCGCGGGCAGGCCGGAGACCACCCACCGCGCCGCGCCCGAGTCGGCGAGCGCCACGCCCATGGCCATGGTCGCGGCCATGAACAGCAGCAGTGACCAGGGCACCGTCTTCAGAGCGTCCTTCAGCCGTACGGTGCCGAGGGCGGGCGAGGACGCCACGACCGCGCCGATCAACGCGACGACCGCAGGCGGAACTTGGTGCAGCGACTCGCTGCACCACAGGACGACCACCGTGCCCAGCAGCAGGGCACAGCGCTTCTCGGCCTGTGTCCAGGGCCCGGTGACCGGGCTCTTGCTGTGCTCCTGGATCTCCTCGGCGGTGATGTGCACGGCAGCCCGGCGGTCCGCACGCCGCGTGGTGGTCAGCAGCACGGCTTCGGCGGCGAGGTGGGAGGAGGCCACGGCCAGGGGCAGCCCGAGCAGCAGCCACTGGGTGAAGCCGATCCGCTCGCCGGCCGCCTCCCACAGCACCGACACGGTGATCAGGTGTGCTCCGGCACCGATCAGCGTCGCCACCGCCGACAGCAGGATCACCGTGGGGAACAGCAACGCCAGCATCACGACCAGGCGCCTGCGGTCGGCGAACGCCTTGGCGAGGGCGAGGAACACCGGCAGGGCGAGCGCGGCCCGGCCCGAGGTGGCCGGCACCGCGAACGCCGTGACGACCAGCGCCGCCGTCGTCAGGTGCACCAACTGGCGCACGGTGCGCGCCCCGCCCACCAGGAACACCGCCGCCCGGCCCGCGATCCCGGTCCGGGTCACCGCGGCGGCCAGGACGAAGGCACAGATCAGCAGCCACACGGTCGGGTCACCGAGCGTGCCGAACAACGTGGCGCTGCTGATCACCCCGGTCACCGTCAGCGCGAGCCCGGCACCCAGCGCGATGTAGGTGTCGTCGACCGGCGTACCGATCCAGGCGCAGGTCGCCAGGGCGAACACGGCGAGGGTGAGGCGGGCCTGCCCGCTCATGCCGGGGAAGTTGTCGGGGACCGCGAGCAGCGCGCACAGGGACAGCGCCACGCACAGTGCTGCGGTCGTACGGAGGTTCAGGGTCACGTCATCGAGAATTCACGCGGCCGGTGAGTGAGCAATGAGCCTCGGATGAAGGAAACCTCACGCACACGCCGGCCTCATACCGGCAGTCGGTACCCCATCCCGCGGACCGTCTCCACCGCTTGCGCACCCAGCTTCTTGCGCAGCGCCCGTACGTACACGTCCACGATGTTGGACCCGGGATCGAAGTCGTACCCCCACACGTGGGACAGGATCTGCTCGCGGGACAGGACCTGCCCCGGATGCCTCAGGAACAGCTCCAGCAGCACGAACTCACGGGCCGTCAGGTCGACGGTCCGCTCCCCCGCCCGGGCCCGGCGGGTACGCAGGTCCAGGGTGAGCGAGCCCGAGCGCAGCACCGTCACCTCGGGTGCCCTGGCCGCCGTACGCAGCCTGAGCCGCACCCGTGCGAGCAGCTCCTCGAAGCGGAACGGCTTGGTCATCCAGTCGTCGGCGCCGCCCTCCAGACCGGCCACGGTGTCGCGTACGGAGTCCCGCGCGGTCAGCACGATCACCGGGACCGTCACCCGGGCTTCGCGCAGCTCGCGCAGGACGGTGAAGCCGTCCCGGCCGGGCAGGCCGATGTCGAGGACGACCAGGTCGAAGCCGCCGGTCAGGGCGTACTCGTAGGCCGTGTCGCCGTCGCCGACGACGGTGGTGGTGAAGCCGCCTGCGCGCAGGCCCTTCTCGACGAAGGAGGCGATGCGTTCCTCGTCCTCGACGATGAGAATGCGGTTCACGTGCGTACCTCTGCCGCTTTCCGGGTCCTGTTCACGGGCGTGTCTCTTCCAGGGTGAGTACGAAGGTGGCGCCGCCGCCCTCGGTGGCGTGCAGGCGCACGCGGCCGCCGTGCGCCTCGGCGATCGCGCGGACGATGGACAGTCCGAGCCCGGCACCGGAGCCGCGGGCGCCGCGGCGGGCGGTGCCGCGCCGGAACCGTTCGAAGATGACCTTGGTGTCCTGCGACTGGACGCCGGGTCCGGAGTCGGCGACATACAGCTCCACGCGCGGGCCGTCGGTGCGCGAGCCGATGCGGATGGTCTGACCGGGCGCGGTGTGCTGCACGGCGTTCTGCGCGAGCTGCACCATCGCCTGCGTGATGCGCTGGGGGTCCAGTTCGGCCTCGCGGTCGGCGACCTCGGCGAGCTGCCAGTCGCGGTCGCCGAGCGTGCGGGCCTTGACGTAGACGTCGGCGGTGAGCTCGGCCAGCTGGACCGGCTCGGGGGTGACGAAGTCGGGGCGCTCGGCCTTGGCGAGGAGCAGCAGGTCCTCCACGATGCGGCTCATCCGGTCCAGCTCGTCGGTGACCAGACGCAGGGTCTCCTCACGCTCGGCCGGGTCGTTGCCCATCAGTTCCAGGTGCCCGCGCACGATGGTGATCGGCGTGCGCAGCTCGTGCCCGGCGTCGTCGACGAACTCGCGCTGGGCCGCGAAGGCGCGCTCCAGCCGGTCGAGCATCGCGTTGAACGTCTCGGCGAGCGCGGCCACGTCGTCCCGGCCGCGCACCGGGATACGCCGGGTGAGGTCCTGCTCGGTGAGCTGCGCGGCAGCCGTACGGACCAGTCGTACGGGTTTCAGGATCCGTCCGGCGACGACCCAGCCGATGCCGGTGGTCAGTACGAGGGCGACTCCGGAGATCGCGAGCAGTATGCGGAACACCGCGTTCGCGCGCTGCCGTTCGCGCTCGGGGTGGAAGGCGACGACGAACGCGGCGTCCGGTTCGCTGCCGGGCCGGGCGACGGCGACCTTGGCCCAGCGGATCTCGCCCGACGGCCGGTGCAGGGTGCCGGTGGAGCCGGGCGCCTCGAAGATCCGGCGCCGGGCGCCTGCGTCCTCGTACAGGGGCACGGCGACGGGAATGTCCCGCGGCTGGAAGATCTGCGCGGGGCCGCGGTCCGACCGGCCCACCAGCCCGATCAGTTCCTCGTCGGGGTCGGCGTTCTGCCGTTCCAGGAAGACCCGCAGCAGCCGGGCCGGATCGGTGAACGGGCGGCCGGTCGCCGGATCGACGCCCCGGTCCACGAAGTTGGTGAACTCACCCGCCTCCTGGGCCAGCAGACCGTTGATCCGGTGGTGTGCGTCCCGCAGCAGGATCGAGCGCGTGGTCGTGGCGACCGAGGCCAGCGCGACCGCCATGACGAGCAGCAGCCACAGCACGATCCGGAGGCGGGCGGAGACCCGCCTGCGCCGTCCGTCAGCCGTCGTCGGCTCCGTCGTCGGCTCCGTCGTCCCCGGCCGGGTGGTCTGCGGAGGGCCGGCTGCGGTCGTCATCGTCATCGTCGTCATCCGGGGGGCTGTCGGTCACTTCGGGCCTCGGGACCGCCTCGTCACTCGGGGTCGGCCCGGGCCGCGTGGGTGTGGGCGTGGCCATGGGGGAACCACTGTCCAGGTCCACCTGGGAGGGAACCTCCAAAGGGCGCGGGCTGTCTGCGAGAGCGAAACTGGTCGCGGCGATACCGACGGGAATCACCACAACCGCGGCGAGGGCCGCCAACCGACGAGAGAAGACCATGCGTCCGATCCTGCGGTCGGCACCGGGCGGGCAGGATGAGCGCCGGATGAGGAATTCTTCATCCACGCCCCACCGCACCGGCGCCTCATCGAGCTCTCCCGCCCTTCCGGCCACCGCGGCCCTGCCGCTTCCCTGCACACATCAGGCCTCGAAGCGGCGGCGGGAGGCCTCGATGTGACCGAGGTACTGGTGGGTCCAGTCGCACATCCCATGGACCAGCTCTCGCAGGGCTCGGCCCGGCTCGGTGAGGGTGTACTCGACCCGCGGCGGCACGGTGGGGTACACGCACCGCTCGACCAGGCCGTTGCGCTCCAGCATGCGCAGGTTCTGGGTGAGCATCTTGTGGCTGACGCCCTCGATCTCGTTCCGCAGCTCGCTGAAGCGCAGCGTGCGGTCACCCAGGGCGTCGATGATCAGGAGCGCCCACTTGTTGGCCACGTCCGAGAAGATCTCCCGCGCCAAGGAGTCCGCGCGCGTCAGGTCTGCATCCGCGGGCGAGCCCCTGAACTGCTTGGTCACCATCCGGTTCCCCAGTCACTGAAAAGTGCGTTCTTCCATGTCAGCGGCAACTCTCCTACGGTTCCTGAGTAACCACAAGAGAGCACACGCTTCCTGGATCGGTGGAAGCGAGCCCACGGGCTCTCATGCCAAGGAGGCAGACAGCATGTCCATCACCCTGGTGAACCCCAGCGGACTGCCCGAGATCGATGCCTACCGGCAGGTGTCGATCGCGACCGGATCGAAGCTGGTCTTCATCGCCGGGCAGGTCGCCTGGGATGCCGACGGGGTCACGGTCGGCGAAGGTGACCTCGCCGCTCAGGTCGAGCAGTGCTACCTCAACATCGGCACCGCTCTGGCCGAGGTCGGTGCTTCCTTCGACGACGTGGCGAAGCTGACCGTCTACGTCGTCGACTGGACCCCCGACAAGATGCCCCTCTTCCTGGAAGGGGCCGCACGCGCGGCCGCGAAGCTGGGAGTCACCCCGGTACCGCCGGGCACGCTGCTGGGCGTGGCAGCACTGGACGTACCCGACCATTTGGTCGAGGTCGAGGCCACGGCGGTCATCGACTGAGCAGCCGCGTGGCGGAGGACACGCGCCGATGCTGGATTGCGCAGGGTAGTGATCAGGGAGTGATACGGGCGCTCGTGATCATTTCGAAGAGAGCACGACCCGTGACGCTCGTAGCGCCTCCCCCATACCCAAAGCGGCGAGAACTACGGCCCACTCGTAGAGATCACCCTCCAGCCAGGGACCCGCACGCTGATCGTGCAGGATCCTGCACTCATCCGCACCATGCTCGTCGACCTCGGCTCCGGCCTCGCCAAGGGCCGCTTCTTCGAGAAGACGGGCCAACTGCTGGGCGACTCCGTGGTCACCGCCGCCGGGCAGGAACACGTTCACAAACGACGGCAGCTGCAGCCGGCCTTCGCCCGTCCCGAGATCGCCCGCTACGCCGACATCATGCGCGGCGAGACGACCACCGCCGTCGACGCCCGGGCGCCGGGCCAAACCCTCGAGGTGCGCGAGGCGATGGTCAAGCTCTCGCTCGACATGCTCGCCAAGACCGTCTTCTCGGGCAGCCTTGACGAGCAGACGTTCCGTCGGCTGCGCCAGGACCTGTCCGTGGTGATGAACGGCGTCGGCGTGCGCATCATGCTGCCCGACTGGATCGAGCGACTGCCGCTGCCGTTCGACCGCCGCTTCACCGAGGCGCGCGATGCCGTACGGTCCCGCCGGACGCCGCGCTCCCCGGGGCCTGACAGGAACAACAGGCTCCGATCGTCCGAGTTACAAGACAACCCCTGCACCCCACCAAACACAGACCAACCCGCGGCCAAGAAATCTCCATGCCGGTTCATGATTCAGTAGCGTGAACGAGCGGGCGCCGGACTCGGGCATACGTTCTGCGCCGTGAACTCCGATTCCACTCCCCGCAGAGCCGCCGCGGTGACTCCCGCCCGCCGTGCTCTCCTGCGCACCGCACTGACCGGTGCCGCCGCCCTCGGTGCAGGCTTCGCCGTGGCCTCCCCCGCATCCGCCGCATCCTCGACCGCGCGACCGCGTCCCAGTACTCCCGGCCAGGCCCTGCGGGAGCTGGCGGCGGGCAATGTGCGGTGGCGCACCTATCGTGAGCAGCATCCGGACGAGACGCCCGCCGTCCGTCAGGCGCTGACGTCGGGTCAGCATCCCTTCGCGGTGGTGCTCGGGTGTGTCGATTCCCGTGTTCCTCCGGAGCTGGTCTTCGACCAGGGGCTAGGGGACCTGCTCACCGTGCGCACGGCCGGTGAGGTGCTGGACGAGGCCGTGCTCGGCAGCATCGCGTACGGGGTGCTCGAACTGGCGATACCGCTGGTCCTGGTGCTCGGGCACCAGTCGTGCGGTGCCGTGCGGGCCGCCGTGGACGCCGACGAGTCCGGGGAGCCGCTGCCCGCCCACATCCAGTACCTCGCCGACCAGATAGCACCGGCCATAGACCACACCGAGGAGGGCGACGCCCGCGTCGACGCGGCGATCGACGCGAACGTACGGCTCGTCCGTTCGCGGCTGGCGGCCGAGCCCGACCTCGCCGCCAAGGTGAGCGCCGGTCAACTCGCCATCGTCGGTGCCCGCTACGAGCTGACCAGCCAGGTGGTGCACCACATCACCTGACCTGACCGCTTCAGTCGGGGTTGTCGCCGTGGGTGAGCGTCTCCCAGGCCACGAACAGGTTGTTGCTGCCGGCCGGGCGGTTCCGCTCGGTCAGCGCCTGGGTGTTGGTCATGGCGTGGCCGAGCCGGTTGTGCATCGCGTTGTAGCCGACCTCGGTCACCGGGCCGAGTCCGAGGTGCAGGGAACCGCGGCACAGCCAGGCCGGGACGGCCGCGCCCAGTTCGTACTTGGCCTGGAAGCCGAGCGCGTGCCGCAGCCGTTCGCCCACGTCGGTGCCGTACAGGTCCTGGCCCTGGATCCGGCTGGTCTCGGCGACGTGCGAGATCGCGGAGATGCCGTATCCCGTGTGCGTGAAGTCCCGGCAGGTCTCCTGGGTGAGGCCGGTGACGAAGGTGGACTGGCCCTGCCAGTAGTTGACGATCTTCTCGCGGGTGTCGAGGTTCTGGCTGGGGACGGTCTTCGGCAGTTCCCCGTCGGAGGCGAGGTAGACGTAGGCGGCCGTGCGGGTGCGGAACTTCGCCATCGCCTTGTCGTACGACGCCTTGTCCTCGAGGAAGACGGAGATGCCGATCGCGGCCTCCATCATCGACAGTTCCCAGTTCCCGTTGGAGTTGGACCCGTTGATGATCTCGGGCAGGTAGACGGTGCGGAGCATGGTGGCGAAGCGGCCGGAGTTGGCCCAGGTGCCGGTGTACGTGTACTTGATGATCTCGGCGGCCTTCGGCCAGGAGGAGCCGGCCCAGCCGGTCTGCAGGGGTGCGTTGCTGTTGGTGTGGTCCCGGATCACGGCCGACCAGGCGTCCATCAGCTCGATGGCCTTCTTCGCGTGCCGCTCGTCGCGGGTGATGTACCAGGCGAGCGCGTGGGTGTAGGCGGCGATCGCGTCCTCGCGCTCGTCGGTGCAGCCGTTGTTGGGGTTGGAGTACGAGCCGCACTCGACGATCGCGCGGGGTCTGGGTGTGCGGTTCAGGTCGGCGTACTTGCTCGCCGTCATCCGGTCGAAGGCACCCTTCCAGGGCTGGGCGCCGGAGTTGACTTTGTTTCGGGTGAAGTCCAACTGGCTCCGGGAGACGGTCACTCCGGGGTGGACGAAGGTGGCCGGGGCTGCGTCGGCGTGAGGTGCGCCGGGCCAGGTGAGCAGTCCCGCCACGAGAGCGGCGGTGGTGGCTCCCAGGGTGAGGAGGGACGCACGGGACTTGCGGCGGTGTCGGGCGGGGGCGTGTGCCATACGAGTCCGTTCTTCTATGTGAACGACAGGTGGGGGACTGAACACGCGCGCTGCCGAGACCATAGGTACGGACCAACCCCTCGTCAAGGGGTGAAGAAAGAAAGCAAGTTACCTCCGGGTGTGTCGTGACTTATCGCGCAAGTGGCAGTAAAACCCGCTTCGACCACTCGAAGCAGAGGAGTGCTGTATGAGCGCTGACCTCCAGAACAGAGGCCATCACAGAGGGAGTTCCCGCCGTCGATTCATCATTGGAACCAGTTCTGTTCTTGGTGCGGCTGCGATCGGGAGCAGCAACATTCCCACTTCCGCCTCGGCGGCTGCGTCCCGAAGCAGCAGCGCCGTCATCGCACCGGATGCCCGCGTTCCCGCCCTGGTGATCGGCAGCGGATACGGCGGCTCGGTCGCCGCACTGCGGCTCGCTCAGGCGGGCGTCGACGTCCACGTCGTCGAGATGGGAATGGCCTGGGACACCCCGGGCCCGGACGGCAGGATCTTCGCCAACACCACCCGTCCCGACTACCGGTCCTTCTGGCTGCGCACCCGCACCCGACAACCCCTGAGCAACTTCCTGGGCTATCCGCTCGACAAGGACGTACCCCGCTACACCGGAATCCTGGACGCCGAGGACATGGGCGGGATCATCGTCTATCAGGGACGTGGTGTCGGTGGCGGGTCACTGGTCAACGGCGGTATGGCCGTCACGCCGAAACGGGAGAACTTCGGTGCCGTCCTGCCCTCGGTCGACGCCGACGAGATGTACGACGTGTACTACCCGCGCGCCAACACCGGCCTCGGCGTCAGCACCATCGACCCGGCGTGGTTCGAGACCGCCGCGTGCTACCAGTACGCCCGCGTCGGCCGAAAGCACGCCGAGCGTTCCGGTTTCCCTTTCCTTTTCGTGCCCGACGTCTACGACTGGGAGTACATGAAGCAGGAAGCCGCCGGTACGGTCCCCAGGTCGGCGCTGGCCGGAGAGATCCTGTACGGCAACAACCACGGGAAGAAAACCCTGCAGAAGACCTATCTCGCCCAGGCCAGAGCCACGGGAAAGGTCACCGTCTCGCCCCTGCACCGCGTCACGACGGTCACTCCCGCGGGCACCGGCGGCTATCTGGTCGGCATCGAGCAACTCGACACCACCGGCGCCGTCACGGCGACGAAGACGGTGACCGCGGACCGCGTCTTCTTCGCCGCCGGCAGCGTGGGAACCAGCAAACTGCTGGTCCGGCTGAAGGCAACCGGGGCGCTGCCGGGGCTGAACGGCGAGGTCGGCAAGGGCTGGGGCGACAACGGCAACGTCATGTGCGGACGCGCCAACCACATGTGGGATCCGACCGGCGCCCTGCAGTCCGCCATTCCCACCGCCGGAATCGACAACTGGGCCACGGGCGGAGCATTCGCGGAAGTCGCCCCGCTGCCCACGGGAATCGAGACCTACGCCTCGTTCTATCTGTCGATCACCAAGAACCCGCACCGCGCCCAGTTCTCCTGGAACGCGGCGAGCGGGAAAGTGGAGCTGAACTGGCAGACGGCCTGGAAACAGCCGTCCATCGACATGGCCAAGTCCATATTCGACCGGATCAACGCCAAAGAGGGGACGATCTACCGGACCGATCTCTTCGGCGCGTACAAGATCTGGGGCGACCACCTCACGTACCACCCTCTGGGCGGTGCGGTGCTCAGCAAGGCGACGGACAACTACGGCCGTCTGCACGGCCATTCGGGTCTCTACGTCATCGACGGTTCGCTGATCCCCGGCAACGCCAGCGTGAATCCCTTCGTCACCATCACGGCGCTCGCCGAACGGAACATCGAAGAGATCATCGCCGCTGATCTGTGATCGTCCCGCTTCCGGCGGGCCGAGGTCTCCGCGTGGCCTCGGCCCGCCTCACGGCCGGGGCAGGACGCAGACCGTGTCGAGCCCGAGCACATGGTTGAGCCGGCCGAACGCCAGCCACGACCCGATGCTCATGCTCAACTCCACGATCTCGGCCTGGCTGTAGTGCGCCGTCATCCGGCTCCAGAACTCCTCGTCGAGGTGGTGATGGTCCACGGCGTAGCGTTCGGCGTACTCGGCGGCCAGCCGGGTCCGTTCGTCGAAGGCGTCCGTGGTGCGCCAGGAGGCGACAGCCTCGGCGAAGTCCTCGCCGACCTTCCGTCCGTCCCGCTCGGTGCGCCAGTCCAGGCAGAAGGCGCAGCCGTTGATCTGCGCGATGCGCAGCCGCGCGGCCTCGAACTCGTTCAGGCCCAGGGTCGTGTGGGCGTACACGGCCAGCGAGAAGTTCGATGCGGCCGTGCCGATGTCGGGGACCATCGCGCCCCACACGTACGGGATGGGGTCCGCTCCGTCGGGGATGTCGATGCGCAGGGTCACCGCTCAGGTCCTTCCCAGTCGGCCGGCTGCCGGGCGCAGCGGGACGTCGAGTGCGTCATAGAGGCCGGGTTTGGCCTCGGTGAGCCAGTCGATGGCGTTCACCAGCCGGCCGACGGCGGTGGCGTTGCCGCCCGCCGACCGGTTCTCGCCCTCGTCGGTCGCCGTGACGGTGACCTCGATGCGGGGCCGGCCCTCGATGATCACCCGGTGTGCTCCCGCACCGCCGTCGGGGGGTGCGGGCCAGTCCGGGGCGCAGGAGGCGTGGATGCGGGTGATGTGTTCGACGACGATACGGGGCCGGCCGTCGACGATGCCCTGCACCTCGAAGCGCACCGCGCCCTGGGTACCGGCCTCGAACTCCCCCATCGTCGGGGTGGTGACGGTGGTTTCGAGCGCGCGTCGCTCCAGCGTCTCGCGCATCTCGTCGAGTTCGACGCCGAGCGCCTTGGCCATCATGCGGATCTGCCCGCCCCACACCATCGTCGGCACGCTCTCGGCGAGCATGAGCGGCTGGTAGTCCATCGGGCGGCCCATGCCCACCAGATTCCGTACGGATTCCTCTTGTTCGTAGGTGGAGTAGTCGAAGATCTCCTGGCAGCGGACCGCGTCGATGCGCGAGCCGAGTCCGCTGATCAGCAGGGGCAACGTGTCGTTGGCCCAGCCGGGGTCCACCCCGGACACGAACAGCGACCCGCCGCCGGCCGAGACGGCCTCCAGCAGCGGGTCCCTGATCTCGGGCGGGGCGCCCCGCACGTCGTACATCCCGTACACCGACGCAGTGACGACCACCGCCCCGGCCCGAACGGCTCGACCGATGTCCGCCAGCGCCCCGTCCGGCCGTATGTCACCCGACGCCGCGTACACCACGGCACGCGGCCCGGCCGCGAGAACCGACGTCACGTCATCGGTCGCCGACACCCCGAGGCGCCGCCCCAGCCCGCCCAGATCGCCCGCGTCCCGGCCGACCTTGGCGGGGTCGGCCACCAGCACGGCCGCAAGATCCAGCGCCGGATGCGCGTCGACCGCGCGGATGGCCGCACGGCCGACATTCCCCGTACCCCACACAACCGTGGAAATCATGGGCGGAGGGTAACGAGTCGGCGCAAAGGTTCCCAGAGTCGTGCACGGATTCCAGGGCCGCGGCCGAGCGGTAGGCTGAGGGCGGCTGGGTCGGCGCTCTGGTCGGCGTGAGCAGTTGGGTTGCGGGGGCCGGGCCCGACGATCGACCTTCGGCCTCCTTCCGCAGCGAAGGTACGAGGAGCGGACGGTGGGCGATGGAGTGGCGTGAGTTCGCCGAACAGATGGCGGGGCTCGCCCGGCACCTGCTGGCGCAGAGCTCCCCGCAGGACACGCTGGACGAAATCGCCTCGAGTGCCGTCGAGCTGATCGAGGGGTGCGAGGCGGCGGGTGTCCTTACCCTGCGCAAGGGGCGCGCGGTGACCCTCTCCTCGTGCGGGGAGATGGGGAAGGAGTCCGACCGGCTGCAGGGCGAACTGGGTGAGGGCCCCTGTTTTGACGCCGCCCGGCGTACCGACGGCGAGCGGTTGTTCCGCATCACCGACATGACGAAGCCGCAGCCGCACTGGCCGCGTTTCGCGCCGGCGGCCCGGCAGCTGGGCGTGGGCAGCATGATGGGCTTCCTGCTCTACACGCAGGAGGAGGACTTCGGCGCCCTGAACTTCTACTCCTCCCGCCCGGGAGCCTTCGGTCCGGAGAGCGAGACGGCCGGCTGGCTGCTCGCCTCCCATGCCGCCGTCGCCCTGGCCAGTGCCCGCGCGGTGGACCAGCTGGAACACGCCCTGGACACCCGTCATGCGATCGGTGAGGCGATGGGCATCCTGCGGGAGCGCCATCACCTCAGCGAGGAAGAGGCCTTCGACGTGCTGCGCCGCATCTCCCAGACACACAACGTCAAGCTCCGCGACGTGGCCCAGACCATCCGCGCCAAGGCCGTCCCGGAAAGCTGACCCAGCCCGATCGGCGACCTTTCATCGGGGGTACGCGGATGGAACACGAAGCCGGCGCCGCGGATTCGGCTTCGTGAGGTGTCGTGGTTCGGACCAGAGCCACGGCACCGCTCGGCGCCGACGCCACGGCTTGCCATCGTCCGTCACTCTCCGCAGCCCATGCGACGGCCGACTGAAGTACGGGGCCGAGGGTTACTCGGCACGCATGACGAAGCTCCATCTTCCTGGGCGGAAGGATCACGGCGACCGGAGTCCGGCGCCGGAGGAGGCCGGGCCGGGGCCGGAGGTGGACCGGGCAGCACCGGATACGCCGACGCACCTGCCGAAGCGGTCGTGGGGTGCGGTGCTGAAGGGAAGCCTGCGGGAGTTCAAGGACGACGAGCTGACCGACCGCGCGGCGGCGCTGACCTACTACGGCGTGCTGTCGCTGTTCCCGGCGCTGCTGGTGCTGGTGTCACTGCTGGGCATCGCCGGTCCCTCGGTCACGGACAAGGTGCTGGACAACGTCCGGCAGCTCGCGCCGGGGCCGGCCCGGGACATCATCGTCCGGGCCGTGGAACAACTGCAGAACACCGCCGGCACCGGCACCATCGTGGCCGTCATCGGCCTGGTGCTGGCGGTGTGGTCCGCGTCGGGCTATGTGGCGGCGTTCATGCGTGCAGCGAACGCCGTCTACGACATTCCCGAGGGACGTCCGGCGTGGAAGGTCCTGCCCATCCGCGTGACACTGACCGTCGTCCTGATGGTGCTGGCCATGATCAGCTCGCTGATCGTGGTCTTCACCGGCGGTCTGGCCCGCCGGGCCGGGGACATCATCGGCATCGGGGACACCGCCTTGACGGTGTGGTCGATCGCCAAGTGGCCCGTGCTGGTCCTCCTGGTCACGTTCATGATCGCGATCCTGTACCGGGCGAGCCCCAACGCCAAGGTGAAGGGCTGGCGGTGGATCACCCCGGGCAGCTTCCTCGCCCTCGTGATCTGGCTGATCGCCTCCGCCGGCTTCGCGTTCTACGTCGCCAACTTCGGCTCGTACAACCAGACGTACGGGACCATGGCCGGCGTCATCGTCTTCCTGATCTGGCTGTGGATCTCCAATCTGGCGATCCTGCTGGGCCTGGAGTTCGATGCCGAGATCGCACGCCAGCGGGCCATCGTCGGCGGGCACCCGCCCGACGCCGAGCCCTACATCGAGCCACGCGACACCCGCGCCTGGGACGAGGCGGACCGGCGCCGGGTGGACGACACATGATCGGCGGTGGCCAGGGGCCGCACTCGCATACTCGCGGCCCCCGGCCACGCATCAGGACGTGCCCGGACGGCGCACGAAGCGCTTCAGCAGCGGCCAGGCCAGCAGTACGACGACCACCGCGTACACCGTCACCGCGAACGGCGTGTCGACCAGGCCGGAGACGCTGCCGTCGCTGATCTGCAGGGCGCGCCGGAGCTGCTGCTCGGCGTTCGGGCCGAGGATGACCCCGATGACGGCGGGCAGCACGGGGAGGCCGTAGCGGCGCATACCGAATCCGATCAGGCCGATGACCAGCAGGATCACCAGGTCCACGACCTCGCCGCCCACCGCGTAGGCGCCGACCGCGGCGAAGAACAGGATCCCCGCGTAGAGGTACGGCCGCGGAATGCGCAGCAGTTTCGCCCAGACCGGCGCGAGCGGCAGGTTCAGGGCGAGCAGCAGCACCATGCCGACGAACAGGGAGGCGATCAGGCCCCACACCAGCTCGGGTTCGCGTTCGAACAGCAGCGGGCCGGGCTGGATGCCGTACTGCTGGAACGCGGCGAGCATGACCGCCGCGACCGCGGTGGTGGGCAGGCCCAGCGTCAGCATCGACACCAGCGTCCCCGCCGCCGAGGCCGACGCGGCGGACTCCGGTCCGGCAACGCCCTCGATCGCGCCCTTGCCCCACTCGTCCTTGTGCTTCGACAGGCGCTTCTCCGTGACGTACGACAGGAAGGTGGGGATCTCCGCGCCGCCCGCCGGGATCGCCCCGAAGGGGAAGCCGATGAACGGGCCGCGCAGCCAGGACTTCCAGGTCCGCTGCACATCGCCGCGTCCCAGCCAGGGGCGGCCGACCGGGATCGCCTCGCCGGGCCTGCGCCGCAGGTGGGCGGCGACCCACAGGGCCTCGCCGATGGCGAAGAGGCCGACCGCGACGATCACGACGTCGATGCCGTCGGCGAGTTGGAGCGATCCGAAGGTGAGCCGCTGCTGCCCGGTCATCTGGTCCAGGCCGACCAGGCCGAGGGTGAGGCCGATCAGCAGAGAGGCGAGCCCGCGGATGCGGGACGAGCCGAGCACGGAGGTCACCGCGATGAAGGCGAGGACCATGATGGCGAAGTAGTCCGGGGCGCCGATGTCGACGGCGAGTTCGGCGACCGTGGGGGCGAGCGCGACCAGCAGGATCGTGCCGACCATGCCGCCGGCGAAGTGGCCGATGGCGGCGGCCGCCAGCGCCTGTGCGCCGCGCCCTGCCTTGGCCATCGGGTTGCCTTCCATGGCGGCGACCACGGCGGCGCTCTCTCCGGGGGTGTTGAGCAGGATCGACGTCGTCGAACCGCCGAACATGGCGCCGTAGTAGATGCCCGCGAACATGATGAACGCGCCGATGGGATCCAGCCCGTACGTCACCGGCAGCAGCAGCGCCACCGCCATGGCCGGTCCGATGCCGGGCAGTACGCCGATCGCGGTGCCGAGGAGCACGCCGAGGGCGGCCCAGAGGAGGTTGAGCGGGGTCAGTGCCGTACCGAAGCCGTCCAGCAGGGAGTCGAGGGCGTTCATCTCAGAGCACTCCCATCAGGGGGCCGCCGGGCAGCGGCACTCCGAGCAGGTTGTTGAACACGACGTAGGTGACGAGGGAGAGGCCGGCCGCGATGAGCGGGTCACGGTCGGTGTGGCGGCTGCCGAGCGCGAAGGCGGCTCCCCAGAAGAGGAGGGCGCCCGCGATGGGGAAGCCGAGGGGTTCGATCAGGACGGCGGCGCCCAGGAAGACTCCGGCGAGCAGCAGCACGGTGCGCCAGTCGGCGGGTTCGGACAGGTCGATGTCCTCGCCGGTCTCTGCCTGACCGCGGCCGCCGCGCAGGACGTCCACGGCGAGCAGGGCGGCGATGAGCAGCAGTCCGGCGCCCACGACGATCGGTACGGTCTTCGGTCCGACGGGTCCGCGCTGGGCGATGTCGACGTCCATGGTGAGGGCGTCGGTCAGCACCAGCACGCCGAGGGCCAGCAGCAGGACGCAGACGCCGAGTTCGGAGTGCTCGCGCAGCCAGGAGCGGTGCGCCGGCGCGGGCGCCGGAGGGGTGTCGGTGGTCTGTGTCGTCACAGTCCCAGCTCCTTCAGTACCGAGACCACGCGCTGGTCCTGGGCGTCCAGGAACGCGCCGAACTTCTCGCCGGTGAGGAAGGCGTCGTCCCAGCCGTTCTGCTTCAGGGACTTCTGCCACTCGGGCGAGTCGTGGAGTTCCTCGATCAGCCGGACGAGCTTGTCGCGCTCGGCGTCGGAGAGACCGGGCGGTGCGACGATGCCGCGCCAGTTGGTGAAGTTCACGTCGTAGCCCGCCTCCTGGAGTGTGGGCGCGTCGAGGCCGTCGACGCGCTCGGGGCCGGTGACCGCGAGCAGCCGCAGCTCCCCCGCCCTGATCTGGTCGAGGTACTCGCCGACGCCGGAGACACCGAAGGCGACCTTGTTGCCGAGGATCGAGGCGAGCAGTTCACCGCCGCCGTCGAAGGGGATGTAATTGACCTCCTTCGGGGCGATGCCGGCGGCCCGCGCCATCAGCATCGGCGCGAGATGGTCAGGTCCGCCCGGCGAGGATCCGCCACCGACGGGGAGCTTGCCGGGGTCGGCCTTCCAGGCGTCGACGAGGTCGTCGATCGTCTTGTACGGGGAGTCCTTGGCGACCACGACGACGTCCTGCTCCTCGGTGAGCCGGGCGATCGGGGTGGTGTCGGCGAGGGTCTTGGGCGCGTGGTTGGAGCGGACGGCGCCGACGACGCCGAGCCCCATCGACATCGCGAGCTTGCCGTTGCCGTGCTCGCTCACCAGGCGGGTCAGGCCCACGGTGCCGCCGGCTCCGGGCAGGTTGAACACCTCGACGTTGGGCGTGAGCCCGGCGTCCTCGGCGTTCTTCGCGGCCGTGCGGGCCGTGATGTCGTAGCCGCCGCCGGGCGTGTTGGGGACCATGAAGCGCAGTCCCGGGATCTGTGTGCCGGTCTCGGCGCCGCTGCCGGTGCTCAGCAGGGGCGGTCCCAGGAGCAGGAGTACGGCGGCCCCGAGCAGGGCGAGGGGGGTGCGCAGGCGCACTGGTGCCACCACCTGTCGGTTCGTGGATGCGGTTCGGGAAGGCCCTGTGGGGGAGGGTGATGTGGGCCACATGGTGCCTGCGTGTCGACGGCCTGTCTCGCTTCCGGAACCAACGGAGGTTTTGGTCTTTGTGTCAGCAGCCGGGTTGCCGACCGATCTCTTTCCTCCGGCGCAGGTGGACGCCATGATGAGGCAGCCCCGTCCGTGAGCCCCCGCTGTCAGAGATCGAGTCCGTCGTGGTCGCCACCTTCCGTCGCCAGACCCTTGCAGGCGAGATGCTGGTGCTTCAGCTCGCCATCGTCGTGGTGGTGCTGCTGGCGGTCGCCGCGGTCTCGCTCGCCCAGTCGGAGGCGACCTTCAACCGGGTCGAGGGCCGCCGGGTGAGCGCGCTGGCCGAGCAGTTGGCCGCCAATCCCCTGGTGCGCAGCCAGCTCGTGGCGCCGCTGCCGCGGGAGGCCCTGGCGCCGCTGGTCAACTCCGCTCAGTCCCAGTCCGGGGTGACCTCGGTGACGGTGGCCGACGCGGACGGCCGGATCGTCAGCTCCACGAATCCCACCGTGATCGGCGACGCGCTGCCGCTGGGCGAGGGCGCCGTCGTGGGGCGCGGCTGGTCGGGGGAGCTGGAGGTGGACGGCGTACGGGAACTCGTGGCGCAGGTGCCGGTGCTCGGGGCCGCGCGGGAGAGCCTCGGGCGGCAGCTGGGCACGGTGATGATCGGCGAGGCCTCTTTGACGGTGTGGCAGCGGCTCAGCGGCGCCTCCTCCTATCTGCTCGCCTACCTGGGCGTCGCCAGCGGTCTCGGTCTGGCCGGCTCCTTGTTGCTGGCCCGGCGGGTCAAACGGCAGACCCTCGGCCTGGAGCCGCGCGAGATCACCGGGCTGGCCGAGCATCGTGAGGCGATGCTGTACGGGATCGCCGAGGGCGTCGTCGCCCTGGACCCGCAGCACCGGCTCACCCTGGTGAACGAGATGGGCCGGCGCCTGCTCGGCCTGCCCGAGGACTGCGTGGGCCGGAGCCTGGCCGACCTGGGCATCGAGGGGCGGCTGCGGGACGTGCTGGCCGGAGACCTTCAGGGCCCGGCCGACAAGCGCGACGAGGTCGTCATCCGGCACGACCGGGTCCTGGTGATGAACCGGATGACGGTGACCAAGGACGGCCGGCTCCTCGGCTCGGTCACCACGCTGCGGGACCGCACCGAACTGGCCCGGCTGGAGCGGGAGATCGGCTCCTTCCGCAGTTCCTCGGAGTTGCTGCGCGCGCAGGCGCACGAGTTCGCCAACCAGCTGCACACCATCTCCGGGCTGATCCAGATCGGGGAACAGGACGAGGTGGTGCGCTACATCCGCGCGCTGAACCAGCGCCGCCAGTCGCTGGACGTCACGCTCAGCCGACGCGTACGCGACACGGCCGTGGCCGCCCTGCTCATGGCCAAGTCATCGCAGGCCGCCGAACGCAAGGTCCGCCTGCGGATCTCGGACGACACCGCACTCGGCCGGCTCGCCCCGGAGGACGCCGCCGATGTGGCCACGGTGGTCGGCAACCTCGTCGACAACGCCGTGGACGCGGCCGCGGCGGGCGACGGCGGTGACCGCGGGGCCTGGGTCGAGGTCGAACTGCGGCAGGACGCCTCCACCGTCGAGATCGCGGTCCGTGACTCCGGGCCCGGTGTTGCGCCCGACCTCGCGCGGGAGGTGTTCTCGCACGGTTTCACCACCAAGGCCGCCCAGAAGGGCGAGCGCGGCATCGGCCTGGCGCTGACCCGGCTGGTCTGCGAGCGGCACGGCGGCGAGATCTCGGTGACCAACACCCCCGACGGTGCCCTGTTCACCGCACGCATGACCGTCAGCCACCTCACCGACGCGGTGGCGGAAGGAGCGGGCCGATGACCAGTACGACGGAATCGTCCGGTGCGGCGGACGCGATCGACGTCCTCGTGGTCGACGACGACTTCATGGTGGCCCGGGTCCATCGCACCTTCGTCGAACGGATCCCGCCGTTCCGGGTCGTCGGCGTCGCCAGCAGCGGCGAGCAGGCCGTCGACGCCGTCGACGAACTGCGCCCCGACCTCGTGCTGCTCGACCTGTACCTGCCGGACGTCTTCGGCCTGGACGTCATCCCACGGCTGCGCACCGCCGGCCACGACTGCGACGTCATGGTCATCAGCGCCGCGCGGGAGGCGGACACGGTGCGCGGCGCCGTACGGCACGGCGTGGTCGACTACCTCCTCAAGCCCTTCGAGTTCGAGGACCTGCGGGCCCGCCTGGAGCGCTACGTCGCCCAGCGCGGGCGCCTGCTGGCCACCGTCGTACGCGGTCAGGCCGATGTGGACCGGGTCCTGGCCGGGGCGAGCGCACCGGTGCCGGCCGGCGGTGCGCTGCCCAAGGGGATGAGCGTCGAGACCGCCGAGCTGGTCGAACGCGCCCTGCGCTCCGCCGACGGCACGCTCTCGGCCACCGAGTGCGCCTCCCTGACCGGCGTCTCCCGGGTGAGCGCGCGCCGTTATCTGGAGTACTTCCACACGACCGGCAACGCCGAGGTGTCGCTGCGGTACGGGGTGGCAGGGCGGCCCGAGCGGCGGTACAGCTGGCGGGCGTGAGGCGCGCACCCGAGCGGGTTGGCCCTCCGGGGGCAGGGCACTCGGAGGCAGCGGCGGGAGTCATCCGGAACCGCCGAAGCCACGCTGGAGGCGATGGACATGCCACATGAGGGAAACGTCATCGACGAGCTGGTGACCGATCACCGGGAGGTGGAGGAGCTCTTCGGCCGGATCGAGGGGCTGCCGCCCGGTGACAAGGACCGCAAGCTCCACGCCGACCAGGTCACGATGGAGCTGGTACGGCACTCGGTGGCCGAGGAAGCCTATCTCTACCCCGCGGTCCGGGAGCACGTACCGGACGGAAACGCCCTGGCCGACAAGGAGATCGAGGACCATTCCAGGGCCGAGCAGCTGATGAAGGACCTGGAGAGCTGTGATGCGGACGATCCGGAGTTCAACCGCCTCATCGGCCTGCTGATGAGTGAGATCCGCACGCACGTGGCCGACGAGGAACAGAACCTGTTCCCCAAGCTGCGCGCCGCATGTTCACCGCAGGCGCTCGACGACCTGGGCGACAAGGTCCGCCAGGCGAAGATGCTGGCGCCGACCCGTCCGCATCCGTCGGCCCCGGACACGCCTCCGCTGAACAAGCTGCTGGCGCCGGGGACCGGACTGGTCGACCGGCTGCGCGACGCACTGACGGGACGCGGCAAGCCGGACTGACGACGCGGGTCGCCTCACAGGCGTCGTCACACGGGGTGGGCCTCGGCCGCCGAGCGCCTGCCCCGGCCGTCCCCCGCACGGCGTCACGGCCGGGCCGGACGCCGGAACACCTGCCCCGGCCGTCCCGCAGGCGGCGGACCCGCCGCAGTCTCGGCACCGGAGCGCCTGCGTCGCCTCAGGACCGGCCCCGGACGCCCGCCCCCGGCGTCACCGCCACGTCGGCCTCAGGCGGTGAGTGCCTGTCCCGGCCCCAGGCGGTCCAGAAGGAGGGTCTGGTGCAGCTCGGCCACGGGTGCGAGCAGGTCGGGGTGTCGGAGCAGGGCAGCGGCCTGCCGGTCCTGCTCGTCGGGTGCGATCAGGCGCCGGAACTCGACCGGTGTGCCCCCGGTGTGTCCGCCGTCGGCGAGCGCGGTCACCGCAAGGCCGGCCAGCTCGGCGTCCGTGAGCAGGCAGGCCGCCCAGCTCGCCACGACCTCGTCCACCCAGGTCCGCCAGGCATCACCCTCCGGGTCCTGTCCCCCGTCCGAGTCCGCGCCGGTGATCCAGTCGAGTCGCGCCGAGCCTCCGGGCCCGGCCATCCCGACCAGCGCGGCGTCCATCTGCGTCGGATACCGCAGCCACGCCGCGACCGTCACGGCCTGCCGTGCCTGCACCTCGCACAGGGCGGAGGCGAGGGCACCGCCGGACGCCGGGTAGGCGCGCGTCAGCCATTGGGTGGTCGCCGCGATGAGCGGGGAGAGGTCTACGAGCACTGCCGGGCCGTCCGAGGTGTTTGCGGGAAGCAGGGGTGTGCAAACGGTAGCCCGCGGCCGGGCCGGCCCCACATGGCCCGGATCTCATCTGCGGCGTGGCCTCGGCCACAGATCCGGCCCGGCATGCAGGACGACCGAACTCCCCACCGGGACATCACACGGTCGCTGTACCCAGGTGGCGAGGCAGCCGACGGGGCCTTAGGAATGGGACGGAACAACGCGCGTCGCGCTTCGGCAGCGCAGGAGCGGCCGCACCTCTCCCATGGAGCCCAGGATGACCACCCGCTCTTCACCATCCCAGTCGAATCAGCCCGCCATAGCCTTCACCCAGGCCATCCCCTCGGCGGAACCGCTGTCCGGGACCATCCCGGCGATCGGCCCGGCCTCGGCCATCGGCCCAGGACCCGAGGAGAACACCGGGCACGCCGGTCCCCCGGGACACTCCGACGACAGCACTCCCCAACTCCCCACGGCACCCCGGCCCGAGGAGGGCGCTGCGGGCGGAGGCTCGTACGGCGATCCGGGCTTCGACCTCGTCCATGCCGCTGTCAGTGCTCGGCCGCTGGAGGAAGTCGTCCGGCTCGTCACGCTGATGGAGGAGTCACCCGAGTACGCACAGACGGTCGTCGCCGTCCTGAGGGCCGTCGCGGTGACCCGCCCGGTGGACGACGTCGCCCATCTGGTCGCCGAACTGACCCGGCCGCCGCGTGGGGCCGACAGCGCGGACGAAACCATCCGCGCGGCGGTCGAGGGCCGGTGCGTCGAGGACGTCACACGTCTGATGGCGTTGCTGCACCAGACGCCGTTGGAGCCGCACTGCGGACAGGCAGCGGTGCGGGCGGCCGCCACGGGTCGGCCGGTCGAGGAGCTCGTGGAGCTCATCGGACGGCTGGCCCAGCAACAGGTGCGGGAACCGTACGGGGTTCGGCCGGAGCTGATATCCGGGCCCGCCGCACAGGACGCGATGCCGAGCGCCGCCCTCGCGCCCGTCCCCGAGGTGTTCACGGTGGCGGACAGCAAACTCATCCTCGGGCTTCGCGGAAGGCGAACCGTCCGCATACGGCGTGACCGCCCCCCTGCCCCGCCCAAGCGACCTGTGTTCTGGCCGAGTTGGCTGGCCGCTGCAGCCCTCGTCGTGTGCGGCGCCGCATGCTTCCCGCTGCACCGTCAGGGCACGACCTCCAGCATCTACGTCGCCACACTCGGGGCGTCCGGCGCGTGCGTGGTGCTGGCTGTCCTGCTGGCTCTTCGGACCACGGTGCCGATGCTGATGGCGGGTGTGGCCCTGCCTGCGACGCTGGCGGCGGCCGGGCTGCTCGAGGGCAGGATCCACTCGGCCGGGCTGTCCCGGGCCCTGCACATCACAGTGGCGCCGCCCTGGAGCGCCGGTCTCACCGCGGTGTGCGCGTCGCTGGCCTCGCTCGCCGCGCTGCTCCTGCTGTTGATGGTGCAGATGGCGGACCGGTACCCGGCGCCGCGACCGGTGGCCGAGGCGAGTCGGGTCACGGAATGACCTGGCAGCTGAGGGGTGGCCGATCGTCACGGCTCCATGAGTCCGGCGGCCACCGTCGCCCCCAGTTCCCAGCACGCCTGGATGTCGGCCCGGTCCGGCTCTCCCGTCACGGTCACCGCCTCGGCGGTACGCCGCCAGCCCAGGCCGGTCGTGATCGACTCGATGCCGCGCACCGCTCCGGTGACATCGCTGCCGCCGTGCACGTAGTAGCCGAAGGGCCTCCCCCGTGTCTCGTCGAGGCAAGGGTAGTAGACCTGGTCGAAGAAGTGCTTGAGGGCGCCGGACAGGTAGCCGAGGTTCGCCGGTGTACCCAGCAGATACCCGTCGGCGGCCAGTACGTCGGACGCCGTCGCGGACAGTGCCGCCCGTCGCTCGACCCGGACGTTCTCGATCTCCGGGGTCGTCGCACCGGAGATGACGGCCTCGAGCATCGCCTGACAGTTGGGCGACGGCGTGTGATGCACGATCAGCAAGGTGGTCACGCCACCGAACCCTGCCGTGCCCCCGGGTACGGCCGCAAGCTGCGCACGGGTGCTCCGGCAGGACGAGGCGCTGTTCACTCCCGCTCACCCCGATGCCGTACCGGAGCCCCGGTTGTTCCTGCACTGCCGACCGGACGGGGCGGCTGACCTGGGTCGGCTGGGCGTGGGCCGCGTTCTGCGGGACGATGGGCTGTGGAGCCACCGCCCATCGGCGAAGGGGCTGTGACGTGCAGGAACTGGCGATCATCGAGGCGCCGTCCGTGCTGGGACTGCGACCCACCGGCGTGCAGGAGCTGCCGGCGGCCCTGCTCGATGCCGGTCTGCTGGACCGGCCCGGGGCGGTGCGGGCCGGCCGGGTCGAACCGCCGGCCTACACGCCTGGGCGGGATCCCGACACCGGGGTCCTGAACAGTGCCGGAATCGCGGAGTACTCCGTCCGGCTCGCCGACGCGGTCGCCGGCGTTCTCGACACCGGTCGCTTCCCCGTCGTCCTCGGCGGCGACTGCAGCATCCTGCTCGGCGCGCTCCTCGCCCTCAAGCGGCGCGGACGCCACGGGCTGCTGTTCCTCGACGGCCACAGCGACTTCTACCAGCCGGAAGCGGAACCGGTGGGCGAGGCGGCCTCGATGGACCTCGCCCTGGCCACGGGCCGCGGGCCCCGGCCGCTCGCCGACCTCGAGGACCGCGGACCGCTGGTGCGGGACGAGGACGTCGTCGCCTTCGGCTTCCGTGATGCCACCGAGGCCGCCGTGTTCGGGATGCAGCCGCTGCCGCCCTCGCTGTACGCGATCGACTTCGACGGCGTGCGTGCGGCGGGCGCTGCCACGGCCGCTCGCGAGGCCGTCGACCGGCTCACCGGCGTTCCCGGCCCCGGCTACTGGATCCACCTCGACGTCGACGTTCTGGACGACGCGGTCATGCCTGCCGTCGACTACCGGCTGCCCGGCGGGCTGAGCTGGGCGGAGCTGGAGCAGGTGCTGCACACGGCCCTGGCCGACGAACGGGCCACCGGGATCGACGTCACGATCTTCAACCCCCGCCTGGATCCCGACGGAAGTATCGCGGCCCGTCTGACCCAGTGCCTGAACCGAGGACTGTCGGCCCGAACGCCGGTGCAGGGCTGAACCGCGCCCGGGTGGGCGCGGCCCGGCGGTCAGTCGGCGAGGGTCTTCAGTACGGCCTCGGCCGTGGCCTTGCTGGACTGGGGGTTCTGACCGGTGATCAGGTTGCCGTCCTGCACCACCGTGTTGCTCCACGCGGGCCCGGCCTCGACCACGGCACCGCGCTCACGCAGCCTGCTCTCCACGTAGTAGGGCGTGTTGTCGCCCAGACCGCCCTGGCGCTCCTCCTCGTCGGTGAACGAGGTCAGGGTGCGGCCGGCGAACGTGAAGCCGCCGTCCGGCCGTCCGGCGCTGAGCAGCGCGGCCACGCCGTGGCACAGGGCCGCCACCGTTCGGCCCGAGGCGTCGGCCTCGTCGAGCAGCCGGCCGAGGTCGGCGTCCGTGGCGAGGTCGGCCATCGGGGCGTGGCCGCCGGGGATGTAGATCGCGTCGTAGTCGCCGGCCCGCACCTCGGCGAGGGAGAGCGGCGCGGACAGCTGGTCGGCGATGCCGTCGAGGTAGGCACGCAGCCGCTGCGCGTCGGCCTCCGCCACCCCGCCGCGCTCGTCCAGGCTGAGGGCATCGACCGTCGGCCGGACGCCGCCCGGCGTGGCGATCGAAACCTCGGCACCGGCGGCGGTGAGCACCTCGTGGGATGCGGCGACCTCCTCTGCCCAGTAACCGGTGGGGTGGGTGGAGCCGTCGGCCAGCTGCATGCTGTTCGCGCTCGAAATGACCATCAGAATCTTCGACATGCGGACCATGGTCCATCAGGGAATTTTTCGTTGCACACGGAAGCCATTAGGAAAATTATGGCCTTCCCCTTGCCCCGAGCGAGACGGCTGACCAAGGACCATTGACACTCCTCAAGTGTGAGTGATTAAGTACTCACATGAAGACGGAACAGCGCCGACTCTCCACCGCCGAGGAACGCCGTGAGACGGTCCTGCGCACCGCCATCGGCGCGTTCGCGGCCCGCGGCTACTTCGGCACCACCACCACGGAAGTGGCCAAGGCGGCCGGCATCTCGCAGGCCTACGTCTACCGGCTCTTCCCGAACAAGGAGGCGCTGTTCACCGCAGTCGTCGAGCACTGCTTCACCCAGGTGCGCACAGCCCTCGAAGGCGGAGCGGCCGAGGCCCGCAGCAGCGCCCCCGAGGCCGTGCTCGAGTCGATGGGTGATGCCTACGCCCGCCTCATCAGCGACAACGACCTGCTGCTGGTGCAGCTGCACGCCCAGGCGGCGGCCGTCTCCGAGCCCGCCGTCAGGGAGGCGGTCAGGGCCGGGTACGCCCGCGCGGTCGAGTACGTCCGGGGCGCGTCCGGCGGCAGCGAGGAGCAGGTCCAGCAGTTCTTCGCCACCGGCATGCTCTGCCATCTGATCGTCTCCATCGACGCCGAGTCCGTCGACGCGCCCTGGACCCGCACCCTGGCGGCGGGCATCACGCACTACTGACCGACCCCGCCCGGGCGGCCGTCCGGTCCCTGCGGACCGACAGTCGCCCTTTCCCGGGCCTCGTCAGTGAGTGGTTGACCACACATCTACCGTGCATCTACAGAAGGAGCCAGTCGTGCAAGCCACCGAAGTCGTCCTGCCCGCCGTCGGAGAGCCCGAGAGCCTCGAACTCCGGGTACGAGAGCTGCCCCAGCCCGGCCCCGGCCAGGCCGTGGTCCGGATGGAGGCCAGCGGCGTGACCTTCGCCGAGCAGCAGATGCGGCGCGGCAAGTACTACGACATGCCGAAGTTCCCCTTCGTGCCCGGCTACGACCTGGTCGGCGTCGTCGAGCAGCTGGGCCCACCGGCGCCCGGCCGACCCGGGCTGTCCGTCGGGCAGCGGGTCGCCGCTCTCACCAAGACCGGCGGATGGGCCGACCACGTCCTGCTGGACGCGGCGGATCTGGTGCCGGTCCCCGACGGGGTGACCGCGGCGGAGGCCGAGACACTGGTCACCAACGGCGCGACGGCCTGGCGCATGCTCTACCGCACGGCGAAGGTCCGCCCGGGCGACACCATCGTGGTGCACGGGGCCAACGGCGGCGTCGGCAGCGTGCTGGTGCAGCTCGCCCGCAGCAACGGCATCACCGTCATCGGCACCGCCTCGGCCCGCAACCAGCAGGCCGTCGCCGGCATGGGGGCCCTCCCCGTGGACTACCGCGGCGACGTCCCCGCCCGCGTCCGCGAGCTGGCGCCCGACGGCGTGGCCGCCGTCTTCGACCACGTGGGCGGCAAGGGCATCGAGGACTCCTGGCGGATGCTCGCCCCCGGCGGCACCCTCGTCTCCTACGGCAGCGCCTCGACCCGCGACCAGGCCGGCAACGGGACGATCACGGTCCTGAAGCTCGTCGCCCGGCTCGCGATGTGGAACGCGCTGCCCAACGGCCGCAGCGCGCACTTCTTCAACCTGTGGGCCGGCAAGGCGCGGCATCCGCGGCAGTACCGGGCGGAGCTGCGCGAAGACCTCACGCAGATCTTCGGCCTGCTCAGGTCCGGGGCGATCGAGGCCAGGATCGACCGGGTCTACCCGCTCCGGCAGGCGGCCGCCGCGCTGCGGCACGCCGAGTCCGGCACCGTCGTCGGCAAGGTCGTGCTCGGCCCGGACGGCGTGGCCGAGTAGCGGTCACAGGGTGTTCCACCGGCGCGCGGCCTGCTGGAGACGGTCGCGCAGCACGGTGACGGCGGGGCCCGCCGGAGCGCCCCGCCGTACCGCCAGGTACAGGGTGTTGAGCGGCGCCACCTCCGGGTGGTGCAGCTGCACCACCTCCCCGGCAGCGAGGGCCGGTGCGGCGATGTACCGCGGCAGCACGGAGATTCCGGCACCCGCGACCACTGCCGCGAGGACGGCCCTGAGGTCGGCGACGACCATGGCCACGGGATTCGGCGGCCGCCGCCCGAACTCGCTGCGCCAGTAGCGGCGCACGATGGGCAGTTCCTCGGCGTACGCGACCAGCGGCAGATGCGCCAGTGCGGCCACCGGCTCGGTTCTCAGGCGGCCGGCATCGATCGTGTGGGCCATCGCGGGCGGTGCGACCAGGACGAACTCCTCGTCCACGAGCGGCACCGCGAGCACCGCGGCGCGGGCGGGCCGTACCGCCGAGACGACCAGGTCGAGCCGGTCGTTGACCAGCTGGGAGAGCAGGTCGTCGGCCAGCCCGAGGGTCACGTGGACGGTCACACCGCGCCGGGCCAGCCCGGCCAGCACCGGCAGCACACGCAGCGTCATCACCTCGGCCGCTCCGCCGATCCGCACGGTGCCCCGCAGGGGCGGCTCGGCATCGGCCGGGTGCAGGGCCTCGCGCAGCCCGTCGACGTGCACACCGATGCGGGACGCCAGCGCGGCGGCCCGCTGGGTCGGGGTGACGCCCTTGTGCGTACGGACGAACAGGGGCTCGCCGATCTGCTCCTCGAGCCGGGCGAGCTGACCGGTGACGGCCGGCTGGGTCACCCCGAGCCGCTGAGCCGCCGCGGACAGCGATCCCGCCCGGTAGATCTCCAGGAACGTCGACAACAGATCAAGATGCGGCATGCCACCGCGACTCTCCTTCACCACCACAGGCAGAAGCAAAACACTACGGTGGGTCGGCGCGGACCGGCGGCGCGGGGGCGCCTCGACAGCCCCGAGGAGACCTTATGAGACCCATAAGGTCAGCTTATGAGCTCATAGAACGGACCCGCGTACCAGGTTAGGCTTGCCTCAGTTTAGGCTTCCCCTCGAGTCGCACGTCACCGCTCGAAGGGAACCTGATCATGCCCCGCCCTCTGCGGGTAGCCATTGTCGGAGCCGGCCCCGCCGGGATCTACGCCGCCGACGCCCTGCTCAAGTCCGAGGTGGCCGCCGAACCCGGTGTGTCCATCGACCTCTTCGAGCGGATGCCCGCGCCGTTCGGACTGATCCGTTACGGCGTCGCCCCCGACCACCCCAGAATCAAGGGCATCGTCACCGCCCTCCACCAGGTGCTCGACAAGCCGCAGATCCGTCTCTTCGGCAACGTCGACTACCCCACCGACATCAACCTGGACGACCTGCGCTCGTTCTACGACGCCGTGGTCTTCTCCACCGGCGCCACGGCCGACCGGGCCCTGCCCGTCCCGGGCATCGAGCTGGACGGCTCCTACGGCGCCGCGGACTTCGTCTCCTGGTACGACGGTCACCCGGACGTGCCGCGCACCTGGCCGCTTCAGGCGGAGAAGGTCGCCGTGCTGGGCGTCGGCAACGTCGCCCTCGACGTCGCGCGCATCCTCGCCAAGACCGCGGACGAGCTGCTGCCCACCGAGATACCGGCGAACGTCCACGACGGCCTCAAGGCCAACCGGGCCAAGGAGATCCACGTCTTCGGCCGCCGCGGCCCGGCGCAGGCGAAGTTCAGCCCGATGGAGCTGCGCGAGCTGGACCACTCCCCCAACATCGAGGTCATCGTCGACCCCGAGGACATCGACTACGACGAGGGCTCGATCGAGACCCGGCGCGGCAACAAGCAGGCCGACATGGTCGCCAAGACCCTGGAGAACTGGGCGATCCGCGACGTCGGCGACCGCCCGCACAAGCTGTTCCTGCACTTCTTCGAGTCGCCGACGGAGGTCCTGGGCGAGGACGGCAAGGTCGTCGGCCTGCGCACCGAGCGCACCGAACTCGACGGCACCGGCAACGTCAAGGGCACCGGCAAGTTCACCGACTGGGACGTCACCGCGGTCTACCGCGCGGTCGGCTACCTGTCGGACAAGCTGCCCAAGCTGCCCTGGGACATCGACTCGGGCACGGTCCCGGACGAGGGCGGCCGGGTCATCGAGGAGAGCGGCTCGCATCTGCAGTCGGTGTACGTGACCGGCTGGATCCGGCGCGGCCCGGTCGGCCTCATCGGCCACACCAAGGGCGACGCCAACGAGACGGTGTCCAACCTGCTGGACGACTTCGCCAACAGCCGTCTGCACACCCCGTCGGCGCCGGCGCCCGAGGCCGTGGACGCGTTCCTCGCCGAGCGGAACATCCGCTTCACGACGTGGGAGGGCTGGTACAAGCTGGACGCCGCGGAGAAGGCCCTGGGCGAGCCGCAGGGCCGGGAGCGCGTGAAGATCGTCGAGCGTGAGGACATGCTGCGGGAGAGCGGCGCGTAAGCGCGGAGGCGAACCCGGTGTGAGGGGCCCGGCGACTGTGCCGCCGGGCCCCTCACCTTTGCCGCCGGCACCACGACGAGCTGCGCCACCGGGGTCTTACGGACCTGTGACGTGCCGGGCGCGGAGCGACGGTGCGGGCATCGTGTCGACCTAGCGTGTGACCATGCGAGTACTGGTCACCGGCGGTGCCGGGTTCATCGGGTCCCATGTGGTCGAGGCACTGGCGGCGGGCGGGCACGAACCCGTCGTGTACGACGTGCGTGCCGACCCCGCTTCGGACGTGCGGGACATCGACGCGGTACGCCGCGCCCTGTCCGGTGTCGACGCCGTGTGCCATCAGGCCGCGATGGTCGGGCTGGGGTCCGGGTTCGCCGACGCCGTGGAGTACGTCTCGCGCAACGACCTCGGTACGGCCGTACTGCTGACGGCCATGGCCGACGCGGGCGTCCCGCGGATCGTCCTGGCGGGATCGATGGTGGTGTACGGCGAGGGACGGTACGACTGCGCCCGGCACGGAGTGGTGCGGCCCGGGCCCCGGGCGGTCGCCGACCTGACGGCGGGACGCTTCGAACCCCGGTGCCCCACGTGCGGTGCGGAGTTGTCACCCGGGCTGGTCGGCGAGGACGCACCGGTCGATCCGCGCAATGTCTACGCGACGACGAAGCTCGCCCAGGAACATCTGGCGGCGGCGTGGGCGCGGGTCACGGGCGGGTCGGCGGTGTCCCTGCGGTACCACAACGTGTACGGGCCCCGGATGCCCCGCGACACCCCGTACGCCGGGGTCGCCTCCTTCTTCCGCTCGGCGCTCGCCCGGGGCGAGGCCCCGCGCGTGTTCGAGGACGGCCGCCAGCGGCGGGACTTCGTCCACGTCCGGGACGTGGCGGCGGCCAACGTGGCGGCGCTTCAGGCGGCTTGCCCGCCGGGCGCGCTCGTGGCGTACAACACCGGCAGCGGAGAACCGCACACGGTCGGGGAGATGGCGCGGGCGCTGGCCGCGGCGTACGGCGGGCCCGAGCCCGTGGTGACCGGGGAGTACCGGCTGGGGGACGTCCGCCACATCACCGCGGACTCCTCGCGACTGCGGTCCGAGCTCGGCTGGAAGCCCGAGGTCGGATTCGCCGACGGCATACGGGAGTTCGCGCGCTCCGGGCTGCGCGGCCGGTGAGCGGCCCGCCCCGCGGCAGCGACCCGAGGTCCGCGTTTCGTAAGAAACAGAAGCCCGATATGCCCGTTTTCTCTTCGTAGGGTGAAAGCCGTGACGACCCCTCCCCCCTCACCGACCGTCGACGTTGTCCTCCCCTGTCTCGACGAGGCCGACGCACTGCCCTGGGTCCTGGAGCGCATCCCTGCCGGATGGCGTGCCCTCGTCGTGGACAACGGCTCCACCGACGGCTCGGCCGACCTCGCCCGCGCCCTCGGCGCGACCGTCGTCCACGAACCGCGACGCGGGTTCGGGGCCGCGTGCCACGCGGGACTGACCGCCGCCGGTGCCGACATCGTGTGCTTCTGCGACTGCGACGCCTCGCTCGATCCCTCGCTCCTCGTCCCGTTCGTACGCGAGGTGCACGACGGTGCGGCCGACCTGGTGCTCGGCCGGCGCCGACCACACGGCCGGGGCGCCTGGCCGGTACACGCCCGGGCGGGAAACATCGCGCTTGCGCTGATGCTGCGCCGCCGCACGGGCCTGCGGCTGCACGACCTGGGCCCGCTGCGCGCCGCCCGGCGCGAGGCGCTGCTCGGCCTCCGGCTCACCGACCGGCGCAGCGGCTATCCGCTCCAGATGGTGGTGCGCGCCGCCGACGCGGGCTGGCGCATCGCCGAACACGACGTGCCCTACCTGCCCCGCACCGGGGCGTCCAAGGTCACGGGCACCTGGCGGGGCACCTGGCAGGCGGTACGGGACATGCGCCGCGTCCTGGCCGAACCCCCCGCGACGCAGGGGCGCACCACCCCGTCCGCGCAGGGAGGGACCCCCCGTTGACCACGCTGCTCGTCATCGCCAAGGAGCCGCGGCCCGGCCGGGTCAAGACGCGGCTGACGCCCCCGTTCACCCCCGCTCAGGCGGCCGTGCTGGCCGAGGCGGCCCTGGCGGACACCCTGCGTGCGGTGGCCTCCGCGCCGGCCCGGCGGCGGGTCCTGGTGCTCGACGGGACCCCCGGTGCCTGGCTGCCGTCCGGCTTCGACGTCGTACCGCAGTGCGCGGGCGGCCTGGACGAGCGGCTCGCGGACGCCTTCGCCGGGTGCGACGGCCCTGCCCTGCTGATCGGGATGGACACCCCACAGGTGACGCCGCAGCTGCTGACCGTGGACTTCGCCGCCGGCGACGCGTACTTCGGTCCGGCCGAGGACGGGGGCTTCTGGGCGCTCGGCCTCGCCGAGCCGGCCCCGGAGCTGCTGCGCGGTGTCCCGATGTCGACGCCGGCCACCGGCGCCGTACAGCGCGACCGGCTCGTCGCCGCCGGGCTCCGGGTGCGGGATCTGCCCCCGCTGCGGGACGTCGACACGGCAGCCGACGCCGAAGCGGTGGCCGCGCTGGCACCGCACGGCCGGTTCGCCGCGGAGCTGGCCCGACTGCATGCGGCCACCGGCCGATGACCGCCCCGTACGAGATCGCCCGGCCCGACGACACCGAACAGCCCGCCCTGCTCCCCTGGTCGGCCGATCCTTATGCGCACGCCCTGCGCACCGGCCGCGGACCGCTGTTCCTGCGCCGCACCGACGGCTGGCTGCTCCCGCTGGACGTGGAGCGGTGGTGTGCGCGCCCGGACGACGCGGATCTGACCGTCCTGGACCGCTGCGAGGGTGCCGTGCTCGACGTGGGCTGCGGCCCGGGCCGGCTGGTCGCGGAACTCGCCGCCCGGGGCCGGACCGCGCTCGGCATCGACGTCAGCGAGGCCGCGGTCGCGCACACCGCACGGCTGGGCGGCCGGGTCCTGCGGCGGTCGGTCTTCCAGCCGCTGCCCGCGGAGCGGCGCTGGGGCACCGCGCTGCTGATGGACGGCAACGTCGGCATCGGAGGCGACCCGCCCGCGCTGCTGGACCGGGTGTCCCGGCTCCTCGCCCCGGGCGGTCTGGTGATCGTCGAGACGGTTCCCGCGGACGTGGACGAGCGGGTCCAGGTCCATGTCACCGACGGGCGGGGCACCGCCGGCGTCCCCTTCCCGTGGGCCCGGCTCGGCACCCCGGCCCTGCTGCGGTACGCCCGCGCGCTGTGGCTCGACGTGGAGGGTCAGTGGGCGGCCGGCGGACGCTGCTTCGTCGCCCTGCGCAGCCGGAGCACCAGCAGCAGTGCCGAACCGCCGAACAGAACGGCGGTGATCAGCAGCCAGCGGGCCAGGAAGCCGTCCGCCGACAGCCCGGAGACCAGCCGGTAGCGCTCGTCGACCCGACCGCTGATCAGCGGAAACCACACCAGCAACAACAGGCCGGACAGGGCGGCCGGGACACGGACGTACGGGATCCACTCCCGGCGCCGCACCGCGCCGAGCGCGCCGGTGACCGCCCGGTCCGCGGCCGCGTACAGCGGCAGGAGCACCAGGTCGTGGACGAGGGCCGCGCCCACGAACCACAGCGCCACCCGCAGCCAGTCGCCCGCGAGCAGCCGCACGCCCGCGTATCCGGCGAGCGCGAACGAAGCGGCGAGCAGCAGCAGTTGCAGCGGGCTGCCGAGAACGAGGTGCGGTCGGACGAGGGTGGGGCGGCGCATCACAGGTCTCCGAACGTCATCCGTGTCACCCACTTGGTGTTCAGCACGCCCGGCGCTGCGGGCACGATGATCCGGGCCGGGTAGCCGTGGTCGAGGGTCAGCGGCTCGCCGTTGACGTCCAGGGCGAGCAGGGAGCGCGGGGCGGCCACCTGGTTGGCGCGCATCGCGGCATGGCGGAAGGCGCCCTGCCGTTGCAGGGACTCCACGAGCACGTCGGTCGGCTCGTCGTGGCCGACGAGGGCGGCGAGGTCCCGCAGCCGTACGCCGCGCCACCACTGGTCGGAGGTCGACCAGCCCTCCACACAGGCGATCGGCAGCGCGGCGCTGTGCAGCGGGAGGCCCAGCAGCTCGTCCCGGCTCAGCCGGACGACGCCAAAGCGGCCGGTGACGACCAGCCGCCACGCCTCGTCACCCGTCTCCCGGCGGTCGATTCCGGCGTACGCGGCCGTCTTGTTGATCTGGAAGCCGCCAGGGCCGCTGCCCGGCTGGGGTCCCCCGCGCGGTGCGAGGACGGCCGTCTCGCGCAGCGGCCCGTCGAAGCTGCGGCCCGCCGTCGTGACGAACATCAGCAGCGAGGCACCGCCGACCAGCCCGAAGGCGCCGCGGCGGGACACGGTCGGCTCGGCCAGCCGCGGGGACACCAGATCGCCCTCCTCCGCGCGCAGCCCGCGCAGATTGCGCACGGCCGTGGGGAGCTTCAGGGCGGCGTGCACGACGAACGCGGCGAAGAACACCCAGGCGCCGTAGAAGTGCAGCGTGTAGAACGAGCCGGGAAAGACGTAGTCCACCTGGACGTTGAGCACGCCGGTCGTGAACTGGAACAGGGCGCCCCCGACCAGCAGGATCAGCGAGATCCGCTCCAGCGCGTGCGCCACCGAACGGGCCGGCGGCAGCGCGAACAGCCGGGGCACCACCGACCACAGCTTGGCCAGCAGGACGGGAATGAGGGTGAGCCCCAGGGTGACGTGGACGCCCTGGGTGAGCCGGTACAGCCAGTACGGGTCGGTCGGCCAGGAGAAGAGGTAGAAGCCGAGGAGCCCCTTGTCCGGTGTCTGGTCGTTGACCGGCGACAGGTCGGGGTTGTAGGCGGCGTACGACAGCAGGCCGGTCACGAACAGCAGGGTGATGCCGACGAGCAGCACGACACCGAACACGGCGGTGAACCGGGGGCCGCGCAGGGGGCTGCGCCAGAAGCCGGGCGACGAGGGAAGCCGTTGGTCGTGCATGGTTCGACGGTAGGTCGCGTCCCGTCCGAAGAGACCGCGCAACTCATGACGAAACGCTGACATCGGGGTGCAGGACGCCCTGGTGGGTGCGTCGGCGGCCTAGCGTCCTGCGTGTGATCCGCTCCCCTCTCCGTGACCTGGGCGCCGCCCTGGCCGCCGTCCTGCTCGTCGTCGCGGCGGTCCTGGTCGGCCGCCACATCGAGGACACCGACGGCACGCTGTTCGTCAACTGGCCTCCGCTGCTCGCCTCCTGGGGGCCGCACGCGGGGCCGGGCACCCCGGCCGCGATCGTGGTGGCGATCGCCGTGGTGGCGTACGGGCCCGGCCTCGCCGCGCGGCTGCCGTGGCGCGCGCTCCTGGCTGTGGCCTGCGGCACCGCCATGGCCTGGACCTGGTCGCTGGCCCTGGTCGACGGCTGGCACCGGGGTGTCGCGCAGCGGCTCACCACGCGGTACGAGTACCTCCAGGTCATCGACCGCTTCCAGGACATCCCCGCCACACTGCGGGACTTCACCGAGTACATCGTGATCCAGGGCCCCGACCACTGGCCCGCGCACATCGCCGGGCACCCTCCGGCGGCCACGCTCACCTTCGTGCTGCTCGACCGGATCGGCCTCGGCGGCGGGGCCTGGGCCGGGGTCTGGTGCATCACCGTCGGGGCCACGGCGGTGATCGCCGTACTGGTGACGGTGCGGGTGCTGACCGGGGAGGGGCTCGCGCGGCGGGCGGCGCCGTTTCTGGTACTGGCGCCGGGCGCGGTGTGGATGGGCACGTCGGCCGACGGGTACTTCACGGCGGTCGCCGCCTGGTCGGTGGCGCTGCTGGCGCTCGCGGTGACGAGGCCGCCGGGGGCCCGGTCACGGATCGCGGCGGGCGGGGCGGGACTGCTGTACGGGCTGACCTGCTATCTGTCGTACGGGCTCACGCTGATCGGGATCATCGGTCTGGCGGTGTTCGTCCTCGGCCGGAACCGGCGCGCGGTGATGCTGCCGCTCCTGGCCGGGCTGGCCGTGTTCCCGCTGGTCTTCACCCTTGCGGGGTTCAACTACTGGGAGGCGTACCACCTGCTGGTCGAGCGCTACAACCAGGGTGCCGGGGGCGTCCGGCCGTACGGGTACTGGGTGTGGGCCAACCCGGCGTGCACCGTCCTCGTCGTGGGCCTCGCGACGGTGGCGGGGCTGGCACGGGCGGGCGGCACGCTCGTCGGGCAGCGCCGCCGTCTGCCGATCCGGCCGGGTGACGCGGAGGGGCCGGTCGCCGAGGGCCGCCTCGCGGTGCTTCTGCTCGGCGCCTTTCTCGCCCTGCTCGCCGCCGACCTGTCCGGGATGAGCAAGGCGGAGACGGAGCGTATCTGGCTGCCCTTCGCCCTCTGGCTCCTCGCCGCCTGTGCGTTCCTGCCCCGCCCCCGCATCTGGCTGGCGGCGCAGGCCGTGGTCGCGTTGCTCGTCAACCACCTGCTGTGGACCGGCTGGTGAGCGGTCCGCCCGTGCCTACGGCAGGATCGAGTCGACGTATCCCCCGTCCACACGCACGGCGGCACCGGTCGTGGCGGACGCCAGCGGGGAGCTCAGGTACACCACGAGGTTCGCGATCTCCTCGGGCTCGATGAGGCGCTGGAGCAGTGACTGCGGGCGGTGGTCCCGCATGAACGCGCGCTGCGCCTCCTCCCAGGGCAGGTCGCGGTCCACCAGCTGATAGACGAAGTCCTCGACGCCCTCGGTGTGGGTGGGACCGGCGATGACGGAGTTCACCGTGACACCGCTGCCGGCCGCCTCCTTCGCGAAACCGCGGCTCACCGCGAGCAGGGCGGTCTTCGACATGCCGTAGTGGATCATCTCGGCGGGGATCACGACGGCCGAGTCGCTCGCGATGTTCAGCACCCGGCCCCACCCCTGCCGCATCATCCGCGGAAGGTACGAGCGGATCAGCCGGACGCCCGAGAGCACATTGATCTCGAAGTAGCGGCGCCACTCGTCGTCGGTGATGTCCAGGGCGGGCACCGGGCCGAAGATGCCGAGGTTGTTGACCAGGATGTCCGTGTCGGGCAGCGTCTCCACCGCACGTGCGGCGCCCTCCTCGGTGCCCAGGTCAGCCGCTACGGGCACGAAGTCTCCCTCCGGCGCCTCGGCCCGCAGTTTCTCGATGCTCCGTTCGAGGCGTTCGGCGTTGCGTCCGTTGACGCCCACGCGTGCTCCGGCGCGGGCCAGTCCCACGGCGATCGCCGCTCCGATGCCCTGGGAGGAGCCGGTCACCAGCGCGGTTCGCCCATCGAGGTCCACGTTCATGGGTCACTCCTTGTCGCAGTGCGGTCGGCCGATGTCCTCCTGCCCACGATCGCCGACGATGCACCCGGCCGCAGGCGGACGGCCGCCGTCCTCGACACGGCCGTTCCGGGTGACCCCCGGGATGATCCCGTCCACCTGCGGCGACGATACTGGCAGTCGCACCACGCCCCCGTTACAGATGGACCCCATGCCTTCCACCACCGTCCGCCCCATGACTCCCCCCACGGTCTGGCTGGCTCGCGGCCGCCATGTCGGGCCCGCCGCGGAAGACGTCCTCCGGCGCAACCTCCAGCACCTCAAGGACAGCGGCGTCATCCGCGACCATCTGGAGCTGCCCGAGTCCGAGGGCGCCCACGAACGCGTCTTCGAGGCCCGCTGGGAGGTGGACGGGACGGTGACCGTGCGGGCCAGGCTGGCTCTCGCCCACGGCTCGGCCGCCGGGCAGGAGTGGGTGCTGGCGGCCGAGGCGGAGCGTCCGTGGGACCTGCGCTGGCCGTCCCCCACCACCATGTTCTGGCCGGACGATCCCGACGCCGCCTGGGACCACGAGGCCGACGCGGACCTGCGCCTGCGGGACATCAACCCCCTGCCCCCGGACGACAAGGACCTGCGGCGCGTGCTCAGGGGCGCCGCGCGCAGCGCGTGGTCCGTCCACGTCGTCGTCCACGAGGCCATGACGCCCGACGCGCTGGGACGCCTGCCGCTGGCCCGGCTGCTGCCGCCGGGGCTGCGGCACCGCGTGGTGGAGCACCGCGCCGCGCCGCACCAGCTGCGGGCCGTGAACTGGGCCCTGCGCGAGTTCGGTGTGCAGGTGCCGCGCGGCGGAGCCGTGGTGCTGCCCGGCTCGCCGGCCCCGGACGACTACGACGTCGACGCCTGCTCCGTACGCAGTGTCTTCCTGGACGGCAGCGAACCGAGCGAGCTCATCGACGCGCTGACCCGTTACGCCGCCTCGCCGCGGCCGCTGCCGGAGGGTGCCGACGGCGTCCTCACCTCGCTGCGGGAGGACTGGCACCTGCTGACCCTGGAGGAGGAGCTCGCCCGCGAGCGGGCGCTGGTGGCCATGTACGCCGAGGCCCTGGAGGCGATGACGAGGTCCCGGGACCTGTACCGGGAGGCCGCCGAGCGGGCCAACGAGGCGCTGGCCGTGTACCGCGAGTCGTCCGCCGCACTGCCGGAACCGCCGACGGCGGAGCCACCGCAGGAGGTGTCCTCCGGTTCCCCGCTCCAGCAGTTGACGCGCTCTTTCGGACGTTTCAAGGCGACCGCGAAGTTCCGGCGTCCGGCGTCGTCCGCGGAACCGGACGGTACCGAGGGCGGTTCCGGCGGCTGAGGAGCAGTCACCGGCGCACTCCGGTCACCGGCATAGTCGTACGGGGTGTGCCGATAGGTCACAAACGGCATAACGGAGGCAATATCAGGGCGGAATCCGGGAATTCAAGGAAAGGCGCGTCCACCGGCGGCGCACCGGACCGAGGAGGGCCCGTGGATTCCACCACAGCAGTGCTCGCCGTCATCGCCGTGATCCTCGCCGTCGTGCTCGCCGTGGCCGTCGGGCTGCTGGTGCGGCTGGTCCGGGCCCGGCGCGGACTGCGGCGCGCCGGGCTGCCGACCGGGCCGCCCTGGGTGTTCTGGGGGGCCGTTCTGTACTTCGTGCTCCCGGCCGACCTGCTGCCCGATCCGGTGTACCTCGACGACGTCGGCGCACTGCTCCTGGCCCTGCGCACCCTGCGCACGCCCCTGACCGCACGAGACCACCGCACCGCCCCGGCACGACGCCCGGCCGACCCCGTCTGACCTCCAACCGCCCACGTTCCACGACGGATCCACGCCCCGTTGCGGCCGCTCGGGGCGACACCGGGCCCGCGCGCCCGCCATCACCCCCCTGTGCTCCCCCGGCCGCCCGGGGTGCACCGTGCTGTGCATCACGATCAGTCAACCGGAAGGCGCCGTCCTCCGTCTCAGGTTCAGAGCGGCCAACTCGCCCACCACTACGGAGCGTAAGGAAACCAATCACCCGTTCGATTCGTATAAGTCCATGGAAAGCCCCGGAGATCCACGGGCTAAGCGACGACACGGCAGGCCGACGCCTGGCCGGGGCAGCACCGAAGAGGGAGAGACGATGCAACCGTTCGCGCTCAACTACGCACGCCCGGCGGCTGAGTTGGATGTCGCCACTCCGTACGCCTACGATCCCGGCCTGCAGTTGAACGTGCTGTTCGACGGCCGGATCGCCGCCACCGATCTCGCGTTGCTGAGGGAGCTGGGGACGACGACGTCCACCGCAGGCTCGAAGACGCACTTCGACGACTGAACACGGACCGTCGACGATGACCGTACTGATCCTGACGTGTGACCAGGACGTGACGGCAGACATGGTGGTCGTCCACCTGAACGCGTCCGGAGTCCCGGTGGTCCGCCTCGATCCCGCCGACCTGACCGGCGGAGCCGCGCTGTCGGGCGAGTATGTGCACGGCGCCTTCCGCGGGCATCTGTGGTCCGCGGGCCGGCTGGTGAGCATGGACGGGCTGCGGTCCGTGTGGGTGCGCCGGCCGGGAACTCCGGCCACGCGGGTGGCCGAGCCGTCCGCGTGGCTCACCGAGGAGTCCTCGCAGGCGCTGTACGGCATGCTGCGCAGCTCAACCGCCCGCTGGATGAACCATCCGGACGCGGCCCGCCGCGCCCGGTACAAGCCCTGGCAGCTCCGCCTCGCCCAGCGCAGCGGACTGCCCGTGCCGGCCACCCTGATCACGACCTTCCCGCAGGCCGCCCGGGATTTCGCCGCACGCTTCCCCGACCTCGTCGTCAAACCCGTCTCCGGCGCGCATCCCCAGGAGCCGCCGAGGGCGGTGCCGACCAGCCGGGTGGCGCCGGACACCGACTTCGCCGCGGTCGCCTTCGGCCCGACCCTGCTGCAACGGCGGATCGCCAAGCGGGCCGACATCCGGCTCACCGTGGTCGGCGAGCGGATGCTGGCCGCCCGCAAGGCGATCGCCCCCGACGCCGACCCGGACGAGGTCGACGTCCGTTTCGCCACGGACGACCTGCCCTGGCGTCCCTCCGACGTCCCCACGTGCATTGCCGACGGCGTCCGTACCTACGTCCGGGACGCGGAACTGTCCTACGGCGCCTTCGACTTCGTGGAGGACGCCGACGGGACGTGGTGGTTCCTGGAGTGCAACCAGTCCGGACAGTTCGGCTTCGTGGAGGTGGACACGGGCCAGCCGATCGCCCGCACCATCGCGGAGTGGCTGGCCCGGCCCGCCGCGGACCGGCCGGACCGGGTCAACGGCACGGGCACCAGGGTTCCTTGACGCTGCGAGCGGTTCCGCGGACGGCGTCACCCGGCCAGCGACAGACCGCTCTCCCCGTCCGGGTCCGGCGCGCTCCCGCCGGCCAGCAGGGCGTCCGCCCGGGCGATCGCCTCGCGGATGCTGGTCGCACCCGTCAGGACGCACAGGGTGTGACTGACGTCCGCCAACTCCCGTGCCCTCGTCGGCGTCTCCCTCTCCGCCTGAGCGATGCGCAGCGATGCGTACCTGGTCAGCAGCCTCCTGACGACCTTCGGGTCCGGAACAAGCACAGGGCGCCCCTCTCTCGACTTTTGCGCACCGTATGCCCGGACGGAGCCGGACCATTCGTCTTCTTGGGTACCCGGCACCCATTTGACGCAGAACCGTCGCCTACCGCACAGGTGTCCGGCCCTTCCGGCGGACGGTCAGGCGGCCTGGCCGTTGTGCAGTGCCGCGTAGGCGCCGCCCCGGCGCAGCAGTTCCTCGTGCGTGCCGATCTCCTGGATGCGGCCGTCGGCCATCACGACGATCCGGTCGGCGCCCCGCACGGTGGACAGCCGGTGCGCGACCACGAACGTGGTGCGTCCGTGCAGCAGCCGGGCGAGGGCCTGTTGGACGAGCGCCTCGGAACGGGTGTCCAGCGCCGAGGTCGCCTCGTCCAGCACCAGCACCCTGGGGTCCCTGATCAGGGCGCGGGCGATGGCCAGCCGCTGCCGCTGCCCGCCGGACAGCCGCGCCCCACGCTCGCCGACCAGGGTGTCGAGTCCCTGCGGCAGCCCGTCGACGAACTCCAGCGCGTTGGCGTCCCGCAGCGCCGCCCGGACCGTCTCCTCGTCGGCGTCGTCCATCCCGTAGGCGACGTTCTCGCGGACCGTTCCGTCGAAGAGGACCGACTCCTGCGGCACGACCGACACGAAGCGCCGGTAGGTGCGCAGGTCGAGGGTGTTCATGTCGGTCCCGTCGAGCAGCAGCCGGCCCGAGGTGGGGCGGATGAAGCCGATGACGAGGTTGAGCACGGTGGATTTCCCGGCGCCGGACGCGCCCACCAGGGCGATCGTCTCGCCCGGTGTCACCGAGAGACTGAAGTCGCGTACGGCGGCCCGGCCGCCGTCCTCGTACGCGTGAGAGACGTGCTCGAAGGTGACGGCGCCGCGCAGCGCGGTGAGTTCGGCCTTGCCCTCGTTGCCCTCGAGCTCGGGAGCCTGGAGCACCTCACCGACCGAGCGGACGGATTCGAGGCCCTTGGTGATGACCGGCGCCAGGCCGGTGAGGGTCGTCGTGGAGTTGGTGAGGGTGGTCAGGAAGGCGCTGAGCATGACGACATCGCCGGCGGTGACGCCCCAGACGTCGTAGTACGAGATCAGCGCGGCGCCGGCGAGAACGAGGACACCGACCACGTTGAGGACCACCCAGGCGAGTGAGCCGAACCGGCCGTTGACCAGGTCCAGGCGCATCCCCGAGGTCAGCAGCCGGCGCAGGGTGCCGTCCATGCGGCGCAGCGCCTTGCCCTCCAGGCCGTGCGCGCGGGTCACCGGGATCAGGCGGGTCATCTCCGTCACACGCGAGGAGAGCGTCTCGACCTCGTGGCGGAAGTGCTCGTTGTGGGTGCGCAGCCGGGCCCTGAGGCGGGCCACGAGGAGTGCGGCGGCGGGCACGACGACGAGGAAGACGGGGACGAACTCGGGAGTGCGGATGGCGATGATGACGAGTCCTCCGGTGAGGACGGTGATCGCGCCGAGTCCCGTTTCGGCGGTCTGTTGCACCATCTGCTCGACGGTCTCGACGTCGCGCACCACCTTGGCCTGCAGCACTCCGGCGCTGACCCGGGAGTGGTAGCCGATGGAGAGCTGCTGCATCCGGGTGCAGAGCGCGGAGCGCAGGGCGGTGCCCATGCGGCGCACGCTGCCGTACAGGAGGCGGACGTACAGCACGTGCAGCGGGTAGTTGACCACCAGGATGAACATGATGATCCCGGTGCTGGTCCAGAGCCTGCTGATCGGCTGGTGCTGGACGACGGTGTCGATGATGGACGCGGTGATCAGCGGCAGCAGCCAGACCGGGCTGTGCTTGACCGTGAAGACGCCGACCGCGGCGGCCAGTCGCCATCGGTCGGCGTGGAACAGGTAGGCGAGGGTGCGTATCGGGTGTTCGCCCCGGTAGCGGTGGTCGAGCGGTCTCTCGTGCGACGACGCCATCCGCGGTGGTCCTCTCCGTCAGCCGGGCCAAGGAGGCAGGAAGCGCTTTCTGCCCAGTTCGGCCAGGGGTACACCAGGTGACGGCAGGAATGTCGGGGCGTCCGCAGCGTGAGACCGGCAGGCGTTGAAAACGTGGAGTGTCTACCTCTGATTTTGCGCAGTGCTCCCCCGGCCACACCTCCAACGCAATGGGCAACTTTGTCTTCGAAGTGACGTTGCGTCACCGAAGGTTGGAGAAGCTGCCTCGTGGCGAGAGGAGGCAGCGTCATGACGGGTAGTACGTTCATGACATGGTGCGGGGGGATCGTGTCGACAGCATCGAGTACGCGCGGCGGGTCAACGCTGCCGCGGACCTGCTCGCGGTGGAGGTATCTGTCGCGGAGGCGGCGCGTGTGCCGGCTGCCCGTTTCGGGGTGTCGGTGCGTCAGGCACACCGGTATGCGGAGCAGGCCGTGGCGCAAGGTCGAGTCGCCGTCCCCGAGGCGCTTGTGGTGTTCACCGTCAAGCTGCCCGGCTCGCTGGCCGAGCGGGTCCGTGAGCATGCCCGTGGGAGTGAGGCGACCGTCTCCTCGGTGGTGGCCCGGGCGATGGCCGACTACCTCCGCAACGATGCCGCCGGACGGCGGCCGGGGCCGTGAACCGTCCGATGGTGGAGCTGGAGTGGGTCTTCTCCCGGCATGCCGGTGCGGAGCTGCGTGCGACCTACGAGGTGTTGGTGCCTCAGCGCCGTGCCCGCATCCGAGGCGATCAGCAGCTACCACAGGTGCAGGAAGGAGTGGGCGGTGACCGCGGCGGCGATCTACGGGAGGGTGTCCTCGCAGCGGCAGAAGAAGGACCAGACGATCGCCTCGCAGACGGCAGCGCTGCGCGCGTACGCCGAGCGGATGCGGCTTGAGGTGCCCCAGGAGTGGGTCTTCGAGGACGAGGCCCTGCTGATCGAGGAGTTCACCGAGGGGGGACGCGGGTGGAGTTCGTACGCGGGCCGCGCGGAGACAGCCCCGAGGACCAACTGCTGGTCCGGTTCCAGGGCATGTTCGCCGAGTACGAAAAGGCCCAGCCGATGGAGCGCTACCGGCGTGGGAAGACCTACCGGGCCCGGGCCGGATCGGTGAACGTGCTGTCCGGGGCGCCGTTCGGCTACCGCTTCGTACGCAAGAGCCCGGAGTGTGCGGCCCGCTACGAGATCAATGATGCCGAGGCTGCCGTGGTGGCTGAGCTCTTTCGCCGTTATGTCGACGAGGGCGACTCCATCGCCGGTCTGACCCGACGAACCCGCCGGCACCACCGTTGAGGTCGGGGGCGCGTTCCCGCGGGGGTGCGGGGCTGAGGGCGCTGACGGCGACGTTTACCGCATCGGCGGTGGCCGCGAGTTCGAGGGTGTATCGGCCGCCGCCGTGGCGCAGGGCGTTGGTGGCGAGCTCGGAGACCACGAGGGCGAGGGTTTCCGCCGTTCCGGGGGCCGGAGCCGGTTCCAGGCCATCGGCGAAGGCGCGGGCGACGTAACGGGCGCGAGCGATACCGGCGGGGCTGTCGCCCTCAAGAACCACAGGCGCCTTGGGGGTTCCGAGCTCGTCGTCTTCGTGTCGGTCATGTGCTACCACCCGGCCCTGGATCGGTTGTGCCGCCAGGCTCAGCGTGTGCCCGCCGGGCGGGGCTTCAACCCGGGACAGCACTCTTCTGGGTGTATTTGCGACAGAACTCCGTGCATCGACTCTGAAGAAAACCTGTCGTGGCCACAGTAGACATTGGCTTGTTGCGGGGTTACTGTTTCCGTCGTACCCAGGAAGTCGATGAGGGCGCGGCAGAGATGAACTGCCGTGCATGCAGGTCAAGCAGGACGCGGCCCCAGGGGCCGCGAGCAGTACCCGCGGTATCCAGCAGTACAACCGAGTAACCGAAGGTAAGGAGCAGACGCCATCAGGATCGCCCGGGCGAGAAAGAAGTCCGCTCGGGTACCGCAGGCCCCGGATTGGAAGGTGGTCCCCGGTCACGCATCCGCGATCCCCGCAGCCCCGCCCTCCCAGGCGGAACCTGCGGACACAGAAGGCCGGCGCAGTTTGCCGGTAGATGGTGTTGAAAGCTCGGGGCCCGGGTGCCGTACGGCACCCGGGCCCCCCGACGCGTCCCCCGAAAGAAGAGGTCTATGCCCCCTCGCAATACCCGTCCCGCCGACAACCTCGACGACGACGACTACCCCGCCTACACCATGGGCCGGGCCGCCGAGATGCTCGGCACCACCCCCGCCTTCCTCCGCGCCCTCGGCGAGCACCGCCTGATCACCCCCCTGCGCTCCGAAGGCGGCCACCGCCGCTACTCCCGATACCAGCTACGCATCGCCGCCCGCGCCCGCGAACTCGTCGACCAGGGCACCGCCATCGAGGCCGCCTGCCGCATCATCATCCTCGAAGACCAACTCGAGGAAGCCCAACGCATCAACGAGCAACTGCGCGCCCAAAGCGGCGAGTCACAGCCGAAGACCTCAGCCTGACCAGGATGCCCGGCCTGAGGTGAACACCGACCGCCAGCGGACCAGGCCGCCGTAAGCCCGCGCGAACGTCCTCGCTGGGCCGTTGATACGACGGCGCAGTGTCGCCACCACGGCGTGCGCACACGCCACGCTTGCCCCAACACGCAGCGACAGCGACCGAAAATCGCCCGTCCCAGACCCGATGCCGCCCTCCGTCAGCGCCGACCGCTCAGCCGCTGGTCATCGCCGCCGCGCGGCGGCGGCGATGGTCGGGTCGAGGAATAGGTCCCAAAGCGCCCACACGGCCGAGTCCAGCAGGTCCGGCGAGTCCTCCGTCCCGCCCTGGCCGACGAACGTGGTCATCTGCTCCTCCAGCTCCGCGAACCGCCGAGCCGGACCGACATGCGACACCCTGGTCTGCTCGTACAGCTGCGCCGCCGGGGCCGCCCGCGCACGCTTCCCGCGCGTGGCGTGAACGATCCGCCAGTTCACCGTCGGGTCCACCTGCTCCAGGAGCGCGGGCAGGTAGTCGCCGCCGTTGTTCGCCTCGATGGCCACGCAGTCCGCGCGGTGCTCGTGGTACAGCGTGGCGGCGCGCTTCATCGCCTGTGTCGGCGTGTACCGGTCCTGCTCGCAGTGCAGCAGATACCCGCGAGGCCGGTCATCCCCGAACATCGTCTCCACCGGGAACCCGCGCCCCGCCACCGTGAACGCCGTCATGTTCGCGTTCTCGTGACTCTTGGTCGCCGGGTCCACGGACACCACCACGCCCTGGAGGTCCATGGCAGAGCTGTTCACCGACAAGCCGACCACACCCGAACCGCAGATCACCCCACAACCGGAACCGAAACAGCTGCCGTGACTACACCACCCCGCGGGACATGACCCGCTGAGCCAGGAGCAGTCGCAGCTGGGGAAGGCGCAACCGCGGGGACGGGCAGACCCGTGACCGAGGTGCCTCACGCTGAGGGGGCCGGGGCGACGCACGGGATACTGGTGGTCGGTGAGGTTGTCGCATGCGTACGTCAAGTGCGGTACGTCGCGCGTGGACAATGTCCGATGACCAGGTTGCGGGGCACCGGGTAAGGGAAAGGGCGGAACAAAGGATGTGCCGCTCTTGTCACCCCCGCCCGGCGCCGCACCCCGCGGTGCTTCGGCCATCCTCTGCGGAGGGGAAGTGAGCACCATGCGTGCGCACTGGCGCGCCCGACGGCGTACCGCACGCGTCGAATACCACCTGCCGTGTGAGGAGGACTCCGCTTGCTGCGCCCGTCGGCTGACTCAGGAGTTCCTCACCCGGGACCAAGCCGCCGTGCACTCCGCCGATGTGGACGATGCCGTGCTGGTGGCCTCGGAGCTGGTGGCCAACGCCACTCGGCACGGCCGTAGTTGCTGCCGGTTGCGGTTGTCGGTGGATGACGCCAACGAGCTCACCATCGAGGTCCACGACGACAGCCCGCTCCGGCCGTGCCTGCGGGAGCAGTCTCTGTCCGCGGAGAGCGGGCGTGGCATCGCGCTGGTGCGGGCGGTGTCCCGTCGACTTTCGGTGGCGTGTGATTCCGGCGGCGGCAAGACGGTGCGCGCGGTGCTGCCCGCCACGTAACCAGGGCTCGCGCAACCTCAGGAGCGTGGAGCACGTACCACAAGGGCGTAGGAGCCGAGACCCAGCAGACGGTCTCCGGAAATCTCGCCGAGGGCCGTGTAGAGGGTGAGGATGCGGCCGGACGTGGGGGCGAAGGCGATGTCCTTGACGGTGCCGTGTTCGACGCCATGCTCGGTCAACACCCGGATGCCCAGGGCCTCATGGTGGACAGGAGCCTTGTCCGGCGCTGCTTCGGCGGCAATGCGGGAGTGCACGATGACCGCGTCGGGCCCCACCGCTTCCACCGCGTTCCAAGCAAGGGCATCCGCATGACCTGACGTTCCGGACAGGCGCAGGTACGCGACGCTGGCGGTGTGCGCATCGATGGTCAGGTCCGCGACGGTGCCCAGGGATGCCGCCTCGCCGGCGGTGATCACGGGCAGGCCGCGGGTCTTGGAGAAGAACATACTTCGCGGCCCGTCGCTTCAACTCGCGGGCCGAGTCGGTCATCCAGGCCGGCAGCATCGGTCTGATCAAGGTGATCAACCGGTTCGATCCCTCGCGCGGCGTCGAGTTCCCGACCTTCGCAATGCCAACCATCGTGGGAGAGATCAAGCGGTTCTTCCGTGACACCACCTGGGCCGTGCGAGTCCCGCGCCGACTGCGTGAGCTGCGCCTTACTCTGCGCGCCGCGACTGTGGCCCTGGAACAGGACCTCGGCCGTCCGCCAACCGTCGCCGAACTGGCCGCACACCTGGACCTGGATGCCGAAGAGGTGCTGGAGGGGCTGGAGGCCGCCAACAGCTACAACACCGCCTCGCTGAACGCTCCCCTCGACGGAACCGAGCCCGATGACGAACTGGCCGACCTCCTCGGCTTCGAGGAGCACGACCTCGAACTGGTCGAAGAGCTGACCGCCCTGCAACCAGTGATCGCAAGGCTGCCGGAGCGTGACCGTCAGATTCTCGCCATGCGGTTCGGCCGTGAGATGACCCAGCACCAGATCGGTACCGAATTCGGAATCACTCAGACGCACGTCTCCCGCCTGCTCGGCCGGATCCTGGCCAGGCTCCGCTCTCACCTGACCGCTCAGTGACGGGCGGGGGTCACCACAGGCGAGAAGCCTGCCAGCTCTCGAAACGGACGGTCGCGCGTCGCAGATCCCAGGCACAGCTCACATCACCGCCGCGATCCTCGGCCTGTGGATCCTGATGTTTCTGCTCGATACCAATCGGTCGAACGGCTTGGTGAGCTTTGTGGAGGACGCCGCTTACTGGCCGGCTGGTCTCATGACCTCTTCACCATGGACACCGAATGGCTCCGGGTACTGCTCAACTACGGCCTACCCGCCCTCGTGTACCTCGTCGTTGGCCACGCCGTCGCCGATCGCCTCCGCCGAGCCACCTAGTAGTTCCTCCGGCAGCGTTCAGTCCCTGGAGATCGGTTGACGACAAAAGGGGACCTGGCCCGATTCCCCAGTCAGGGCTGCTACTCGGCGCGCTGGGGTTTGTGTGTGGCAATGCGCAATCGCGCCTGGGCGGGAAGCTGGGTCCAGCCGGTGGACTGGCGAGCGCGTTCCAGAGGGCCGTGGCACAGGGCCCACAGGACAGGCCCGGGCTCGCTGTCGGGGGTGAGCGTGAGGGTGATGCGTGCCTGGGGGCGGCGGACGCGGCCGACCATCCGTACCTTCGCGCGCTGGACTCCGGGCAGTTGGCGAGCCTCGGTGGCGATGGCGTCGCTGAGGGCGTGGTCGTGCAGTTCCACACCGTCCGCAGGGGCTGTTCCCCCGATGAGCATGCGGCCTGGGCGGGGTCGGCGCAGTTGTGCCGACAGCCACCACAGGGCGAGCAGGACGATGACGACCAGGGTGGCGATCACCACCGGCCACCACCAGGCCTCGTCGGTCCAGCGAGTACGGTCTTCGGCGCTGAGCAGAACGGCGTGCGGGGTGGCCAGGGGCCAGCCGTCGGGTGGCGACAGGTGCCAGCGCCGGTAGAGGTCGAAGCCGCCGACGAGGACCAGCAGGCCTCCGCCGAGCAGGACGAGGCCGGCCAGAGCCAGCAGGGCCCGGTTGACCGTGGACTGCCTCATCATGGTTCTCCTGCCTCCTTCCGACCCGTTTCCAGCGTCCTCTGGCGGGTCAGCTGCGGCGTTGCCGTACGCGGACGGTGATCCGGGGCGGGTGAACCAGCGGGAGCCGGTCGCGTTGCTCGTGCAGAGCGGCGGTGAGATCGGTCTCGACGTCGCCGGGGTCGCGGAAGCGTATGTCCGCGCGGGCCTTGATGCGGTGTCGGCGTACCCGGATCCTGGCTCGGCTGACTCCGGGGACGCGCATGGCGGCGTCTCGCAGCAGGAGGGCGGCTGCGTCGCGGTCCAGCACGGCGCGCACCGGGTTCGGGCCGGCAGGCGTGTTGAGTGGCAGTTGGTGGCGAAGTCCCGGGGTGAGCGCCAGGATGATCAGCCACAGGCCGAGGGCTGCGGTCAGAGCCGCGCCGGTGAGCATCCAGACGTCGTCCAGGGGCCGGGTGGCCAGTTCGTGGGCCAGGCGGGTGCGCCAGGCGGCAGCCCTGTGGCCGGTGCGCACTCTGGCGACGTCGAACAGCAAGATCCCGGCGCCGGCCACGATGACGAGGGCCGTCAGCGCCGTGGGTATCCGGCGCGTAGACCACAGACGGCGCGATGCACGTGTGCCGTCGGCCACGCTGCTTGACTGGGGCCGCGCGGCGTCTGGCCCTTGATGGGCCAGCAATCCCGCCGTCACGGATGTGACCTCATCGGTTCTGACGAGCTGCTCCGGCTCGGCGGAGGACTCCCCGTCCTGTGTCATGTCGGGCCCTCCTTTCCGGCGGGGCCGACCCGTTCATCGCACTCGTCTGTGCTCCAGGCCGCCGGAAGGAACCAGGTGCTGGATGGTCAGGGTGACCTCGGTGACGCGCATGCCGGTCAGCCGGGCCACCCGCTGGCCGACGTAGTGCTGCACCTCGCGCGAGGCACCCGCGATGTCGGTCGGGTAGGGCAGATCCAGGAGCAGGCTCAGCCGGGCCGTTCCGCCGCTGACCGCGACCGTGGAACGGGGCGGAGTGAGCCCCAGGTGGGCGAGGCTCGTACCCGTCTGACCGGCCAGCGCCTCGTGTGCGGCGCGGGCCGTGATACGGGCGACCACCTTGTCGGGGATCACGGTCGCGCCGCGCTCGGCAGCCGGAACACGGGGCGGGGTTGCGTCCGTCGGCCCGCTGGGCTGGGGTGATGCAGGGCGCGTGGTCATCGCCGTTGCCGGGTTCGAACAAAGTCGGACATCTCCAGGTCACCGTCCAGGATGCGGCCGATGACGAAACCGACCGCTCCCAGGGCGGCCACAAGCAGGAAGGCCCAGAAGCCGCCAAAGTAGGCGGCGAAGCCCAGGGCCAAACCTGCCAGCAACCCGACCGTCGCTCTGGTCATCTCACTCACCCGAATCCCTGTCGATCCGCGTTCCCCGCCCGCCGCGAGTCCTGGGCGGCAGGCTGCCGCGTTCACTTCACGCGGGCCTCGGCTTCCTCCCGCTCTTCCTCGTCGGGCAGGTGGACGTCGTCGACGGCGATGTTCACCTCCACGACTTCCAGGCCTGTCATACGTTCGACTGCCGTGATGACGTTGGTGCGGACGTCGCCGGCGACGTCCACGATGGACACGCCGTACTCGACTACCACATCGAGGTCCACGGCCGCCTGGCGTTCGCCCACCTCGACGCTCACGCCGCGGGTCACACTGGGGTGTCCGCCGGGGACCCGGTCGCGGACGGCTCCGAAGGTGCGGGCCATCCCGGCGCCGAGGCTGTGAATGCCCGGTACCTCGCGAGCGGCCATTCCTGCGATCTTCTCCACCACGCTGTCGGCGATGGTCGTGCGCCCCCGCGTCTCGGGCGCGGTGCCGACGCCGCTGCGGTCCCGCAGTGCCTTGCCTGCGGTGCTGGGCTGACTCTCACTTGCCAGGGGGCTGCTGAGGGTGTCGGACATGAGGACCTCCCGAAGGCGTCCATGCGCGCACCGGGGTGGTGCCCGTCGAAGGATTAGACACATCGGAACCGCACTCCTCACGCCTTTCATGTGATGTGTGTCACATAGAATGTATGGGTGTGTGCGGATGTCAGGGCAACGGCCCCTGGCAGGAGGCCCGCGGTGGAAGGCGAGCAGACCGGCCCCGCGCCTCTGCTGGCTGCGGACCGCGCGCTCCTGCCCCGTCAGCGGTCCCTGACCGGGTGCTCGCGGTACGGGCTTCCGAAGGGGATGATGACGCGTTCGCCGTCTTGGTCCGTCGTCACAGCAGTCCACTGCTCGCACTCGCCCGTCACCTTCTCGGCAACCGGACCGATGCGGAGGACGTCGTCCAGGACGCCTTTCTCAGCGCCTGGCGGCGGCTGCCGGAGTTCCGCCACGGGGCTTCGTTCGGCACCTGGATGTACCGCATCGTCACCAATCGCTGTCTCAACATCCTGCGCCGCCCCCGTGCCGTCCCCTTGGAAAAGGTTCCCGAGCCCGTCGCTCGCGACGCCTCCGCCACACCGCAGGCCGCTGCCGAGGCGGACGCGGTCACAGCCGCCCTGTCCCAAGCACTTCGCGCACTCAACCCCGATCAGCGGGTCTGCTGGGTCCTACGGGAACTGCACGGCCTGCACTACGAGGAGATCGCACACGTGACCGGGACCAGTGAACAGACGGTGCGCGGCAGGCTGTTTCGCGCACGACGCGCGTTGCAGGAGGCGATGGGCCCATGGCGCTAGACGATCCGCACCCCGTCCGAGGCGAACCGCCGGCCGAGGCCCGGCTGGTCGGCACTCCGCCGCTGCTCGAAGCGCAGCTGCTGGCGGGCGACGAGCAGCTGCCCTGTGGGCGCTCACTCAGCCGCGCCTGGGAGCAGGCACGCGACAGCGAGGCCATGGCAGACCCGCATACGACCCGCTGCCCACACTGCCAACAGGCCGTCGAAGGGCTGGCCGCCCTGGACCGGGCCACCCGCGCCCTCCGCGCCAAAGATCGCCCCGACGGTCACAGCCTCGCCGACCGGGTCATGAAAGCCGTACGGGCAGAGGCCCGTCTCGGCGCGATGCTGCCGCTGGACGACCCCGCCGAGGACCTGCGGATCGCTGAGCGTGCCGCCGCGAGAGTACTGCGCCGCGCCGCCGACAGCGTCCCCGGTGCCCGAGCCGCCAGCTGCCGCCTCGTCCCCATGGGAGACGGCACCGCCATCCACGTCACCATGACCCTGGCCACCACACTCGACCAGCCACTGCCCGACCGGGCCGCCCAGGTACGCCGCGCCGTGCTGCATGCCGCAGACCACGAGCTGGGCCTGGCAGTCACCGGCGTCGATCTGATGATCGACACTGTGTTGGACCCTGCCGACACACTCCGTGGCGAGACGTCCGAACGAAGCGAACAGCGATGACCTCCGCCACCACAGACCGGGACGTCCGCCAGATCGCCGCTCGGGCGGCCCTCGACGTTTCCGGCGTGGCCGGACTACAGCCGACCCTCGCCGACCACCTGGCCGCCGCGGCTCCCCGCGCGTGGCGTGCCATGGTCGGAGCCGCGACCCTCCCAGCCGAGGCCGGCGTCCGCATCGAACGCACAGCCGAAGACGGCTGGCATGTGGAAGTACGCTGCGCCACACAGGAAAGCCGCCGAGTTCTGGACGTCGCCCAGCAGGTACGCGAAGACGTCCGCGCCGCCGTGTCTGCCTTCCTGGCCCAGCACGGCTCACGCGCACCAGTCACCGTCCTCGTCACGGTCATCCACACCGGGTGACCGGGTGCGCCACTTGGTCTGGACAAGTAGTAGGGGTGGGGCTGGGCCTGTCCCAGCGTGCCTTCCGCGTCGACTGGGAGCGAAAGAAGGTGACCTGCCCAGGGGGCGCGGTCAGTATCAGCTGGTCCGGTCAGGTCAAGCCCAGCGGAACCCGGTCACCAAGGTGCAGTTCTCCGCCGCGGACTGCCGTCCATGCCCTCTGCGTGAACACTGCACCAGGGCATCAGCGACCGGCCGCTGCGGCCGCAGCCCGACCCTCCTGCCCCGGAAGCAGCAAGAGATCTTGGAACACCAACGAGCCGAGCAGGAGATCGACGCCTGGAAGAAGCGGTATGACGTGCACGCTGGGGTGGAGGGCACCATCTCCCAGGCCGTGCGCCGCACCCGCCTACGTCGCACCCCCTACCGAGGGCATGCCAAGACCCACCTCGCGAACGTCCTGTCCGCCACCGTACTCAACATCATCCGCACCGACGCCTGGCTGAACAGCACACCACTCGGCCCGACCCCCGCATCGCACCTCACCCGGCTTGCCCTCGCAGCATGACCCGGCCACGCGAGCCGAAATCCGCATTCCTCAACAGAGTCGTTCACGAGGGAGGTGAAGCGCATCCCAAAGCTGCTCTGACCTGCGCGTAAGTGTGGATCTGCACTGTGGGGCTGAGCCGAGTACATGGCACGCTGTTGATTCTCGATGTACTGGCGTACGACGGTCAGCGGTGCCCCGCCGCAGGACGCAGCGAAGTACGAGCCGGACCAGAAGTGTCCGTCTCACAGGTAACAGGGTTCCAGCGAGGTGACATAAACCGAAGGACAGAGTGATCGCATCAGCAGTGAACTCCGTTGGGTGAAGTGGCAGGCCCGCAAGGACATCGACTGGCTGGCGGTGCTGCCGGCGCAGGCCGCCCAGGCGGTCCTCAAGACCTACCTTCAAGCGTGGAAGAACTGCTGGGACGGCCGGGCGGACAAGCCGAACTTCAAGGCCCGTGTCCGCACGGTGATGTCCGTGGACATCCCGCAGGGACGGGACCTGAACATCACCCGCGTGCACCGCCGCTGGGGCATGGTCAACATTCCTGAGATCGGCCGGGTCCGATTCCGCTGGACCAAAGATCTCCCCGTCGGCAAGCGCGCCAACAAGGAGAACCGGATCACCGGGGCACGGCTGGTCAAGGACGCCCTCGGCTGGCACATCGCCTTCCGCGTGCAGACCCTCCAAGCCAAGCCGGAGCCGCACGCGGGGCCCGAGGTCGGCATCGACGCCGGGGTGAACCTGCCCCTGGCCCTGTCGGACGGAAACCACCAGGACCACGGCCGTCCCACCCGCACTGAAAACGGCACCGCCGACCGCGACAAGTGGCTGACCGCTGAGGAGAAGGCCAAGCTTCTTTGCCTGGAACGGCGGGCCGCGCACCGCAAGAGCTTCCGCAAACCGAAGGAACGCACCTCCAACCGGCTGCGGAATACCTACGACCAGATCAGGACGCTCCGCGCCAGAGCCACGCGACGGGCCACTGACTGGCAGCACCAGACCACCACGGCCCTCGCCCGCATCTACGGCACGCTCGTGGTGGAACAACTCCACATCCCGAACATGGTCAAGTCCGCAAAGGGCACCATCGAGGAACCGGGGAAGCACGTCGCCCAGAAGGCCGGCCTCAACCGTGCCATCAGCCAGGAGGCACGGGGCCGCACTGTGACCATGCTGACGTACAAGGCTGCCCGCAACGGCGGCACTGTGCACAAGGTCCCCGCCCCGAACACCTCCCGACGCTGCTCCGCATGTGGCTTCATCACACCGGGGAGCCGCGAGGACCAGGCCACGTTCGTATGCAAGAGTCCGGACTGCGGCTGGTCGGGCAACGCCGACTACAACGCGGCCCGAAACCTCTTGCACCTGTACCGGATGGGCCACGCACTCATCCCGGCTGCCGGGAGGGCAGTCGTCAGGCGCACTCGAGGCGTCAAACCCGCCACCGCAAGGTAGGCAGGAATCTCCCGGATTCATCCGGAAGAGCACTTCAATCGCCGAGGGACCGGGCGAGTTCGGTGGACACGCGGGCGATCTCGGCGTCCTGCTCGGCCTGGAGCTGCCGGACGACGCCCCGCCGGGCACGGACGGCCTGACGAGCGGCGCGCTCCCAGACCACGTGGTTCTCACGGTGGTTGAGCAGCTTGGGATACGCCGTCGCGGTGTTCTCCCACTGCCGGGCGTCGGCGATGTTCTTCAGCAGCTCGATGATCCGGGCACGGCAGGTCACATGGGGAAGCTGGGCAAGTTCCCACAGGAAGGGGACCGTCGCGGCCGTCGCCTGCTCCACCACGAAGCCGTACTGGCAGACACGGTCGCGCAGTTCGTCGAGTGCCGCCCCGGCGGTGTCGGCGCCGCCCCAGGCGATCTTGTTGAGCAGCAGCGGGATGCCGGCCGCGCAGCCGGTGGAGTCCCGGATCTCCTGCCACGGCACCTCGCCCAGCGCTCTCAGGGGCGTGGCGCGGGGAGCTCCCGCCGGCCGCGTCTCGCGGTCTGTGCGCTCGGTGCTCTGCTGTCCCGTCGAAGCGGTGCGCATGGCGTCGGGCCTTTCCGCGGCAGTCATGTCGGTACGGGTGACAGGTCGACGACCTGGCCTTTTCCCTGATGCGGCGTCATGATCGGGCGCCTCCACGGGGGTTGACGCCGTAGCTATTATCCACACCGACCCCACCTCCGTGCAATTGCACGAGAAATTGCACGAGAATCCGGGTAGGGAGTCAGCAACGTGAACTGAGGGAGGTCGCGGTGCCAGTGATGCCGAACGGAGTGCGGGCGAGTTCGTTGGACGCCCGGTGGATCAAGAGCCGGCACAGCAACGCCGAGGGCAACTGCGTCGAGGTCGCCGCCCTGGGCGACGGAGGCGTCGCGATGCGCAACTCCCGTGATCCCGACGGGCCCGCGCTCGTGTACACCGCAGCCGAGGTGGCTGCGTTCCTGGCCGGCGCCAAGGAAGGCGAGTTCGACCATCTGATGTGAGCCGTCCCGCCTGCTGCAGACCGGCCAAGTGCGGTAGCGTGATAGTCACTTCTGCCGGTCTGCAGGGAGCCAGGATGTCCGCCGAGCCACAGCGTGTGTCCCGCCTCCGACCCTATCTCGACCGGGCGGAGCCCGCTCCGACTCTGCTGAAGATGCTGGTCGGCGTCCAGCTGGCGGGCCTGCGCGAGGATGCCGGGCTGGCCCAGGAACAGGCGGCACGCGCCCTGGGATTCAGCCCCGCCAAGCTGTCGCGCATCGAGTCGGGCAAGGGCCGCAGGCCTCCGACCGAGGGCGATGTCCGCGCACTGTTGAAGCTGTACGACGCGGAGGAGTACGAGGCGTCGGTACTGCTGCAGTTGCTCCGGCGGGCCGGGGAGCCCGGCTGGTGGCAGCGTTACGACAAGCGGCTGATGCCCGAGTGGTTCGACCGGCTGGTCGGGCTGCAGGAAGCGGCTGCCGCGATCCGTACGTTCGAGATCCAGTACGTGCCGGGCCTGCTGCAGACCCCGGACTACACCCGGGCGGTCGTGGAGCGCGGGCTGCCGGTGGCACCGTCGCACGAGGTGCGACGCCGGGTCGAACTGCGCACCCGGCGGGCTCAGTTGCTGCACCGGGCGGACCCTCCGCAACTGTGGGCGATCATCGACGAGTCCGTGCTGTTGCGCGTGCTCGGCAGCCGTGCGGTGATGCGCGAGCAGCTCGGGCATCTGGTCGAGATGGCCCAGCGTCCCCATGTCAGCGTGCAGATCGTGCCGTTGGACGTGACCAACGCGTCGGCCCCGGCGATCCCGGTCACCTATCTCCGCTTCGACGGTCTCGATCTGCCCGACGTCGTCTACCTGGAGCACATCCGGAGCGCGAACTTCCTCGAGGACCGGGACGAGACGGAGGAGTACCGCGTCGCCCTGGACCGGCTGGCCGACGAGGCACTCACACCGCGGGCCTCCCTGGAACTGCTCCAGGAGACGATGGCGAATCGCTATCCCGCCGGCTGAGTCACCGGATACCCCGGACGAACCTACGGGAGGCGGCCGACGCCGCCGAACTCGATCCACTCGTGGGTGAGCTGACGGGGCACCACCTCGGAGTCGGGGCGCCAGGTGGACACCTCCACCAGGCCCGGTTCGAGGATCTCCAGGCCCTCGAAGAACTCGGCGACGTCCTTCTCCTGCCGCACCCGGCCCCAGTGTCCCTGCGTCGCCTTGTCCATGAAGTCGGTGACGAACGCACGCACCTCGGCGTCCTCGCTGACCAGCTGGCACATCACCAGGTAGCTGCCCGGTGCGAGCCGCTCGGCGACCCGGCGGGCCACCGCCTTCGGGCCGTCGGTCTCGCTGTCGGGAATGCAGTGGAAGACCGAGTTGAACAGCACGGCGACCGGCTGCGAGAAGTCGATCAGGCGCTGCGTGTCGGGGTGCGAGAAGATCGCGTCGGTGTCCCGCATGTCGGCGTGGATGACGCAGGTGCGCTCGTCCTGCTCCAGCAGGGCCCGGCCGTGCACCAGCACCATGGGATCGTTGTCGACGTAGACGACGTGGGCGGTGGGGTCGTGGCGCTGTGCGACCTGGTGCACGTTGTCCTGGGTGGGCAGGCCGGATCCGTGGTCGAGGAACTGCCGGATGCCGTACTCCGCGGCGAGCGTGCGGACGACGCGCTGGAGGAAACGGCGGTTGTTCACCGCGAGCCGGCGCGTGCTGGGAACGACCTTGTCGAGTTCCTCGCAGGCGGCGCGGTCCGCGGCGTAGTTGTCCTTGCCGCCGAGGTAGTGGTCGTACATGCGCGCGGCCGTCGGCACGTTGGCGTCGATCTCCGTGGACAGCGGCTTGTCGGTGTGCATCGATCCCCCTGCTTCGTGCCGAGCGCCAACTCGACTGGCCTGACAGGGAATACATCCTAGGGAGTGCGTGACTCCCCGTGCCAGTGCATGCGCGAATCGTCGGGGGAAGAAGGGCCTGTGTGCATGGTGCAGGCCCGGCATGGGGCTGCCCGGCCCGCACCGGAGGGAGCTCAGGCGGCGTCCAGCTCCGCCAGTTCCCCGGCGGTGAGCACGAGGCCGGGTGCGGCGGCGGAGTCGCGGATCGTCTCCGGCCGGCTGGCCCCCGGAATGGGGACGACCACCGGCGACTTGGCGAGCATCCAGGCCAGGCAGACGCGCTGTGGGCTCACCCCGTGGGCGTCGGCGATCCTCGCGAACGGGGCGTGGGCCGAGCCGAGTTCACCGGCCCGGGGGATACCGCCGAGCGGGCTCCAGGGCAGGAACGCGATGCCGAGCTCGTCGCACAGACGCAGCTCCGGCTCGCTGGAACGGAAGGCGGGCGAGAACTGGTTCTGCACGGAGACCAGTCGGCCGCCCAGGATGTCGCCCGCCAGCCTGATCTGGTCCGGGTTCGCGTTGGAGATGCCCGCCATACGGATCTTGCCCTCGTCCAGCAGGTCGCGGAGCGCGCCGACGGACTCCTCGTAGGGCACGCGGGGGTCGGGGCGGTGGAACTGGTAGAGGCCGATCGCCTCGACGCCGAGCCGGCGCAGCGACTCCTCGCAGGCCGCCTTGAGATGGGCGGGGCTGCCGTCCAGCGTCCAACTGCCGTCGCCGGGGCGCAGATGGCCGCCCTTGGTGGCGACCAGGACGTCCTTGCCCCGGTCGTGGGTGGCGAGGGCCTTGGCGATCAGGGTCTCGTTGTGCCCCACCTCGTCGGCGTCCCGGTGGTAGGCGTCAGCGGTGTCGATCAGCGTCACGCCGGCGTCCAGGGCGGCGTGGACGGTGGCGAGGGAACGTGCCTCGTCCGGCCGGCCCTCGATCGACATGGGCATGGCGCCCAGGCCGATCGCACTGACTTCGACGTCACCGATGCGGCGAGTGTGCATGGGTTCATGACCTCTTTCGCCTGTCGCGCAGAACCGATGGAGTCCGTACGGCCGGGGGGCGGTCGTACGGGAGATGTCCCAGCCTGGCTGGGCTTGCGGCCGGCGGTCCAACAGAGGAAAGCGAACGGATTCAGTGGCCGGAGTGCTGAATGGCGAGAGCCGTGGCGGCTCGGGCCGGTCCGTGCGCACCCCTTGGCGGGGCCGCCCGTCGACCCGGGCGGCGAACAGCAGCCGCCCCCTCGTGCCGCAGCCGGCGGTGATCCGCGGCCCGGGCGCCTCTTCGAGCCCGTCGAGGGCGGGCCTGGTGTCCGGGTCCGCCGTTCGTGTGACACGCTCGCACCCGGCCGGCCTCGTGGCGCCGGTCGTCGCGAGATTCGGCAGCGTTGGAGAGGCGACCCGTATGCGTATCGGACTGCTCGGCACCGGCCCGTGGGCGCAGATGGTGCATGCCCCCGCCCTGGGCGCGCACAACGAACTGGACTTCGTCGGCGTGTGGGGGCGCCGCCCGGCGGCGGCGAAGGAACTGGCCGACCGTCATTCCATCCGCGCCTACGACGACGTCGACGCCCTGCTCGCGGAGGTGGACGCCGTCGCCGTGGCGCTGCCGCCGGCGGTACAGGCGGAGCTCGCGGCGCATGCCGCCCGGGCGGGATGCCATCTGCTGCTGGACAAGCCCGTCGCCACGACGGTCGACGACGGCCGTGCCGTGGTCGAGGCGGCGCGCGGCGCCGGTGTCGCCTCGGTCGTGTTCTTCACCACGCGCTTCCAGTCCGCCCCCGAGGCCTGGATCACCGAACAGGCCGGACGGGACGGCTGGTTCGTGGCGCGGGCGCAGTGGCTGGGCGCGGTGTTCTCCGGGGACAGCCCGTTCGCGACCTCGCCGTGGCGGCGGGAGAAGGGTGCCCTGTGGGACGTCGGTCCGCATGCCCTGTCCGTGCTGCTGCCGGTCCTCGGGGACGTGACCGGCGTGGCGGCCGCGGCACGCGGTCCCGAGGACACCGTTCACGCGGTCCTCCACCACGCCACCGGCGCGTCCAGCACCCTGACCCTCAGCCTCACCGCTCCGCCCGCGGCGGCGGGGGCCACCGTAGAACTGCGCGGCACGGCGGGGGTGACGGCCCTTCCGGCGGGCTCCGAGGGGGCGCTTCCCGCGTTCGCCCGCGCCGCCGACGCCCTCCTCGCCGCCGCCGGCTCCGGCCGGCCGCACCCCTGCGACGCGGCATTCGGACTGCGGGTCACCGAGATCCTCGCCTCGGTCGAGGACACGCTCGGCACCCGGTGACGGTGGGGGCGCCGGCACAGCTCGGCGTGCGGCGCGCGCCCCGGCGTAGCAGCGTGGTGGTGTGGAGAAGGCCTCCGTCCTGTCACCTCTCCGGCACCGGGACCGGCAGAGCTGGCTCAGGGGCGCGCCACCGCCACGCTGGGTGCGGGTGCTGCCGGCCGCGCTGATCGTGGGCGTGGGCGTGGCCACGGCTCTCAGCGACGATGCCCTCGACGTCGGCTTCCTGCTGGGCGCCATCCCGCCGCTGGCCATCCTGTCGTACGGACCGCTGGGGACCGCCGTCCTCGGCGCGCTGACGATCACGCTGCTGCACATCCCGGCCCTCCAGCTGAACCGGCCCGGCGACACCGACCTGTGGACCATCGTCTTCGTCTCCGCGATGAGCGTGTTCGTGGCCTTCGTCCGCAGTCACCGCGACGCCCAGCTCGACATCGAACGCACCACCGCCGAGGCCGCACAGCGGGCGCTGATGCCGCCGCTGCCCGAGGGGGTCGGCCCGGTGCGCTGCTGGGGCCTGTACCGGGCGGCGCAGCGCGGGACGCTGGTCGGCGGTGACTTCTACGACGTGCGCGACGGCCCGTACGGGGTCCGCGCCGTGCTGGGCGACGTCCAGGGGCATGGTCTGGCGGCCGTGGGCACGGTCGCCTCCCTGCTGGGCGCCTTCCGGGAGGCGGTGCTCGATCAGCCGGATCTGGAGGCGGTCGCCGGCCGCCTCGACCGACGGCTGCGGGTGGACTCGGCGAGCGCCCGGCACGCCGAGCTGTTCGCGACCGCCCTGCTGCTCGAATTCTCCCGCGACGCGCGTGCGGTGCGGATCGTGACGTGCGGCCATCCGCCCCCGGTGCTGCTGCGGGCGGGAACGGCCACGGACCTCGGGGTCGAGCCGTCGATGCCGCTCGGTCTCGGCCTTGCCGACGGCACCCCGCAAGGCGCGCTCTCCGTCTTCCTGGAGCCCGGCGACACACTGGTCCTGGTCTCCGACGGCGTCCTCGAGGCCCGTGACCGGACCGGCGCCTTCTACCCGCTGACCGAGCGGCTGACCGTCCTGGCCGAGCACGACCCCGCCGCCCTGACGGACCGGGTGTGGGCGGACCTGCTGCGGCACAGCCGGGTCATACGCGACGACGTCACGATGCTCGTGCTCGCTCCTCGGCCGCCGGCCCTCTGACCTCGGCATCACCCGCTCCGGATGCAGTGTGCGCTCCGACGTTGAATGGTGTTAGTGGACCCGATGACCGCACCGGGTTCGCAGCACAACCCCGGACCGGAGGAGCAGAGATCATGTCGACGCCACAGCCCGACGCGTCCAAGCCGGTCACGGACCGCGTCACCCCGGATGCCCTGCTCCACACCCGCACCGGCACGGATGTGTCGCCGGAGGACGTGGTGCTTGCCTCGGGCAAGGACCTCACCCCGAAGAACCTTGAATGGGCCCGGCGCAAGCTGGACCGGGAGGGACCGGCGGCCATCGACAAGCTGCTGCCCTAGGGGCTTCCGGGGGACACCGGACGCGTTCCCGGTGAGGCGTGGGCACCGACTCACGTGTGCCTTCGGGCAGTTGACCGTACAGCCGGTTGACCGTTCACCCTGTCGGAGAGGTGTCCGGGCTGTCAGACTCCGGAGGGTGCCCGACTACGACATGCTCGTCCTCGGATCCGGCCCGGGTGGCCAGAAGGCCGCCATCGCCGCGGCCAAGCTGGGCCGCCGGGTCGCCGTCGTCGACCGCCCCGACATGGTCGGCGGGGTCTCCATCCACACCGGCACCATTCCCTCCAAGACGCTGCGCGAGGCGGTGCTCTATCTGACCGGCCTCACCCAGCGCGACCTCTACGGGCAGAGCTACCGCCTGAAGGAGGACATCACCGTCGCCGATCTGACCGCCCGCACCCAGCACGTGGTCGGCCGCGAGGTCGACGTCGTCCGCAGCCAGCTGTCCCGCAACCACGTCGCCGTGTTCGCCGGCACCGGCCGCTTCGCCGACCCGCACACCGTGGCGCTGCGCGAGGTCACCGGCCATGAGCGGCTGATCGGCGCCGAGCACATCGTGATCGCCACCGGCACCCGGCCCGCCCGGCCCGCCAGCGTCGAGTTCGACGGGCGGACGATCATGGACTCGGACAATGTCCTCGCCCTCGAACGAGTCCCGCGCTCCATGGTCATCGTCGGTGCCGGCGTGATCGGCATGGAGTACGCCTCGATGTTCGCCGCGCTCGGCAGCAGGGTGACGGTGGTCGAGAAGCGGGCCGGGATGCTCGACATGTGCGACGTGGAGGTCGTCGAGTCGCTCAAGTACCACCTGCGGGACCTCGCGGTGACGTTCCGCTTCGGGGAGACCGTCGCCGCCGTCGAGCGTCATCCCCGGGGCGCCCTCACCGTGCTGGAGAGCGGCAAGAAGATCCCGGCCGACGCGGTGATGTACTCCGCGGGCCGGCAGGGTCTGACCGACGACCTCGACCTTGACAAGGCCGGCCTGTCGGCGGACGCGCGCGGCCGGATCACGGTCGACGAGCACTACCGCACCCAGGTGCCGCACATCTACGCCGTGGGTGACGTCATCGGCTATCCGGCCCTGGCCGCCACGTCGATGGAGCAGGGGCGGGCGGCGGCGTACCACGCCTGCGGGGAGCCGGTGGGCCGGATGCACAACCTCCAGCCGATCGGCATCTACACCATCCCGGAGATCAGCTTCGTGGGGCGGACGGAGGATCAGCTCACCGAGGACCGGGTGCCGTTCGAGGTCGGGATCTCCCGCTACCGGGAGCTGGCCCGGGGGCAGATCGTCGGGGACTCGCACGGGATGCTCAAGCTGCTGGTCTCTCCCGAGGACCGCACCCTGCTGGGTGTGCACTGCTTCGGCAGCGGGGCGACCGAGCTGATCCACATCGGTCAGTCCGTGATGGGGTGCGGCGGCACGGTCGACTATCTGGTCAATGCGGTATTCAACTATCCGACGCTCGCGGAGTCCTACAAGGTGGCCGCCCTGGACGCCACCAACAAGCTCCGGCAGATCGACCGGATCGCGGACTGAGGGGGCACCGGGTCAGGTCGTGTCCTCGTCGACGACGTGCACGGCGGCCTCCTCGGCGCCCGCGGCGCCGGCGTCGACGCCCCGGTCGTCGGCGACCGCTTCCTTCATGGTGTCGGAGCGCAGGCCCTCGTCCGGGGCCACCAGGCGGCCGGCGCGTTCGGTGCCGGACTCCGGGTCGACCGGTTCGCCCTCTCCGCCCGGGAGGTCGCCGATGTCGTCCCCGGCGGGTTCGTCCACGTCGGGCCGTTCCTGGGCGAGCCGTTGGTCGAGGCTCTCGCCGGCGTACTGTTCCGCGGCCGTGGTGCCATGCCGGGTGACGCCGAGCGGCTTCTCCGGCGGCGAGTAGCCCTCGTCCAGGGTGTCGTCATAGGTCCGCTCGTCGACGGCGTCCTGCAGGTCGAGGGGTTGTGAACAGGTGGCGATGGACGGCACTTGAGCGTGTTCTGGTACGCATGAGTGAGCCTCCGGGCGGCGGCAGGCCCACTCCCTGGCGGGGAACGAGAGTTCTTGCGTCGAATGCGTGACCTTCGCCGGTGGTGGTCGTTGAGTGCGGTGACGGATTTCTTCGATGCGGGCCGGGGGTGAAGGGGTGGGGGGACTGCGGGAGGTGGCGGCGCCGTTCGTGGTGCCGGGCCCTTCGGGGGTGGCGATCCGTACCCGGCTCAAGCACCTGAGCGCCGGGGACGAGAAGGTGCTTCGCCTGGTCGGTGACCTGCTCGGTTCGCTCGCCTCCCGTGATCTGAAGGCGCGGTGCGCGGCCGGGCTGGAGCACGACAGTGAGCAGTGGGCCGAGCGCAAGCGCACTCTCACAGAGGAGTCCTCCTCGCGCTGGGCCGGGTCGATCACGAAGGCCACGCACGATCAGTGGGCGCTCGCCCGGCGTGGTCAGCTCGCGCACATCCAGGGCCTTCAGGCCGGGATTGCGACGATCACGCATCGGCTGTCTGTTCCCGTGGGAGCGAGGGGCACCAAGCAGGCGCCGGGCGGTTACCGCACACGGCAGGAGTGGTTCGCCAAGTCCCGCCGCCTGCACCTGCTCGAAGA